>PKQY01000006.1 GCA_017577895.1 Bacillota bacterium
TGTTGATCCAAGGAGAAAGCGGCACGGGCAAGGAGTTGTTCGCCCACGCCATTCACCAATTGAGCATTCGGCGGAACAAGCCTTTTGTCAGTGTCAATTGCGCAGCCATCCCGGAAGAATTGTTCGAATCGGAGTTTTTTGGATACGAAGCGGGGGCGTTCAGCGGGGCCAGCAGCCGCGGCAAACCGGGAAAATTTGAATTGGCCCACGGCGGCACCTTATTTTTGGATGAAATTTCCGAATTGCCTTATTTCATGCAAGGGAAATTGTTGCGGGTGTTGCAAGAACGGGAAGTGGAGCGCATCGGCGGCACCCACGTCAATCCGGTGGACGTGCGCATTATCGCTGCCTCCAACCGCCCGTTGCAGCCGTTGGTGGAAGAAAAAAAGTTTCGGGCCGACTTGTATTACCGGTTGCGGGTGTTTCCTTTATACATCCCGTCCTTGCGGGAGCGCAAAGAGGATATTTTGTATTTGGCGGAACGGTTTCTCCACCGTTTTTCCCAACAGTACGGCAAGCCGGCCGTGACGATGGAAGAGGAGGTCCGGCATTGGATGATGCAATATCCGTGGTACGGCAACGTCCGAGAACTGAAAAATTTCGTTGAAGCGGCCGTGTTGTTGGTGGACGAGCAAAATCCGATCTTGACCATGCGCCATGTTCGCCGGCTCATGGACCTAGACCACGCCCGTCCGGCGGCCGATGGACATTCGCCGGAAGCCATGTTCCGCCCGACGCGGTGGCCGGTATCGTTGAAGCAAGTGGTCGAAAGCGTGGAGAAGCAATTGATCTCCTTGGCGTTGGAGGAAAGTCAGGGAGATCGGATGAAAGCGGCGGAATTGCTCAGCATTCACTATACGAGTTTGTATCGGAAATTGAATAAATACAGTCTGGAACACGATGCGAAAGGCGAAAGATGGAAAGGACATTCATTTTTGCGATAATGATAAACATTTTGCAAAAATAGAATCGTTCCGGTCGCGTGGTGTCGGAAAAATTGCGGCGCGGCCGGATTTTTATTTTTGGCACAAATTTTGCACTTCATCTGGGCGCCGGGAATGAAAAGGAGGGAGTCCCCATGACGTTTGAAACCATTTTGGATGAAGCGACCATTCAACGCATGCAAGCCGACGGCTATTGGACGAACCGGACCATTTTGGACGATTTGAACCGGCACGTGACGGAAACGCCCGATAAGGAAGTCATTTACGACGGGCGGGTGCGCTTGACGTACCGGGAATTGATGCGGCTCGTTCGCCGATGTGCCGGTGGACTGCTGGACTTAGGCGTCAAACCGGGCATGGTCGTGTCGTTCCAAATCCCGAACTGGCATGAGTTTGTCGTCATCCATCTGGCCACGACGATGGTGGGCGCCATCAGCAACCCGTTGATTCCCATTTACCGGGAGCGGGAAGTGTCTTTCATGTTGGCTTTGGCCGAATCCCATTTGTACATCGCGCCGAAGCAGTTTCGCGGTTTTGATTACGAAGCCATGATCGGCAAGATGAAAGACCATTTGCCGTCACTTCAACACGTCTTGATCATCGGCCAACCGACGGAACCGTCCTCCATCTGCTACGAGGAGTGGATGACGACCGATTGGGAAGAGAAGTACGGCCATCAACTGGAACGCATTTCCCTCAATCCGAACGATGTGACGCTGCTCATGTTTACCTCCGGCACCACCGGCGAGCCGAAAGGTGTCTTGCACACCCACAACACGCTGATGTACGCCAATGAAGCGCTCCGTCGCAGGCTGAACATGAACGCCGACGACGTCATTCACATGGCTTCGACGTTTGCCCATTTGACCGGTTTTTTGTACGGAGCGCGGCTGCCGATTCAACTGGGAGCTCGGGCTGTGTACCAAGACGTGTGGAATCCGGAAAAGTTTGTCGAATGGATCGCCCAGGAAAAAATCACGTTTACCATGGGCGCAACGCCATTTGTCTACGACCTGTTGCGGGCCAAAAACTTGCAGGATCACGACATTTCATCCTTGCGTATCTTTATCAGCGCCGGCGCCCCCATTCCCCGACCGCTGTTGGAAGAGGCGGTGGAAAAATTGCCTTCTTGTAAAGTGTTGGGCGGCTGGGGGCAGACGGAGAACGGGCTGGTGACCATCGGCCGTTTGGATGATCCGGTGGAGACGTTGACGTCGACCGACGGTTTTCCGCTGCCCGGCATGGAAATCCGAATCGTGGACAATCAGGGCCAGCCGGTGCCGCCCGGCGTTCAGGGGCACCTGGAAGTGAAAGGGCCGACGCTGTTCGTCGGGTATGCCAAACGCCTCGAGATGACCCGGCAACAATTTCGCGGCGAATGGTTTCAGACGGGGGACTTGGGCATCATCAATGAACAAGGGTATTTGAGCATCCAAGGCCGGGCCAAAGACGTCATCATCCGGGGCGGGGAAAACATTCCGGTGGCCGAGGTGGAAAACGTGTTGCACGCCCATCCCGACATCGAACATGCCGCCGTGGTGGCCATGCCGGACCCCCGTTTGCAAGAACGGGCTTGTGCCTTTGTCATCTTGCGGGAGGGGGCGTCGCTGACCTTAGCACAACTGCAGCAATATCTCGAGGAAAGAGGGGTCGCCAAACCGTATTGGCCGGAACGGCTGGAAGTGGTCCGCGAGTTTCCGCGCACGCCCAGCGGCAAAATTCAAAAGTACAAACTGCGGGAAGAAATTCGCCGGCGGCTGATGCAAGAAAAAGGATAAACCAATCCAAAAATCGTCATTGCCCGAGAACTGTTGGGCAAACGATTTAGGCCGTATGCATGACGTTTCCGGATTGCACGGAACAGTATGGACATCGAAGAGGAGGATGTTTATGGCGTACCGAGACATTTTGTACGAAAAAAAAGACGGTGTGGCTTGGATTACCATCAACCGGCCGGAAGTGCTCAATGCCTTTCGCTCGTTGACCGTCCGGGAGATGATCGACGCTTTTCGCGACGCCTGGGATGACAACACTATCGGGGTGGTCGTGTTGACCGGTGCGGGAGACAAGGCCTTCTGCGTCGGCGGGGACCAAAAAGAACGGGATGGGGAAGGCTACACGGGCACCGGCGGCGGTTTGGAAGGGGGCATCGGTCTGGAAATCGAAGGGTTGCACGCGGTCATCCGGAACATTCCCAAACCGGTCATTGCCGCGGTCAACGGCTATGCCATCGGCGGCGGCCATGTCCTGCACGTGTTGTGCGACTTGACGATTGCTTCGGAGCGGGCCAAGTTTGGACAAGCCGGTCCGCGGGTCGGAAGTTACGATGCCGGCTTTGGTTCGGCCTATTTAGCCCGCATCGTCGGCGAGAAGAAGGCCCGGGAAATTTGGTACTTGTGCGAGCAATATACGGCCCAGGAAGCGCTGGAGATGGGGCTCGTGAACAAAGTGGTGCCCCACGAAAAGCTGCGGGAAGAAGTGGAAATCTGGTGTCAAAAACTGCTGGAGAAAAGCCCGACGGCGCTGAAAATGTTGAAGTATTCGTTTAACGCCGACTCGGCCCATATCGAAGGCATCAGCCAGTTGTCCATGGCGTCGTTGGCCATGTTTTACCGTACCGAGGAAGCCATGGAAGGGCGAAACGCGTTTGTGGAAAAACGGAAACCGGACTTTTCCAAATTCCGGAAGCCATAACTGCAAAAAGAAAACAGCCACATGTTTATCACAACAAGTTCCAGTGGGTAGACGGGAGTGTGACGTGATGCGGCTCAAGGACAGAGTGTGCATTGTGACCGGCGGGGGACAGGGGATTGGTGAGGCCATCTGCAAAACGTTGGCTGCGGAAGGCGGGGTGGTGGTTGTCGCCGACGTGCGGCAGGAAACGGCGAAAGCGGTGGCGGAAGCCATCCGGCAAAACGGCGGCCATGCCATGGCGGTCAAAGTGGATGTAACGGTCCGGGAAGAAGTGGAGCGCATGGTGGAGGAGACGAAACGGGCGTATGGCCGCATCGATGTGTTGGTCAACAATGCCGGCTGGGACAAAGTGGAACCGTTTTTGGACAGCCGGGAAGAGACGTGGGACAAAATTTTGGCCATCAACTTAAAGGGCGTCTTTTACACGTGCCAGGCCGTTTTACCCGTCATGATCGAGCAGCGGAGCGGAAAAATCGTCAACATCGGTTCCGATGCCGGCCGCGTCGGTTCCAGCGGCGAAGCGGTGTATGCGGCGGCCAAAGGCGGCGTCATCGCTTTTTCCAAAACGTTGGCCCGGGAAATGGCGCGGTATCAGATCAATGTCAACGTCGTCTGTCCGGGTCCTGCCGACACGCCGTTGTTTCAGGAAATTGCTGCGTATAACCCGAAAATTGCGGCCGCGCTGGAAAAGGCCATTCCGTTCCGCCGGCTCGCCCAGCCGTCCGACATCGCCCATGCGGTCTGCTATTTTGCCTCTGACGAGGCGGCTTACGTCACGGGCCAAACGTTGAGCGTCTCCGGCGGATTGACCATGATTTAACCAGTGCCCTTAACCAGTGGCCGGATGCGGGCTTGCTGATGGCTTATTTGGTGAGGTGCCGGATGACGTCCATCAGTTCGGCGATGGCCTGTTCTTGCTGGTTGTTTTGGATGGCTTGGCTGACACAGTGGCGGGTGTGATCTTCGATGAGCACCATGGCCACCTGCTCGACCGCCGATTTGACAGCGGCAATTTGCACGAGAATGTCAACACAGTACCGATCCTCTTGAATCATGCGCTGAATGCCGCGGACTTGTCCTTCGATGCGTTTCAGTCGATTGATGAGCTGGGTTTTGCGGGGTTGCACTACGGTTCTTCGCTCCGATTGACGGCTCATCGCCACTCTCCTCATCGTCAAAAACTATTGGCAAGTCATCGTCATTGTAACAGGGGGCTCCCGGCAAGGCAACCGTGCTAAAGGTGTGTGCAAGGCGTCATAACGGTGGAGTAAGGCGGCCGGTGGACGAGGGGTTAAGGATCGGAGGAAGGCGGTTGTTCGCGTGAGAAAGCGTTGACAAAATTGTCTCTTGTCTGGACACAACCGACACCATTCGTGGTATTATTTGCTTGTAGGTTCAATGTCGAACCGGATTGGTGCGTACCAAGACGATGTTTCTATACGGTGGTCCGTTCTGGATCGGTGTGGTGTTTGGGCAAGGGGGTGGTGGAGTGGCGGTGCGCATCCGGGCGAAGACGGTCGAGGAAGCGGTGCGGCAAGGCTTGGCGCAGACCGGCTGGTCGCGGGAAGATGTCGTGGTGACGGTGAAGAAAGAAAAACGGGGGTTGTTTGGCCCCAAGTGGGTGGAAGTGGAATTGCGCCTGCGCCAATCCCCGGCAGCGGCGACGGCGGTATCGGAGGAGAAGACGGAAACCGCCGAGCCGGAACCAAAAGATCGGGATGGCCGCTTGTGGTTTGTCGATGGCCGGTTGCACTTTGAGCCGCCCGTCGGGCGGGGGCGGTTTCCGACGATTCGGGTCGGGAAAGGGGTGCAACTGAAAGCGGCGGGCAAGGTCGTCGACGTGTTCCCCTTTGTGTATGACGGACAGCAAGAGGTGGTCGTGGAAGCGGTCAGCCAGCCGCCGGAACGGCGGGTCGAAGTGATGTTGACCGAGGATAAGTTACAGGCCAAAATGCGCGTCGAATACATCAACGGTTTCACCGCCAAGCTGATCGATCAACCGGAACCGCGGGCGGCGTTGACGTTGCGGGCATCATTGCAGGACGAAATTGCGCCCCGGTTCAGTGTGGATGAACTGAAGGCGGCGTTGGCGGCCAAGGGTGTCGTGTTTGGCATTCGCGAGGACCGGCTGCAACGGCTGGCCGAAGAAGGAGCCGTGGACTGGGTCGTCGTGGCCGAAGGCATCCCGGCCGAAGACGGCCTCGACGGCCGGATCGAATTGATCGTGCATCGGGACGATTGGGGAATACTCAACCGTCCGGATTCTCACTTTCGCCAACAGTTGATGAAGGACATTGAATCGGTGGAACAAGGACAGCTGGTGGCCCGCTTGTATCCCCCGCAACCGGGTCGGGACGGGACAACGGTCACCGGTCATCCGATTCCCCATAAACCGGGCAAGCCGGTAGAAATGAAGGCCGGCAAAGGCATCCGGCTCAACGAAACGGGGACGGAAGCCTTTGCAGAAATTTCGGGCCGTCCCGTCTTGAACCGCAATACGGTGAGCATTTTGCCGATCCATGTCGTCAAGGGCGACTTGACGTTCAAAGAAGGGGGCATCCGCTTTAAAGGGGACGTGGCTGTCCACGGTGACGTGTTGGATGGGGTTGAACTGGAGGCGGCCGGCAACGTTTACTTGTACGGAAACGTCAACAATGCCCGCATCGCGGCCCAAGGGAACATCCGTGCCGAAAAGACGGTGTTCGGAGGTCGGCTCATCGCCGGCGTGCCTTCGGAAGACATGTTGCATATCGGACAGCTGTTGAAGGAAATTGCGGAAAATGTCTCGAATTTGCAAGCCGGGATCCAGTTGTTGCGCCGGCAGCGGCCCGATCTGCAACAGCAACCGGCCGGAAAGTTGGCATTCCTGTTACTTGAAAACAAATTTCGACACCTGCCCAAATTGGTGGAACAATTTTATGAAGCAGTCCGTAAAAATCCGCTGTTGCAGGATTGGAGCGAGGGGCTGGAAAAACAACTGCGCCACCACGTCCAGCGCCATGTGTTGTTGGGCCATGGGGAGCTGGATTACGAACGGTTGGCCGAGGAGATTCACGACCGATTGGCTGTGCTGACGGACGATGAAGGGCACCGGGGTTCGATCGTCGTCCGGAGCCTCAACAATGCGACCGTTGAAGCCAGCGGCGACGTGCAGGTGAAAGAATCGGTGTACTACAGCCGCATCTACGCCCGCGGTTCCGTGCAGTGCCAAGGGTATGTCCGCGCATCGGAAATTTACGCCGATGGCAATGTCCAATGCGCCGAAGTGGGCACCCGTTCGGGCACGCGGGCGGTCATTGCGTTAAAAGGGACGTTCCGCGCCAACAAAGTGTATCCGAATGTGGAAGTGATAGTGGCAGGAGATAAAGAGTTCTTTGATCGGGAAACGTTGGACGTTGTATTGCCCCGTTCGGCCAAAGAAAAATAGTTGACAGAATTTTGTCAGCGCAAGTAAGATAGGACAAGACGGTGGTCGTTTGACGTTTTGTCGCGTTAAAGAATTGCATCAGCACAGACAGGGGGAGGAACACGATGACGCAGAAACGATGGGGGATTTGGCTGGCCGTCGGGCTCGTGTTGGCGCTGATGCTGGCCGCCTGCGGCGGGGGCAATACACCCGCTTCGACGGAGCCGTCAGGCCAGGAACAAGAACAGAGCAGTCAGGACAACGGAGCCGCTTCGGGCAATGAGGCGTTTAAAATTGGCATTGCCCAACTGGTGGAACACCCTTCCCTCGATGCGGCACGGGAGGGTTTCATTCAAGCGTTGCTGGATCACGGATTCAGTGAAAGCAACATCGACGTGAAATTGGCACAAGGTGATCCGAACACGAATACGACCATCGCGCAAAGTTTTGTCGCCGACAAAAAAGATTTGGTGTTGGCCATCGCCACCTCGACGGCCCAGGCCATGGTGAAGGAAGCGGAAGCGGTAGGCATGCCGGTGTTGTTTACGGCCATTACCGACCCGCTGGGTGCCAATTTAGTCAGTGATTTGGAAAAACCGGGGAAAAACGTCACCGGCACCTCGGATACGCATCCGGACGCTATTCCGCTGTTGATGCAGTTCATTAAAGATGAGTTTCCGGACGTGCAAACCGTCGGCATCATTTACAACGCCGGGGAACAAAACGCCGTCGTGAACGTGACGCGGGCCAAAGAAGAGTTGACGAAATTGGGGCTGAAGACGGAAGAAGTGACCGTGGCCACCATGGCCGAAGTGAAACAGGCGGCGGAATCGCTCATCGGCCGGGTGGACGCCATTTACGTGCCGAAAGATAACACCGTCGTCGCGGCTTTAGAGTCGGTGTTGCAAGTCGGCATCGAACAAAAAATCCCGGTCTTCGCCGGCGAAACCGATTCGGTAGAACGGGGGGCACTGGCTTCCTACGGCCTTGATTACTTCCAGCTGGGTTACAAAACCGGGATGATGGCCGTCGACATTTTGCAGAACGGCGTGAACCCAGGGGACATTCCGGTCGGTTATCCGGATGATTTGGGTCTCGTCATCAATGCCGATGCGGCGGCGAAAATGGGTGTGACCATCACCGATTCCATGCGCAGCAAAGCCGAAGCCGTCATCAATGAGTAAACGCGAATGAGCCATCGCGAACAGCGTACGACATAAAAAGCCTTATCAAACCGAATGATGGCACTGCCTTGACGATTTTCCCGCGGGAAGGGAAAATAAATCAAGGCAGTTTTTTCGTCTTTTTATTGAAATTTTAAGGATATTTGCCTTTGAAAGGTGAAAAGATGGAACTGTTTTTATCCTTTTTGTTGTTTTTGCTTGTCGTCTCCGTCTGTGTGGTCATCATTTCCAACAACAAAAATCCGGTGGCCACCACGGCGTGGCTCATCGTCATCATTTTTGTGCCGCTGATCGGGCTCCTGCTCTACTTGTTGCTAGGGATGAATTACCGGAAAAACCGGTTGTATCATAAGTTATTTGCGGCCAACATTTTCCCGCAAGGCTCCAGGCAACGGCCGGCAAGCGACCACTCGTCCCGTCGCTCCGAACGGTTTGAGCAAATGGTGTACCGGAGTTGCCTGCAGCCGGCGACGTTTCACAACGAGACCGAATTGTACTTTTCCGGTGAACCGTGGTTGAAACAGATGCTTCGCGACATCCGCCAGGCCAAGCACCACATTCACCTGGAATTTTTTATTTGGAAGGCCGACAACACCGGTCAGTTGCTTCGGGATGCCCTGCTGGAGAAAGCGCGGGAAGGCGTGCACATTCGCATTTTGTTGGACCGGTTGGGATGTTGGCGGATTGCGTATTTGCACCGCCACTTTCTCAAACCGCTCCTGGTCCACCCCAACGTGTCCTTTTCCTGGTTTTATCCGACCCGCGTCCCCTTTATCCAAGTGCGCATCAACTACCGAAACCACCGGAAGATCGTCGTCATCGACGGCCAGGTGGCGTATACCGGCGGCATGAACATCGGCGACGAGTACGTAGCCGGCGGCCGGTTTTCTTCCTGGCGGGACGCGCAACTGCGCATTCGCGGGGAAGCAGCCCACTCGTTGCAAATGGTGTTTTTGATCGATTGGTACACCGCCACAAAGGAAGACTTGTTCGATCCGGTCTATTTTCCGGCTGTCGAGACGGAAGGCCGACGGGGCGTGCAAATCGTTCCCGGCGGTCCGGACCAAAAATGGGAGAGCATCGCTCAGGCGTATTTTGCCATGATCAACGAGGCCAAGCACGAATTGCTCATCACGACCCCGTATCTCATCCCCGACGATGCGCTCCTGATGGCGTTGAAAACCGCCGCCTTGCGGGGGGTGGACGTCAAGCTGCTCTTTCCGGCCCGGCCGGACCACGTGTTTGTGTATTGGGCCAGTTCGTCGTATTTTGACGAATTGTTGCAGGCCGGTGTCAAAATTTATTTGTACCAGCGGGGGTTTTTGCACGCCAAAATCATGGTTTGCGACAACTTGGTGGCTTCGGTCGGTTCCGCCAACCTCGATTTCCGCAGTCTGTACACCAATTTTGAGATCAACGCGTTGCTGTACAGCCCGGAAGACATTTTGCTTCTGCGGACCCAATTTTTTCAAGATCTGCGGCATGCCCGGGAAGTGACCCGGGAAGAACTGCAGCAACAGCCGTGGTGGATTCGTTTCCGCAACTCGTTTGCCCGCCTTTTTTCCCCGTTGATTTAGACCTTTCCATTCATGGAAGGGTTGGACCGCGTTCGGCGTTGGTCGATAGTTTCGTCACGGATGGAACGGTTTTTCTTCCCACCAAGGGTAAAATTCCGGCAAGTGGCGGCTCACTTTCATGGTGAAACGAGGAGCCCGCTTCTCCAGAAAAGCGGTGACGCCTTCATGGGCGTCGGCCTGGCGTCCGGTCCAATGGATGAGTTTTGATTCGATGCGGTGGGACTCCATCGGGTGATCGGCGCCCAGCATCCGCCACAGCAACTGGCGGGACAAGGTGACGGAGACGGCCGACGTGTGCTCGGCGATTTCCCGGGCCAAGGCCTGGGCCGTCGGCAACAGTTCTTCTGGCTTGACGACGCGGCTGACGAGGCGCGCGGCCAACGCTTCTTCGGCGGGGAAAATGCGGCCGGTGTAAATCCATTCTAACGCCTGGCTGATGCCGACGATGCGGGGCAAAAACCAGCCGCTGCACGCTTCAGGGACGATGCCCCGGCGGGTGAACACAAAGCCGAAGCGGGCGTTGGTGGAAGCGATGCGGATGTCCATGGGCAGCGTCATGGTGACGCCCACGCCCACGGCCGGGCCGTTGATGGCGGCGATGATCGGCTTCTTTAAGGCAAAGATTCGCAGCGACAACAGGCCCCCGCCGTCCCGGTGCTCGTCCATGGGAGTTTCCCGGGCAAAGGTGCGGCCTCCTTTTTCCAAGTCGGCCCCGGCGCAAAACGCCTTCCCTTCCCCCGTGACGATGACCGCCCGGACGTCGTCGTTGGCATCGGCCTCATCCAGGGCCGCCAGCAGTTCGTTCAGCATCGTGTAGTTGAAGGCGTTCAGGCGCTCGGGCCGGTTCAACGTGATGGTCATGATCGGTGCGGCGATGTCGCAACGGATCGTTTCATACATCGGATGATTCCCCCTTCAGAAAAAATGATCATCCAACTGAAAATATGAAAATGATGTTTCTTCAGGAAAATTATATACTAAAAGGTAAGAAAAAAGATATAATAAAAACAATACTGACGATAATGCCGGGTTTGAAGGGGGAATGGGCATGGCGACGTCCAATTTGGCTTCGTCCCGCCAATTGCTCATCGGGGAAGCATTGCGCCGGGCGGCGTTCCGTTCGCCGGAGGTCGAGGCGTACGTGTATGAAGACGTGCGGGTGACGTATCGGCAATTTGAAGCAAAAGTGCTGCACTTGGCGGGGTGGCTGCAGCAGGAAGGTTTTGGCTATGACGACAAGGTGGGGTTCATTCTCAGAAACGAACTGGCGTTTCCGGAAATTTTTTTCGCCGTGGCATTGGCCGGCACGGTGGGCGTGCCCATCAATTTTCGCCTGACCGGCCATGAGATCCGTTATATTGTCAACAATTCCGACAGCAAAATTTTGTTTATCGGCCGCGAGTTTGTGGATACCATCCGCGAGATTCGGGACCAGTTGCCCTTGGTGCAGAAGATCGTCGTGGTGGGAAGCGACAAAGAGGTGCCGGGCATGATTCGCTACGAATCAATTTTTGAACGGCATACGACCTTTACGCCGTGTGAGCAGCTGACCGACGACGATGCGTGCATGATCGTCTACACCTCGGGCACCACCGGACATCCGAAAGGGGCCGTGTTGACCCACAAAAATTTGTACATGAATTCCATGAATGCCATCGCCTTTTCCGGTTGGAAGCCCTACAACAAACAATTGGTCGTGCCGCCGCTCTTTCACGTGGCCGCCATGTCGACGCTCATCACGACGACGTTGCAGGACGGCACCAGCGTCATTCACCGCGAATTTGACCCGGTGAAAATATTGGAGACGATTCAGTCGGAGCGCATCAATTCGCTCTTTCTCGTGCCGGCCATGTGGAACTTTCTCTTTCAAGTGCCGACGCTCCACCAGTACGATCTCAGTTCGTTGACCTCTTGTTCGACGGGCGGGGCCGTGACGCCGTTGGAATTGAAAAAGCGCATTATGCAAACGTTTCCAAACGCTCAATTGTATGAAGCGTTCGGCCAGACCGAGATGAGCCCGTGCACGACGATGCTGGGCCATGAACACATTTTGCGCAAAACCGATTCGGTGGGATTGCCGGCGCCCAACGTGGAAGTGCGGATCGTCGATGAGGAGATGAACGACGTTCCGGTCGGAGAAGTGGGTGAGATCGTCTACCGCGGTCCCACGGTCATGAAGGAATATTACAAAAACCCGGAGGCCACCGCCGAAGCGTTCAAAGGCGGATGGTTTCACAGCGGCGATCTCGTGCGGCAAGACGATGAAGGGTTCATTTATGTCGTGGACCGCAAAAAAGACATGATCATCAGCGGCGGGGAGAACATTTACCCGAAAGAGATTGAAGAAGTGCTCTACATGCACCCCGGCATTTTGGAAGCGGCGGTCATCGGCGTGCCGGACGCAACGTGGGGCGAGACGGTGAAGGCCGTGGTGGTGCCCAAGCCCGGCCATACTTTGACGGCGGAAGAGGTCATTGAACATTGCACCCGGTATTTGGCTTCTTACAAAAAGCCCCGGATGGTCCAATTCGTCGATGCACTGCCGCGCAATGCCGCCGGGAAAGTGTTGAAGCGGGTGTTGCGGGAAGCCCATCAGCCGTAACGTCGAAGGCGGCCTGGCGCCGACCGGCGGTTCCGTCAGCCGCCTGCATTGGAGGCAGGCGGCCTTTTTGCGCCTGCTGACCCGATTTGCGCGGACCGGACCAGTAATGAGCGGACCGCCGCTAGAACGACCACCAGTACAAAGGGATGACCAAGATGGAGGTGATGAGCCCGGCCAGGCCCATGGCGAAACTGCTCATGCCCCCGTCCAGCGGCGAGACTTGCAACGCCCGGGCCGTGCCGATGCCGTGGGCGGCGGTTCCCATGGCCGTCCCCCGGGCTACGGGGTCGGTAATGCCGAGCCGTTCCATCAACGGGTAGCCCCACATGTTTCCCAACAGGCCGGCCAGGACGGTGACGACCACCGTCAGGCCCGGGATCCCCCCCAACTCCAGGGACAGTTCGGCAGAGATGGGCGACGTGACCGATTTGGGGAGCATGCTCAACACGACTTCCGTGTGGCCGCCCAGCCACCAGGCGATGGCCCCGGCGGAGACGACGCCGACGATGCTGCCGGCAGTTACGCCGCATAAAATGCTGGCCATATGGCGGCGAAACGTTTGAAATTGCTGGACAAAAGGGACGGCCAAAGCGACGGTGGCCGGCCCGAGCCAAAAGCTGACGAGCGAGCCGCCTACTTGATACGCGTCGTGATCGATGCCGGTCAGTAACAAGAAGACGATGATCAAGGCCGAAGAAAAAAACAACGGATGAAGCCAACGAACTTTTTGTTGCCAACGGGTCATGGCGGCATACAGCACGACGGTCAAGCCGACGCCAAATAAGGGGTTATTCCACGGTTCCACGGGGTGTTTCCCCCTTTCTCTTTTTGATGAGGAACTGGGTCAGGCCAGCGGTCGTCCACAGGACGAACAGCGTGCTGAGCACGAGACTGGCGACGATGGGGAGGGCCTGTTGAACCAGCAGCGGGAAAAACGTCATGGTGCTGACGACCAACGGCACAAAAAAAAGGGACATGTGGTTCAACAGCCAGCGGGCGGCGTCTTCCACCCAGGACATCTGGATCCAGCCGGCCAGCAACGCGCCGGTCAAGAGAAAAAAGCCGAGTACGTTAGCCGGCAGCGGCACGTGCCCCCATTCGTGCAACACCCAACCGGCCAATTGGAAAGCGAGCAAAATGGCCAACCCTCGCATGTACGAACCTCCTCTCATGATGTTTGCTGGATGTGTACCATGGCGGGTTTACTTGATCCGTGCGGTTGATGTGACATATACTAAGTAAGACATGGTGTTCGGCAGTTCGTCTTGGCAAGGAGGAATGACCATGCCCACCCCCAGCATGGAGGATTATTTGGAAAAAATTTATCAAATCAGTCAACGGAAAGGCTACGCCAGGGTCAGCGATGTGGCACAGGCGCTCGGTTTGCAATTGCCGTCGGTCACCCGCATGATTCAAAAAATGGGGGATAAAGACCTGGTCAATTACGAAAAGTATGGCGGCATTGTATTGACCGATAAAGGCCAAGAATTGGGCCAATTTTTACACGATCGGCACCAAGTGTTGGAGCTGTTTTTGCAATTGTTGGGCGTCGAAGATCAGGCGGTGATCTATCAAGATGTGGAAGGAATCGAACACCACATCAGTACCCAGACGTTGCGCCAAATCGTGAAATTTATACGCTTCACGAAGCAACATCCGGAATGGATGGAAGCGTACCGGTCGTTTTTGGCCTCCGAGCAGGCGATGGATCTCGACGATGCGAAAGCGGTTTTGGCCAAAGAGTTGTCCGAATAAATTGGGACGTCAACGGGGCCACGGGGACAACAGGTTGATGGGGAACGCCCGTTCTTCCGTTTCGTTTTCAAACGTTCCCCAGGCCATAACCCCCCTCAGCCGACTGACGCGGAACCGATCCGGGTAACCTTTCACGCGATACGTTTGTCCAATTTGAATGGCGTTGTCGTCTTTATGCAAGTAGGACAGCGCCATATTGATTTTTTGCTCCAATACGGCCACTGCGTTCCACAGTCCTTGGTCTTTGCGGATTTCCATTTCCTTCCTCAAGCGATCCACTTCCCGCAGCAGTTCGTCACGGCTCATTTGACTGTACAGCAATTCGCTCCACTCCTTGTCAAGACGCGCTTTTTTTGAAAAGCCATCCTCCATGGTCCACAAAAAATTATACACTACACAAAAATTTGGCGAAAACAGCACGAAGGGGGTTGCCCATGGCCCTCATGCGTTTGGACAAACTGTTGGCCCACTCGGGATGGGGCAGTCGCAAAGACGTGAAAAAGCTGATCAAGGCGGGGCGGGTAGCGGTCAACGGCGTTCCGGCCGACGACGGGGGGCTGCACGTGGACCCGGAGAACGATACGGTGACCGTCGACGATGAGCCCGTTTTGTACCGGCGATATACATACTTGATAATGAACAAGCCGTCGGGGGTCATCACCGCCACGGAAGATGCGGTTTTGCCGACGGTACTGGATTTGTTGGATGCCGCCGATCGAGCGCCGTCGCTCTTTCCCGTGGGGAGGCTCGACCGGGATACGGAAGGCTTGCTCCTTTTGACCAACGACGGACAACTGGCCCACCGACTGTTGTCTCCGAAACATCACGTGCCGAAGCGATATGCCGTGCGGGTAAGGGGATGGGTGACGGAAGAAGACGCGGCCCGCTTTGCCGCCGGGCTCGTGTTGGAAGACGGGACCCGGACGCTTCCGGCGGAGCTGACCATTTTGTCGGCGGGGACGGTTTCGGATTGTGAAGTGACCTTGTACGAGGGAAAGTTTCATCAAATTAAACGGATGTTCCGCGTGCTCGGAAAACACGTGGTGGCGCTCAAGCGGCTCTCCATGGGGCCGCTGACGCTAGATCCGGCGTTGTCGCCGGGGATGTACCGGCCCTTGACGGACGACGAAGTGCGACAGTTGAAGGAAGCGGCCGGATTGGCGGCCGATTAGAGAAGGTGTTCGAGCCATTGGGGTGACCATTGGAGGAGGCGGGGAATGACCCAAGAATCGGCCAGCGCCGTCTGGGCCGCCGGAAACAGCGAGAGAATGGAAAAGAGGAGAAACAGGACGAGGGCGGTTTTCAGCAAGGACAACCCCAGTCCCAGCCAACGGTTGACGGTGGACAGGACGGGGATGGTGTGCACGATGCCGAGCCACGATCCGGCCAGTCGAATCAACAGCCGGATGCCGAAAAAGAGCAGGAAAAAGGCGACGACGTTCAAGATCAATTGGCCCAGCGGCGTCGCATGGACGGCCCCGAGGCGCAGCCATTCCAGACTATCGGCCAAATAGACGGCCGCCGTGGGATAGGCTTTGGCTGCGACGATGAGGGCGACGATCCATGCCAACAGATGCACCAGTTGCCGGAGAAAGCCTTGCCGATACCCGATCCAGGCGGCAGCGAGCATCAGAATGAGCAATACGAGATCGAGCCAGTACACGGCGTCATTTCCCTTCCTCGTCGAGCATTTGCAGCAACGTTTCGTGCTCCTGTTTCAGCCGGAAATATTCGTCGGCCAGATTGAGGGCTGCCAGCACCGCGATTTTCGCCGTATCCAAATACAAATGCCTGCCGGCGATGTCGCGCATTTTTTGATCGACATAGGCGGCCACTTGCGTGATCCATTCCGTCGGCGCGTCCCCGCGGATGGTGTACGTTTTGCCGTAAATGTCCACGGTGACGCGGTTTTTTTCACCATCGGCCACAACGTTTCCTCCTCCGCTGACCTCTCAGTTGTTTCAGAAATCTTAGTGGATGGTATTTTTTCTGTCAAGAGGCACCGGGACTTTCCACCGGCGGAGAACTCGTTTTTGGCGATAAACCACGACCCATCCGAGCCCGGCCAACGCCGCCAAGGCGACAGCGAGCCACAGGGGCGCGCCGGAGGCGGTGAACTCCTCCTGTTTTGTTGGCGTTGGCGGCACGACCGCTTCCGCCGCGTACAGTGGCGCCTGTACGATCGGCTTGTTCCCCAGAGAAATGTGCAATTGGCCCACTTGTTGCCCTTTGTGAATCGGGTATTGGACGTCGTCCATGACGACTTTCGTCACGACGGCCGGCGGTTCTTCCCCTTCGCTCGTGTAGATGGGACGGAGAATGCGGATGTCTCGGCTGGTCCGCATCGCCACCTCGACCGACCGATCCGGCGGGTAAAAGCGGTCGTTTTTCGACACGGCGGGGACCGCTTCGTAGGCTTCAAATCCGTAATTCAACAGCGTTATTAAATCGTTGTACATGGCGGCTTGCGATGGCGCTTGCAGGCAGACTGCCAGCAATTCCGTTTCCCCTTTTTTTGCCGTGGCGACAAACGTCTGTTTCGCTTTCGATGTGTAGCCGTTTTTGATGCCGGTGGCTCCTTCGTATTGCCAGAGCAGACGGTTATGGTTGACCAATTGCGATTGCCATTCATCGCCGTTCCACGGCATCGTCTTGGTCTGGACGATCTCCCGGAAGACCGGGTTGCGCATGGCGTATTGGGCGATGATGGCCATATCGTAAGCCGTCGTGTAATGGTTGTCGTCGTGCAATCCCGACGGGTTGACGAAATGGGAATGGGTGGCTCCCAAGTCGGCGGCCTTTTGGTTCATCAGTTGGGCAAACGCCTCCACCGAACCGGCGATATGTTCTGCAATGGCCACCGCCGCATCGTTGCCCGAGTTGACCATCATGGCATACAACAATTCCCGCAGCGTTTTTTGTTCTCCGGGTACGAGATAGACCCGTGTCCCATCGGCCCGCACCGCATTTTCGGAAACGGTGACCACATCGTCCAAATCGCCGTTTTCGATGGCGACGATGGCGGTCAAAATTTTGGTGATGCTGGCCGGATAAAACGGTTGGTCCGCTTGTTTTTCATATAAGATTTGTCCGGTATCGAGATCCATCAAAAGGGCACCCGCCGAGGACAAAGAAGGCGGTTGCATGGTTTCTTCTGCCGCTGCGGCTGTGGGCCCGTCGGTGATCGGCAGCCAGCCGATGGCCAACAGCAACAGCCCACATACGAACCGACGCCATGGTGTGAAGCGGCGTTTTTGTGCATCGTTTAGCGGCATCTGTGCGGTTTCACCTCGATGTCATCGTTGTCCAACGATATGATTGTATCACAAAGAGGGGACAACCCACCATGTGGCGTTCCGGAGCACAAAAAATGCGCGCCGTTGGCGCGCTGGAAACATCAGCTGAACCGTATTTAGCTGAACAATTTAAACCGCCGTTCTTTTTTGCGGCGTTGGCCGCGAGCCGTCAATTCCAACATTTCGATGGAAAATTGCATTTCCCGGAAGTTATTGGAAACTTTTTCCCGCAATTCCGACATTTCTTCTTTCAAATTGCGGATGTCTTCATGAATCGTGATGGACTGCCGGTATTCTTCTTTTTGGCGTTGCAGCACTTCGTCGTATTTTTTCAGCATGTCTTTTTGATAAAGTTCCATGTTGGAAACCCGGGTTTCCAACTGGGTGACCAAATCCAACGTCTGTTTCAGCACTTGGTACGACAAATCTTGGCGGATGGGTACGACCTTTTCGTTGTCCACCTCTTGGCTTGCGGCGGTTTGCTGGGACGCATGCTGCGACACGCGTTGCAACAACTGTTTGCGCACTTCGTTCATGGCGACGCCCGGCTGTTCCATGGCTTTGACCACGTCCGCAAACCGCCGAAATCCCTGTTCATCGACGATCCAATGGCCTTTTTCGTTGGTGGACGGCTGGATGTATTCATAAAAGTAATCCAGCCAAGCCCGAACCTTCCTTGGGTTCATTTTGAACGCCTGGGCCAAGTCCCGGGTTCCGTACTCCGTTTTCAGCGGATTGGCATGTTGTTCCATGGCGCTTCCCTCCCCCGTTTGTGACAAGTGTCTTCAACGACCGTCGTTCTTACCCATACCATTCGCGGAGCGGGAAGGGAAATCCTGCCGCGTTGACAAATGTTCCTAGAAAATACCAAAAGTTCTGAAACAATGACAAGACCAGGGAATTTTTCGACATCACAAATAAAAAAAGCAGGTTCGTGGCACTGGCGTTGAACCTGCTTTTTCGCGTCTCACTCGCTGGCTTTGTCGCCTTGCCGCTGGCCGAACCGCGCCATGGCCGGAATGAACATGTCGACAATCCCGATGATCAACGCGGCCAGCAAAGCGCCCAAAATGGTGACTTCCATGTTCGGTACGACGAATTGGGCGACGTAAATGACGACGGCGCTGACCAGAAAGCCGACGATGCCCCGGGCGTAGGGGGAAATGTTGTCGCCGAAAAACGTTTCGACGATCCAGCCGATGGCGGCAATGACGATGGCGGCCAACAGGGCCGTCCAAAAACCTTGGATCGAAAAGCCCGGCACGATGAACCCGATGACCAATAACACGATGGCGGCCACCACAAACCGGACAAGATGACGAATGATTGTCATGGCGATTCCTCCTTTAAAGTCCGAAGCTTGTTCTCATAATCGACGCCTTCATGAATGTTGTACATCCTTTATTGTTTCAGATTGGAAAACGGCTTATACACCCATCGGTCAGATTGTCGGCGGACGAGTCTGCTGCCCCCATGTTTGGTGAGGTATACTGTAGATGAAGCGGAGGGAACGACTTGGAACAAGAAACGTTAAAGCGGCTGGAATACGACAAGATTTGCCAACTCTTGCAACAACATACGTCTTTTTCGCTGTCCCGCGACGAGGCGCTGAAGCTTCAGCCGACGGGCGACGGGCATATGGCCCGGCAGTGGTTGCAACAGACCGACGAGGCCTATCGATTTTTGCACCAATACGGCGATCTGCCTTACGGCGGCATCGTCGATATTACCCCCAGCGTGCGGCGCGCCGGGCGCGGCGGCACGTTGGCGGCCGAGGAATTGTTCGCCGTCGGTCAAACTTTGCTCGGGGCGCGGAAAATTAAACGGACGGTGTTGAAAGCGACGGAAAAAGCGGCCGCCTTTCCTTGGTTGCGGCAGGTGGCCGAGGAGCTGGCGGAATTTCCGAAGATTGAGCACGCCATTGCAGCGGCCATTGACGAGCAGGGCCGCATTCGCGATGAAGCGAGCCCCGAGCTGGCCCGCCTGCGGCGCCAAATTCGGCAGGTGGAAAACCGGATGCGGGAACGGTTGGAAGCGATGATTCGCGATCCCGACATTGTCCGGATGCTGCAGGAGCCCATCATTACGGTCCGTTACGATCATTGGGTGTTGCCGGTGAAAGCCCACTACCGCCAGGCGTTGGGCGGCATCGTGTACGACCAGTCGGCCAGTGGTTCCACGCTGTTTATCGAGCCGGCAGCCGTTGCCGAGGACAATCAACGATTGCAGGCGTTGCGCAGCGAGGAGCGCCAAGAGGTGGAGCGCATTCTCCGGCAATTGTCGAGTTTGGTGGGGCAAGAAGCGGCGGCCCTGGAAGCGATGGTGGAGCAACTGGCGGCACTGGATGTCGTCATGGCCAAGGCCCGCCTGGCTCGGGCCATGGGGGCGACGCTGCCGCTCGTCAACGACAACGGGATCATCCGGTTGAAAAAGGCGCGGCACCCGTTGATCGACCCGGCCGTGGTGGTGCCCATCGATGTAGAGTTGGGGAAAGACTATCGCACGCTGATCATCACCGGTCCCAACACCGGCGGGAAGACGGTGACGCTGAAAACCATCGGCCTGTTGTCGGCCATGGGCGCCAGCGGCCTGTTCGTGCCGGCGGCGGAAGGCACGGAGCTGGCCGTCTTTTCCCGCATTTTCGCCGACATCGGCGACGAACAGAGCATCGAACAAAGTTTGAGCACGTTTTCCAGCCATATGCGCAACATCGTGCGCATGCTGGAAGCGGCCGATGAACGGACGTTGTTGCTGTTTGACGAGCTGGGCGCCGGGACCGATCCGCAGGAAGGAGCGGCGTTGGCCATTGCCATTTTGGAAGAGGTCCATCGCCGCGGCTGCCGGGTCGTGGCCACGACCCATTACAGCGAATTGAAGGCGTATGCCTATCACCGGGACGGCGTGATGAACGCCAGCGTCGAATTTGACGTGGAGTCGCTGCGCCCGACGTACCGTCTCTTGGTGGGCGTCCCAGGGCGGAGCCATGCGTTTACGATTGCCGAGCGGCTCGGCTTGCCCCGGCACGTATTGGCCATGGCCCGGGAGCAATTGGATGACGACGCCCGCCAGTTGGAGACGATGGTTCGGGTGTTGGAGGAGCAGCATCACGATCTGACGGCCCAGTTGGCGGAAGTGGCGGCGCTGCGGCAGGCGCTCCAGGCGAAGGAGGCGGAACTGGCCCGGCGGGAAGCCGAACTTCAACGGCAACAAGCGCGGTTGAAGACGAAGATGGAGCAAGAAGTGGCGGCGGTGGTGGCAGAAGCCCGGAAAAAGGCCGAGGGTCTTTTGGCCGAGTTGAAGCAAATGGCCAAAGAACAGGCCGTCAAGCCCCATCAATTGACCGATTGGCAGAAGCGGATGGAACAAATTTCCTCCCGCGCCGAAACGGAAGAACCGTGGGGCGCGGAGACGGCCCGAACCGGTGTGCCAAGCGCCGATGTGCCGCTGGCTCCCGGCTGCGAAGTGTTGGTGCTCCCCTTTGGCCAACGGGGGGTCGTGGAAGCGTTGCAAGGCGATCAGGCGACGGTGCGGATGGGGTCGATGAAGTTGAATGTGGCGAAAAAACAGCTGCAAGTGCTGGCCCCGGCCGAAAAAAAACGGCCGGCATCGACGGCGTCCATCGTCCGGGTCGTGTCGGACCATCGGGCCGTATCGCCCGAGTTGGATTTGCGAGGCAAGCGCGTTGACGAGGCGTTGGCCGACTTGGACAAATATTTGGACGAAGCGGTCATGGCCGGCTTGCGACAAGTGCGCCTCATTCACGGCAAAGGGACCGGAAGCCTCCGGCAGGCCATCCAGGACTATTTGCGCCGACACTCCCAGGTGGGCGCGTACCGCTTGGGCCATTACAACGAAGGCGGCAGCGGTGTGACGGTGGTGGAATTGAAATGACGCGAGTTTTTTCCGCCGATCCGGGAAACAGTTAATTGCAGAGACGTCGAATTGAGGGGGAATTATGCTCCTGGATCGTGCCGCCAAGTGGCTGCTTGCGGTCAATGGGTTGTTCGCCGTTTCGGTTTCGTTGTCCAGCACGTTTGTAAACGTATATTTGTGGAAAGTCAAGCCCGACTACACCATGATCGGGCTGTTCAACTTATGGCAATACCTCTTGATCGCCTTGACGTTCGTGTTGGCCGGTTGGCTCGTCAAGCGCCGGGATCGGGCGGTGACGTTGCGCATCGGTGTCGTCGTGTTGGCCTTGTTTTATTTGGCGGTGTTGTTGCTCGGCGAGCAGGCGGTGTACCACGTGCCGTGGCTTGGGGCCCTGCTGGGCATCGGCAACGGCTTTTACTGGCTCGGGTACAACGTGCTGTACTTTGAAATCACCGAACCGGAAAACCGGGATCGGTACAACGGCTATGACGGGCTGTTCACGTCGTTGTCGGAAATCATCGCCCCGCTGTTGTCGGGCTGGATCATCGTCAACATGTCGGATTTGTGGGGATACACCGTCATCTTTGCCATCTCCCTCGGAATTTTTGTCGTTGCCTCCTTGTTGACGTTTTTCTTGCCGAAACGGCCGTTGGCAGGGAAGTACGCGTTGCGGGAAGTGTACAACCAGACCCGGCGGCGGAGCAAATGGCATTATGCCATGCTGGCGTGCATCGGCCAAGGGCTGCCGGATGCCGTGTTCGTTTTTCTGATCGGACTGTTGGTGTATGTGGTCACGTCCAATGAATGGCAACTCGGCGTCTTTTCGTTTTTGACTGCCGGCGTCTCGCTGTTGACGTATTTTTTGGTGGGCCGTTTTATGCGGCGCCATTGGCGCAATGCCTTCATCTTGACGGGGGCCGTGGCCATGTCGTTGGCGGTCATCCCCAGTCTCGTGCAAACCCATTACTGGACGTTGATTCTGTTTGGGATCGGTTTGAGTTTGTCGGCGCCGTTTTTTCTCATCCCTTTGACGTCTACGGTGTTTGATCTCATCGGCGCCCACCAATGGCGGGTGTATACCCGGGTTGAACACGTCGTTATCCGGGAGCTGGCGTTGAGCGTCGGAAGGCTGTTGGGGATCGCTGCGTTTCTTTGGACGGTGCGGTACACGACGAAAACGGGCCACTTGTTGTTGTTGATCTTCGTGTTGAGTCTGTTGCAGTGTCTGTCGTGGTTTTTCATGAAAAAAGCAAACGGGGTGCCCGACTGATGACGACAGCCACCGAGTTGATGCAGGAAAACGTGTCTGCGTCGCTGGACGAGAACATCCAACGGATGAACCGCATTCTCGGCGTGGACAAAAGTTTTGACGTCATTTGCCGCCGATATGAGTTTGCCGGTGTTCGCTGCGCCTTGTATTTCATCGACGGGCTGGTCAAAGACGACATTTTGCAGCTCATCGTCCAACGGCTGGCTTCGCTGGAGCCGGGCGATTTGGCTCCCGATCCCGTGGCCCGACTGTTGCATACGGAAGTCGGGTATTTGGAAGTGGAACTGCTGTCCCAGTTGGGACCGCTGGTGACCGGCGTATTGTCGGGGCCATTGGCCTTGTTTGTCGACGGGGCCGAGCAGGCGTTGCTCATCGATGCCCGGACGTATCCGGCCCGGCAACCGGAAGAGCCTGACATTGAACGGGTCGTGCGGGGGGCGCGGGACGGATTCACCGAAACGTTGATTTTCAATACGGCCTTGACGCGCCGCCGGGTGCGGGATCCGTCCTTGCGCATTGAATATTTGCAGATCGGCCGCCGTTCGAAAACCGATGTATGCCTGGCCTATTTGGAAGATGTGGCCGATGGCCGATTGGTGGAGATGTTGCGGGAGCGGTTGAACAGCTTTGACTTGGACGGGCTGCCCATGGGGGAAAAGACGCTAGAAGAATTTCTCTTTCGACATCACTGGAATCCGTTTCCCCTGGTGCGGTATACGGAACGGCCCGACGTGGCGGCTGTCCATCTGTTGGAAGGTCATGTGCTCATTTACACCGACACGTCCCCCAGCGTGATGATCACGCCGACGACGTTGTTCCATCACGTCCAGCACGCAGAGGAATATCGGCAAAAGCCAGTGGTCGGCGCCTATTTGCGCTGGGTGCGCTTCATCGCCATTCTCGCTTCTGTTCTCGTGCCGCCGTTGTGGCTGTTGTTCGTTCTTGAGCCGGAGTTGACCGGTCCCCGGTGGGATTTCATCCGGCCCGATGAAGCGAAGCCGCTCTCCATCTTTTGGCAGTTCTTCTTGGCCGATTTAGGCGTCGATGTGTTGCGCATGGCGGCCATTCATACGCCGTCGTCGTTGGCGACGGCCATCGGGATTGTGGCGGCCATTTTGATCGGCCAAGTGGCCGTGGACGTTGGGCTGTTTACCAACGAAGTCATATTGTATATCGCCATTGCGGCTATCGGTACGTTTGCCACGCCCAGTTATGAATTGAGTTTGGCCAGCCGGCTGGTGCGGCTCTTCTTGCTGGTGGCGGTGGCGTTGTTCCGCCTGCCGGGGTTGGTGGGGGCGCTGTTGCTGATCTTTGTCGTGTTGGCGTCGACCCGCTCGTTGAACATGCCGTATTTGTGGCCGCTGTTGCCGTTTCACGGATCGGCGCTCTTGGACGTCTTGGTGCGGGCTCCGGTTCCCGCCAAAAGACGCCGCCCCAGTGCCATTTCACCGCAAGACCCGGATCGGGTGAAGCAGTGACAGCGGGGCGGACGGATTGTTCACAGAATGGTTGATGCCCGTCAGCGCCAAATTGTAATATAATTGTAATTAATCTATGGAAAATATGGACATGATTGCCAGAAGGGAGAGGCCGATGAGGGAGAAGCGCTGGTACGAGAAATTGCTGTTTTGGATGGACTGGCGGATCGGAATCCAAATTATCGTCGGTTTTTTGTTGGTCATTCTCACGTTTTCAGCCGGCGTCATTTTCAACTGGTTCTGGGTGGAAAGTATTTCCAATGACTTTGAAAAGATCAACCAGAAAACCCAGGCCATGGATGAGGTGTTTCGCCTGCAAAGCCTGATCCAAGAAAAGTTGTTCATGGTCAATCTGTATTTTTTGCAGCCCGATGAGGGACTGTATCAGGCCTATTTGTCGAAAGTGGACGAGATCGCGCCGTATTGGGAACGGCTGGAAACGTTGTTGCCCGATGAAAATATGCGGGAATTGTTGGCGTCCATCCAAGCGGGAGACGAGCAGCTGAACCGGTGGTTTGAGCAACGAAAAGCCCAATATCGCATCGGAGAAGGCGATGGGGAGGACGGCGAGAGCCGTTTTTCCAACCTGTTGCAATTGAATCAGGAAATTTCCCAAATTCATACGCCCATCAACGGGTATTTGCAGCAGTTGACGGCGTTGTTGAACCAGTCGGTCCATCAGGATCAACAGCAAGGTCAACAGCGTTTGACGAGCGTCATCGTCAGTTTGATGGCCACCCTCATTTTGGCCATTTTTTGCAGCATGGTGGTGACGTTTTTTACCCATATGGCCGTCAAGCCCATCGGTGACATCACCCGCGTTGTCCGCCGGGTGGCGGCCGGCGATTTGCGGGTGCAGGCCGAAGGGGTGCCCTTTAAAAACGAATTTAGCCATTTGGCCAACGGGATGAACCAAATGGTGGCCAACTTGCGTATGTTGGTGCAAGAACTGGATAAGGCCGGCGAAGATTTGCTGAAGGCGTCGGAGATGTTGTCCCACAATACGGAACAGTCGCTGACGGCCAATGAAAAAGTGGTGCAGGCCATCCAAGAAGTGGCGGCGGGGACGGAGAACCAGAAACATACGGCCCAGGAGACCTCCCGGGCCATGGATGAGATGGCCGAAGGGGTGAGCCGCATTGCCGAAACGTCCTCGGTCGTCTCCGAAGCGGCCATTCACATGGCAGAGGAAGCGCGACAAGGGAATCAGTCGGTGGAGAAGGCCGTTCAGCAAATGAGCGCCATCCAACAGGCCGCCAATGAACTGGCGCAAGTGCTCGGAGTGTGGAAAGAGCGTTCGGCGGAAATCGGTCAAATTGTCGAAATGATCGCCGAAATTGCCGGGCAGACAAATTTGTTGGCCCTCAACGCGGCCATCGAAGCGGCCCGGGCGGGCGAGTTCGGGCGCGGATTTACGGTGGTGGCGGACGAAGTGCGCAAGTTGTCGGAGCAATCGGCCCAATCGGCCCAGCAAATCACCGAGGTCATCCAGAGCATCCAAGAGGGCATCAGTACTGCCATCGCCGCCATGGAAGATGTGGTGGCGGAAGTCGATTCGGGCATGGTGACGGTGTACGAAGCCCAGCAGGCCTTTGAAAAAATCTTGCAAGAAACCCAGCGGGTGTCCGGCGAAGTGCAGGATATTTCCGCGTCGACGCAAGAAATGTCGGCGGTGTCGGAACAAATCGCCGCGTCCATGGCCGACGCACTCGAAACGACCAAGCAGCTGGGCGCCCATGCCCAAGAGGTGGCCGCCGCTGCACAAGAGCAGTTGGCCACCATGGACGAGATTTCCGCTTCCGCCGAGCGGCTGAACGAGATGGCCCAGCAGCTGGAACGGCTGATCAAGAAATTCCAGCTCTAACCGTTATCGGTAATTGACAAATTGCAAGTCAATGGGCAGATCGGCTTGTTTCAGCATTTGGATGACTTTTTGCAATTCGTCCCGACTTTTTCCAAACACGCGCATTTGATCGCCTTGAATTTGGGTGCGCACCTTCAAACCCGAGTCCCGGATGAGCTTGCTGATCTGCTTGGCTACATCTTGTGCGATGCCTTGTTTGATGCGAGCCCGTTGTCGGACCGTACCTCCGGCGGCGGGCTCGATTTTTTGGTAATCCAAGCTTTTCAAGGACACGCCCCGGCGGACGAGTTTGCTGGCCAACACATCTTTCACTTGTTCCAGTTTGTACTCGTCGTCGGACAAGATGACGATGTCGTTTCCTTCCAGCGCAATGTGGCTTTGACTGCCTTTGAAATCGTACCGGTTGGCGATTTCTTTCATCGCTTGTTGGATGGCGTTGTTCACTTCTTGCATGTTTACTTGCGAGACGATGTCGAACGAATTTTCTTTGGCCATGTTGCTCCTCCTGTCCCATAATAAAGACACCCCGCAGGCGGTCGGGGTGCTGGATGGGGTGTCACGAAACGTCGACGACGTCGTATCCTTCTTCTTCAATGGCTTGTTTCATTTGTTCGACCGACACCCGGTCCGGCTCGTATTGCACGGTGACGGTTTTGCGGCCCAAATCCACTTCGGCGGCCAACACCCCGGACAGTTGGCGCACGGCGTTTTCCACGGCCGCTTTGCAATGGTTGCACGTCATGCCTTCCACTTTCAACACCAGTTGTTCTCCCATCGGACGCCTCTCCTTTCTGCTGTTGTTTGCCATGTATTGAACAAAGTATATACCAATAAAGGGTATTGTTCTTGTTGACGAAGGTGTACTTATTTTATCAAACGTCAAACACTAGGGTCAATTTCCGTTGAGAAGCTCCGGCTGAAAGGCGTATAATATTCGATACGGGGTAATGGTATTCGCGCGATTCGACCTGCTTCGACGGTGTTCCGAATGTCTGGCAGAGGAGGAAGCACGATGGATAGCAAAGAGACGATTCCGGGTACCGAACACGACCGACCGGCGCCGGAAAAGACGGTGCTCGCCATCAGCGGGATGACGTGTGCCGCGTGCGCCAACCGGGTGGAGCGGGCGTTGAAAAAAGTCGACGGCGTCGTGGCCGTTTACGTCAATTTGGCCAACGAAAAGGCGACGGTTCAGTATGTGCCCGGTCAAGTCGATGAGCGTCAGTTCATCGCCGCGGTGGAGAAGGCCGGTTACGGGGCGCAAGTGATGCGCCCGGCGGACGAAGCGGCCCGACGGGCGGCCCGCCGGCGGCAGGAGCTGCGGGAATGGGCGGCGTTTTGGGTCGGAGCGGTCCTTTCGCTTCCCTTTCTCGTCCAAATGGTCGGCGATTTCGCCGGATGGCCGTGGATGATGCCGCCCTGGTGGCAGTTTGCGCTGGCGACGGTGGTCCAATTTACCATCGGCTGGCGTTTCTTGCGCGGGGCTTATGCCGCATTGCGGGCCGGCAGCGCCAATATGGACGTGCTGGTGGCCATGGGAACACTGGCGGCCTATGGGTACAGCACGGCGCTGTTGTTCAGCGGGCACACCCACGGGTTTTATTTTGAAGCCAGCGTGCTCATCATCACGCTCATCTTGCTCGGCAAACGGCTGGAAGCCCGGGCCAAAGGGCGAACGTCGGAGGCCTTGAACAAGTTGATGCAGATGCAGGTAAAGACAGCCCACGTGCTGCGGGACGGCCAGGTGGTGGACGTGCCGGTGGATGAGGTGCGAGCTGGCGATCTGCTTTTGGTCAAGGCGGGCGAAAAAATTCCTGTCGACGGTATCGTCGTCGAAGGCCGCACGATGGTGGACGAATCGATGCTGACGGGCGAAAGCATGCCGGTCACAAAACAGCCCGGCGACGTGGTGGTCGGGGCCACGTTGAACAAACACGGGTCGGTGACCATTCGCGCGACCCGGGTGGGGCAAGATACGGTGTTGGCGCAAATCATCCGGATGGTGGAAGAGGCGCAAGGTTCCAAGGCGCCGATTCAAGATTTGGCAGATCGCATCGCCGGCATATTTGTGCCCATCGTCATCAGCTTGGCGCTGGTTACTTTTGTCGTCACGTGGTGGTTTCTCGGTTTGACGCCGGCCATCATCCACGCGGTGGCGGTCTTGGTCATCGCTTGTCCGTGCGCCCTCGGCCTGGCCACGCCGACGGCCATCATGGTCGGAACGGGGAAAGGGGCCCAATACGGCGTGCTGATCAAAAGTGCCGCACATTTACAGGCGTTGCACGAGGTGGACGCGGTCATTTTGGACAAGACTGGCACAATTACGAAAGGACAGCCGACGCTGACCGACGTGGTGGCGGTCGGGAACGTCGGGCGGCGCCAGCTGTTGCAGTGGGTCGCTTCGGCGGAGCAACCTTCGGAGCATCCTCTGGCCCGGGCCATTGTCGAGGGGGCCCTTCGAGAAGGCCTTGTCGTACAGCCGGCCGCCGACTTTGAAGCCGTACCGGGCAAAGGCATCCGGGCGACGGTGGGGCGGGAGACGATTTACGTCGGAAACATGGCGTGGATCGAAGCCCAGGCCGTGTCTCTGGATGCGCATCGACCGGCCATCGAGGCCTTGGTCGCCCAAGGCAAGACGGTGGTGCTGGCCGCCCGGAGGGGGCGCTTGCTCGGTTGGCTGGCGGTGGCCGACACCGTCAAGGAGACGTCGGCCCAAGCTGTGGCGGAGCTGAAACACATGGGCATTGAGGTGTACATGTTGACCGGGGACAACCGCCGCACGGCCGAAGCCATCGCGGCCCAAGTGGGGATTGAGTCGGAGCGCGTCTTGGCCGAGGTGTTGCCGGACGAAAAGGCCAATTGGGTGCGGAAACTGCAGCGGCAAGGGAAAAAAGTGGCCATGGTGGGGGACGGCATCAACGATGCGCCGGCCCTGGCGGCGGCCGATGTGGGCGTCGCCATGGGCACGGGGACCGACATCGCCATGGAAGCAGCCGACCTGACGTTGATGCGGGGCGATTTGCTGGCGCTGGTGGCCAGTATCCAGTTGTCCCGGGCCACCATGCGGAAAATCAAACAAAACCTCGCTTGGGCGTTTGGGTACAACGTCCTCCTCATTCCGGTGGCGGCGGTCGGGTTGTTGAACCCGGTGTTGGCCGGGGCCGCCATGGCCTTCAGTTCGGTTTCGGTGGTGACCAATGCGCTATTGTTGAACCGGTGGAAACCGGTCTTTCGTTAACCTTTCATCATCTGTTCCAGTTCATCGAGCCGCCGTTTTTCTGCGCAGGCGGCTTTTTTTTCGTTTTGCCACGGCTTTTCGCTCATTTTTTTCAGTTCATTGACCACTTTGCGGTCGGTGGTGACGTGCAACTCCACGTCGGGAAAGGCCTGTTCCAGGCGATCAAACGTTTCCTTGCGGATCGGTTTCAGGCGCAGGCGGGAGAAGTTGCGCACGTCCAGTCCGACGTTGAGTTTGTCGTCGATTTGCACCGCCACCGCGTCGTACACTCCTTTCGTTTTTCGGGCCAGGCGGACGGCTTGCTGTTCGTTGTCGAAGTGCCGAACGGGCATGGCGGTGCAGTCGTCCGTCATGGCCGTTTTTTGTGGCTCGCCACTGGAGACTTGCGGTTTTTGCTGGGGCTGGGGGCCACAGCCGCTGATGGTCAAGGCGATGAGGAGCAAACCGATGAGCCGTCGCATTGACATGGCAACCTCCTCCTCATAAGCCACCGCCGGGACGGTGATCACGGGACGATAAACATAGGATTGTCCCGACTGAGGCATACTGAACGATAGATGTTCAAAGTCAGCCGAGTCGCCATCCCTGTGCATCTCGAAAACAGGTTGCCCATTGCAGAAATTTTTATGCGCAACGAGAGGCTGGTCAGCGAAAGGGAGGGTGGACGTTGACCGTCGGCACGCAAGTGAAAAAGACGGCTGTGCTGTTAAAAGGCATCGAGGCGACAGTGCGTACCTTCGCCGAAACGGAGCGGCACCCGGAAGCGAAAGCCGTGTGGGAACGGCAACTGCCTCGGTTGGAAGCCGTCATCCGGCAGGTTGAAGAACGGGTGAAGACGCTGGAATTCGAAGAACCGCAATACCGCGGCTACTGACGCGGTGATGAAATCGGCAGAGCGAGGTTGAAGGCCGTGCCATCGTCTGTTGCAGTCCTGATCAAATCGTTTTTCCTGTTTTGGACCGTCATCTTGCTCACCCGCCTGGTCGGGCGCCGTTGGATGGCCGCACGCACCGGGTGGGAACGGGTGTGGCTCGTCATCATCGGGTTGATTGTGGCGGGGATGACGGTCAATGAGGTGCCGGTGCGGGAAGGCCTGTTGGCGCTCCTTATGTGGACCGTTCTGGCGATTCTCGTCAATTACATGATGCTCAAGAGCAAAGCTGTCCGGGACTTGCTCGTCGGCAAAGAAATCGTCGCCGTGCAGCACGGCAAAGTGATGGAAGACAACTTGTGGGAAGCGCGCATGAACCCGGAAGATTTTTTGCGCCAGCTGCGCAGCAAACAGATCTTCCAAGTGGCCGACGTGGAAATGGCCGTCATCGAACCCGACGGGGAGGTCAACGCGTGGCTCCGCACGGACAAACGGCCGTTGACGGCGGCCGATGCGGGCCGTTCCACGCCACGGGAAGATGCGCCGCAGACGGTGATCCTCGACGGCAACATTGTCGATGAAGGACTGCGCCATCTCGGCTTGAACCGGGATTGGCTGCTGGGCGAGTTGGAGAAAATCGGGGCATCGTTGGAAAACGTCCTCATCGGGCAAGTGGATTCCGCCGGCGAGTTGTACGTCGATCTGTTTGACGACACGTTGCAGGTGCCCCGGCCGTCTGCCCGAAAGCTGTTGGCGGCGCAGCTGGCCCAGGCGGAGGCCGATTTGCAAAGTTACGCGTTAGAAGTGCAAGATCCGGCGGCGCGGGAGATGTATCAACAATGTGCGCAGGAAATGAACCGCGTCCGCCAAGAGTTGGAACCGTATTTGCGCTAGCGGTGCAAGGGGAGAAGAACCATGTCCGACAAGAAAAAGAAAAAAATGACGCCGACCCAGCAACACTATCACGTGTTTGCCAAAGGACGGGAGCCGAAACGGCCGGTGTTCCGCAATTGTCTCAAGGCGTTTTTCGTCGGAGGCACCATTTCCTTGTTGGGACAGTGTATCACGACGTTTTACATGACGTTTTTTCCGTTTACGGAAAAGACCGCCGGCGACCCGACGGTGGCGACCCTCATTTTCTTGTCCACCTTGTTGACCGGCCTGGGCGTCTACGATCGGTTGGGGCAGTGGGCAGGGGCCGGTTCGGCAGTGCCGGTGACCGGCTTCGCCAACACCATCGCGTCGGCCGCCATCGATTACCGCAGTGAAGGGTTCGTGCTCGGGGTCGGGAGCAACATGTTCAAATTGGCCGGTCCGGTCATCGTCTTCGGCGTGTTTTCTGCCTTTGTCGTGGCCATTGTCAAAACCGTGTGGGTCATGTGGTTGGCAGGAGGCGGAGGCGGATGAGACAAGGGCGGACGTGGTTGTTTCCAAATGGGCCCCACATTGCGGCCGCGGCCGCTGTCGGCGGGCCCATGGAAGCCCAGGGGCCCTTGGCCCGGGATTTTGACATTTTGCACCAAGACTTTTGGCTCGGCCAGAGCAGTTTTGAAAAAGCCGAACAGAAGCTGATGGAACAGGCTTGCGAAAAAGCCATCGAAAAAGCGGGCATGAAAAAGGAAGACATCGAGGTGTTTTTGGCCGGCGATTTGCTCAACCAGATCATCACCTCCAGTTTTACTGCCCGCACCTTGGCCGCGCCGTATTTGGGACTTTTTGGCGCCTGTTCCACCTCTATGGAAGGGCTGGCGTTGGCGGCGCTTATTGTCGACAGCGGCAAAGCGAGACGGGTGTTGACCGCAGTGGCTAGCCACAATGCCGCTTCCGAGCGGCAATATCGGTATCCGACGGAATACGGCGCCCAAAAGCCTCCGACGGCCCAATGGACGGTCACCGGTGCCGGGGCGGCGGTGGTGGTCGACGGCGCTGAGCCGGGCATTGGCGTCCGCATCACCTCCGCCACCATCGGCCGGGTGGTGGACATGGGCATTCACGATCCGTTCAATATGGGTGCCGCCATGGCACCGGCGGCGGTCGACACCATTGTCACCCATTTGCGCGACTTGGATTTGACCGGCGACCATTACGATCTCATTTTGACCGGCGACCTGGCCCGCGTCGGCCATCGTATCTGCGTCGACTTGCTGGCCGAGCAAGGCGTGGCCATTCCCCGGGAAAAGATGGCCGACTGCGGCTTGATGATTTACCGGGAAGATCAGCCGGTCTTTGCCGGCGCCAGCGGCGCCGCTTCTTCGGGGACTGTCTTTTACGGCCACATTTTGCGGGAAATGGAGCGGGGACATTTGCGGCGGGTGTTGATGGTGGCCACCGGTGCCCTGCTTTCCCCGGTGTCATACCAGCAAAAGGAAAGCATTCCGTGCATTGCCCACGCAGTGGCAGTGGAAAGGGTGGATCCGGCGTGATCTTTTTTTGGGCGTTCGTCGTCGGAGGACTCATTTGTGTCATCGGACAGCTGATGTTGGACGTCTTGAAATTAACCCCTGCTCATATGACGAGCACGTTGGTGGTGGCCGGCGCCATTCTCGGCGGTTTGGAGTGGTACGACCCGCTCATCGACTTTGCCGGTGCCGGGGCTACCGTGCCCATTACCAGTTTCGGCAACGCTTTGGTGCGGGGCGCGCTGGCGGAAGCGGAGCGCAGCGGCCTGGTCGGCGTGCTGACGGGCATTTTTGAAGTGACCAGTGCCGGCATTTCGGCAGCCATCATTTTCGGCTTTTTGATGGCGCTCCTGTTCCGCTCCAAAGGGTGAGCGGTGATTCTTTTATCTGGAGAGGGGCTAGCCGCTTTGGGTGCGCCGGAAATGGGGCGCTGTTGACGCCGATAACCGACTATTGGTAAAGTGAGAATGAGATGGCGGGCCCGTTCCGAGGGAATGGGCTTTTCGTTTTCGATGCGGTGAACGGAGAACGGAAAGGACGGATGGCAGACGATGGAGCTGGAATTGACGCCTGCTGAGCAGCGGGAAGTGGATCGGCAGTTTGCCTTGTTGCGGAGGGGGGCGGTGGAAATTGTGCCGGAAGAGGAGTTCCGCCAGAAACTGGCCCGCAGCGTCCGCACTGGCCAGCCGTTGCGGGTGAAGCTCGGATTGGACCCCTCAGCGCCGGACATCCACCTGGGGCATACGGTCGTCCTACATAAGTTGCGTCAGTTTCAAGAACTGGGGCACGAAGTGCACCTCGTCATCGGTGACTTTACGGGGCGCATTGGCGATCCGACAGGGAAGTCGGAAACCCGGAAACAGTTGAGCGAAGAAGACGTGAAGCGGAACGCCCAGACGTACGTGCAGCAGTTTTCCAAAGTGTTGGACATGGAACGGGTGAAGCTGCACTACAACAGCCAGTGGTTGGCGCCCTTAACCTTTGCCCAAGTCATTGAACTGGCGGCCAAAATCACGGTGGCGCGCATGTTGGAGCGGGAAGATTTTGCCAAGCGGATGCAGCAGGAGTTGCCCATCAGCGTGCACGAGTTTTTTTATCCCTTGATGCAAGGCTACGATTCGGTGGCCTTGCGGGCTGACGTGGAGCTGGGAGGAACCGACCAGAAGTTCAACTTGTTGATGGGCCGCATGTTGCAGCGGGAATACGGACAAGAACCGCAAGTTGCTTTGACCATGCCCCTCCTCGAAGGGTTGGACGGCGTCCAGAAAATGAGCAAAAGCTTGGGCAATTACATCGGCGTGGACGAGCCGCCCAGCGACATGTACGGGAAAGCCATGTCCATTCCCGATGAGCTCATGATCAAGTATTTTGAACTGGTCACCGATTTGCCGGGCGACGAACTCGCCCGCCTGAAGGCCGACTTGGCCGAAGGCCGTCTGCATCCGCGGGACGCGAAAATGCGGCTGGCCTACACCATCGTCCGCATGTACCACGGAGAGGCGGCGGCCGAGGAAGCGCAGCGCCGTTTCGTGACGGTGTTTCAACAGGGCGGGCTGCCGGAGGAAATTCCGGTAGTGAAACTTGATCCGAATCAGGCAGAAGACGGACAGATGTGGATTGTCGCCTTGCTGTCGGCGTTGCGCCTGGTGCCGTCCAACGCCGAGGCGCGCCGGATGATTCAACAGGGCGGCGTGCGGGTCGACGGAGAAAAGGTGGACGACATCGACGCCCGTATCCCCTTGCGGGACGGCATGGTCGTGCAAGTCGGAAAACGGAAGTTTGCCAAAGTACAAGTGACCGAGCAGTAAGCGCCGTAAAGTCAAGCGCCGTAAAATAAAGAGAGGCTGCATCGGCCGGATGTCGGCGGGTGCAGCCTTCTTTGTTGATCAACCTTCGCGGATGAATTTTTGCGTCAAGTCGAAGATGCGGTTCAGCCGGGCGACTGTCTCTTCTGCTTCCCGGAAGAGTCGCTGCATCAATTCCTGGACGGTCGGGACGTCTTCTACCAACGCCACCGACTGGCCGCACGACCAGACGCCGCCGTCCACGTCGCCGTCGAAGTAGACGGCCTTGCTCCGTTGGCCGGTGATGTAGGGGAGCAACTCTTCCAGTCCTTTTCCTTCTTTCTCCAGCTCCATCACCTGGCGGGCCACGGCGTTCAAAGCCACCCGGGATGGCGACTTGATCGTTTTTTGGATGATGGTCGTCTGCGTTTCATCGGCGTTGATCATCCACTGTTTGACGTTGTCGTGGACGATGGATTCTTTAACGGCCATAAAGCGGGTGCCCATGACGACGCCGTCGGCACCCAGTGCCAGGGCGGCGGCAATGCCGGCCCCGGTGGCGAAACCGCCGCCGGCCAGCACCGGAATGTTTACCGCCTGAACGGTGCGGGGGATGAGCACGACAGCCCCGACGTCTTCCATGCCGGGATGGCCGCCGGTTTCAAAACCGACGACGCTCACCGCATCGACACCGACCCGTTCGGCGGTTTTGGCGTATTTGACGCCCGGCACTTTATGGATGACGATGCAGCCGCCGTCTTTCAAGGGCTTCATGATGGGCTCCGGGCTCCGGCCGCTCGTCTCGACGATGCGCACCCCTTCTTCCAGCAACACTTCGATGTACGCCTCGTTCGGAATGGGACGAGCACTGGGGAAGAGACTGAGGTTGACGGCAAAGGGCTTTTTCGTCAGGGATTTGACCCGCCGAATTTCCCGGCGCAAATTTTCCGGCTCTCCTTGGGTGACCGAAGTGATAGTGCCCAAGCCGCCGGCTTCCGACACGGCAGCCGCCAGTTCGGCCCGGCCCACTTGGAACATGCCGCCGAGCATGAGGGGATATTCGATGCCGACCAATTCGGTAAAACGCGTTCGTATCACAGCGTCACTTCCTTTTCGCGGGATGGATATTCAAAATATTATAAATAAATACGCGTTCATTATACAGAAAAAGGAGAAACAATTCAATCCGCCACCCTAGGAATACATATATCGAAAAATTTAAAACAAAAACAAAAAATGCAGATTTACAAACTATATCAATGTGATATAATGTTCTTACAAGTTAGAATGTAAGCGAATTCATTTCTGAATGGTAGTTCCTGCAAACAAAATGGTGCGGTTTCCATTAATGGTGTGGCGGAGGTGTTGTCCGTGAGCGAGAAAGCATGGTATGCATTTTGGCCCAAGGGGATGCCCAAGACGCTCTCTTATCCGGAACTTCCGGTGGGGGCCATTTTACGGGGCAGTGCCGAGCGGTTCGGGGATCGGGAGGCCTTGGTGTACAATGACCGTTCCTGGACATACCGGCAATTGTACGAACAAGCGCTTCGTTTTGCCAACGCTCTGCGGGCAAAGGGCATCGGAAAGGGGGATGTGGTCGCCATTCACATGATGAACGTCCCCCAATACGCCATTGCGTATTACGGGATTTTGTTTTCAGGGGCGACGTTTACACCGGTCAATCCCCTGTTGCCGCCGGCCGATTTGTCCTATCAGTTGAACGACAGTGGGGCAAAAGTCGTCATTACCCACGAGCTGGTGGCCCGGGCCATCCAGTCGGTGCAGGCCAACACGAAGGTTGAATGGGTCGTGCTGACCGGGGAATCGGAAGCGATGCAGGATCAGCCGGTGGATACGACGGCATACGGCGAAACGTGGAGCAGCTTTTTGGAGTGCTTGCGCCAGTCGCCGGCAGAGGAACTGGAAGTGGATATCGATCCGCGTCGCGATTTGGCCCACTTGGCGTATACCGGTGGCACCACCGGCCGCTCGAAAGGGGTCATGCTAAGCCACTATCATGTGGTGGTGAATACGATTCAGTACGCCTGTTGGGGGACGGGGAGCCGGCCGGTGACGGACGGACGCCGCCTTTGGCTGGAGCCCATCGATCCGTCGCTCATCGGTGAAGATGCCGAATACCGCGTGCCCCTCGGGAACGAGGTGATGGTCAACATTACGCCTTGGTTCCACGCCATGGGAACCGTCGGTTACTTGAACCGGCCGTTTTTGGTCGGGGCTAAGATCATCGTCCACGTCCGTTTCGATCCCGAAAAATATTTGGCCGACGCCGAAAAGTACCGGGTGACGAGCATCGGCGGGGCGCCCCCGGTGTTTGTGGCGCTACTGCGGCATCCCGATTTTGCCAAGCGGGATTTGAGTTCCGTCCGCTCCATCTCTTCTGGAGCTGCCCCCTTGGCACAAGAACTGATCCATCTGTTGCAGCAGCGCCTTCCGGAAGTCACCATTGTCGAAGCATACGGCATGACGGAGGTGACCATGGGAGCCACATCCAACCCCAGCGGCCGCAGTGCGGTGCGGAAAGTGGGCAGCGTCGGCATTCCCGTCTTCGACACCGAGGTGAAGATCGTGCCGCTGGAAGGAGGGGAAGAGCCGCTGCCGCCGGGTGAGGTGGGCGAAATTTGCGTCCGCGGGCCGCAGGTCATGATCGGCTACTACAACAAGCCGGAAGAGACGGCGAACGTGTTGAAAGACGGCTGGATGCACACCGGGGACGTCGGGTACATGGATGAGGACGGATACGTGTTCATTGTCGACCGGAAGAAAGACATGCTCATTTACAAAGGCTACAACGTGTATCCCCGGGAGTTGGAAGAAATTTTGTTCCGCCATCCGGCGGTGGCTAACGCCGCGGTCATCGGCAAGCCCGATCCGGAAGTCGGTGAAATTCCGAAAGCGTTTGTCGTTTTGAAACCGGGGCAGACGGTGACAGCCGAGGCGTTGATGGAATTCGTCAACGAGCAAGTGGCGCCGTACAAAAAATTGCGGGAAGTGGCGTTCGTCGACGAAATTCCCGTCAGCCCCGCCGGGAAAGTGCTCAAGCGGGTGTTACGGGATATGGAGATGAAGCAAAGCGGTTCGTAAAAGCGCCATCCGAGCGGTTGATTCATCAAGGCCGTCCATCAAGAAGGCTGCTCAAAGGACCTATCACTCAACGCGACAATATGGAAGCGACAGCGACGCGACAATATGGAAGCGACAGCGGAGAGGAGACGCGACATGGACGTCATGAACACACCGGAACACGAACTGTTTCGTCAATCGTTGCGAAAATTCCTGCAAAAAGAGTTGGTGCCGCATTTCCCCAAATGGTATAAGGAGCGGCAAATCCCGAAAGAAGTGTGGAAGTCGTTCGGCAGCCAGGGCTATCTTTGTCCCTGGTTGCCGCCCGAGTACGGCGGCAGCGGCCTCGGGTTTGACTACTCGGTGATCATCATGGAGGAGTTGTCCCGGGCCGATTTGGACATCCCCTTCAGTTTACATTCCGACGTCGTTGTGCCGTATTTGTACTCGTACGGCAACGAGGAACAACGCCGCCGTTGGTTGCCCGGATGCGCCTCCGGCGACATTTTGACAGCCATCGCCATGACCGAGCCGGGAACCGGATCGGACTTGGCGGCGGTGGAGACGACGGCGGTGCGGGATGGGGACCATTATGTGATCAACGGGCAAAAAGTGTTCATCACCAACGGATGGGACTGCGATTTGGTCATCGTCGTCGCCAAGACGGGCAAAGATGAAAAACCGCACCGGAATATCAGTCTGTTCGTCGTCGAAGACGGCACGCCGGGATTCATTAAGGCGAAAAAGATGGAAAAGATGGGCCGGCACACGGAAGGGACGGCGGAGCTCGTCTTCGAAGACTGCCGCGTCCCCAGGGAGAATTTGTTGGGCGAAGAAGGCAAAGGGTTTTATTATTTGATGGAAAAGCTGCAGCAGGAACGGCTGGTGGCGGCCATCGGTTCTCTGTGCGCCGCCGAGAAAATGTTTGCCGAAGGGTTGGAATACGCCAAGACGCGGCACGCTTTCGGACAGCCCATCGGCAAATTCCAGTACAACAGTTTCAAGCTGGCGGAAATGGCCACCGAGATCGAAATTGCCCGCACTTTCGTGGAACGGCTCATCGCCGACCATATGGCCGGCAAAGAACTGGTCACCAAAGTGTCCATGGCCAAATGGTGGATTTCGGAAATGGCCAATCGGGTGGCTGCCGACGTGCTGCAGTTGCACGGCGGGTACGGTTACATGGAGGAGTATCCGATTTGCCGCCATTACCAAAACGTGCGGGTTGACACGATTTTTGCCGGAACCAACGAGATCATGAAACTGATCATCGCCCGCCAATTAGGGCTTTGACCTGTCTTTTCTTTGATCCGTCTTTTCATTGTGACTATTCCGTGATATGATGGAAAACGAAGCAAATTGATTCACAGCTTGTGTCCAGCGGCGGGACGGCCGCGGAGCCACAGGCGTGAACCGGGATGACGAAATGCGCCGGAGCAGCCTCCCTGGGGAAGGAACCCCGGGTGCTGGCTCCCCATTTCGCATGCCGGTTTTTTTGTTCCTTTTGCCCGTCTTTTTCGACTTTTACAGCATGAGGTGAAGCGGATGAGCGAGTTGCAAGGTGCGTTGTCAGGCATTCGCGTCGTCGACTTGTCACGCGTGCTGGCGGGGCCGTTTTGTACGATGATTTTGGGAGACTTGGGCGCCGACGTCATCAAAGTGGAGGCGCCCGGGGGCAGCGACGAGACCCGCGGTTGGGGGCCGCCGTATACGGGCGGGGAAAGCGCCTATTATTTGACCGCCAACCGGAACAAAAAGGCCATCACGTTAAACTTGAAACATCCGAAAGGGAAGGACATCTTTTTCCAGTTGATCAAAGATGCCGACGTTTTGGTGGAAAATTTCAAAGTGGGCACGTTGGCCAAGCTGGGGTTGGCGCCGGAGACGTTGCTGGAGCACAACCCCCGGCTGGTCATCGCGGAAATTACCGGCTTTGGCCAAACCGGGCCGCTGCGCCATTTGCCGGGATACGATTACATTGTCCAGGCTTTTGGCGGCCTGATGAGCATTACCGGCAGTGAAGAAAGCGGGCCGATGAAAGTCGGGGTGGCCATCGTCGACGTGTTGACCGGGTTGTTTACGGCCATCGGCATTTTGGCGGCATTGCAAGAGCGGGAACGTTCTGGCAAAGGGCAAGTGGTGGACGTGGCGCTCTTGGACGTCAGTGTGGCGGCCTTGGTCAACGTGGCCAGCAACTACTTGGTGTCGGGCAAATTGCCGCGCCTGTTGGGCAACGCCCACCCGAACATCGTTCCTTATCAGACGTTTGAAGCCCAAGATCAGCCCATGGTGGTGGCGGTGGGCAACGACCGGCAATTTGCCCATTTTGCGCAAGTCATCGGCCGGCCCGAGTTGGCCGAAGATGAGCGGTTTGCCACCAATCCCCAGCGCCTTGTGCACCGGGATGAGTTGATCGCCATCATTCAGGAAGAGTTGAAAAAACGTCCGGCCCGCGAGTGGATGGAACAGTTGCAGGCGGTGGGCGTGCCGTGCGCGCCGATTCAGACGTTGGATCAAGTGTTTTCCCACCCGCAAGTGCTGGCCCGGGGCATGGTGGTGGAGATGGAGCATCCGACGGCCGAACGGGTCCGCCTGGTGGGAAGCCCCTTGCACCTTTCCCGGACGCCGGTCTCCTACCGCGCCCACCCGCCGCTGGCGGGCGAGCATACGGACATCGTGCTGCAAGAGCTCGGATATACGGCCGAAGATATACAACGGTTGCGGGAAGAAGGCGTCGTGTGACGACCGCAGGTTTCACCGCGTGAAACGGTAGAGCCGATGCTTTTGCCGCGCGCACAGCGGGTAACGGTGGAATGATTGTATTGATGATTGGCATTGATGATGAGATCCTGGCGAGCCCTGCCCGTGGTTCCGGTGACGGAATCACGGGCAGGCTTTTTTGGTAGAATGGGACAATGGACAAATCAGGAAAAAGGGCAAGACGCGTTGGAGGAATTGGCCATGAAGGTGGATGACATCACCCGCATCGCTCAGGAACTCGGGATCGGTCGATGGCAGGTGGAGCGGACGATCCAGTTGTTGGACGAAGGCAACACGATTCCGTTTATTGCCCGCTATCGCAAAGAAATGACCGGGGAACTGAACGAACTGCAAATCCGCCACATTCAGGAACGGGCCCGGCAACTCCGGCAACTGCAGAGTCGGCGGGAAGAGATTGCCCGCTTGATTGAAGAACAGGGGAACATGACGCCGGAACTGGCCGAAGCCATCCAAAAGGCTGCCACGGTGACGGAGCTGGAAGATCTGTACCGGCCGTACCGCCCCAAACGAAAAACCCGGGCCTCCGCGGCCCGGGAAAAGGGGCTGGCACCGCTGGCGGAATGGCTGTTGCAAGAAGCCGATGACGACGTTCAAGCGATGGCGGCCCGCTACATTTCCGAAGAAAAGCAGGTGTTGACGGCCGAGGAGGCGCTGGCCGGGGCGTTGGACATCGTAGCGGAAACGGTGGCCGACGATGCGGCCATCCGCCAATGGCTGCGGGAATGGACACTGAAACACGGCGTGTTGGTCAGCCGGGCGCAAGATGCGGCACGGGAGTCGGTCTATGAAGCGTATTACGACTACCGGGAACCGGTGCGGAAAGTCCCGCCGCACCGCATTTTGGCCGTCAACCGGGGCGAACGGGAAGGGGTGCTCAAAGTGACCGTGGAAGTGCCAACGGACGAATTGTGGCTGCAGCTGGAACAACGGGCGCTGTCCCGGCACGCTTCGCCCCGGATTTCTACGGCTGCCCGCTCGTTGCTGGCGACGGCTGTCCGCGATGCGTACCGGCGGCTGCTGGCGCCGGCGGTGGAGCGGGACATCCGGAACTTCTTGACGGAGAAGGCGGAAGAACAGGCCATCCGCATCTTTTCCGAAAACTTGCGGCAACTCTTGTTGCAGCCGCCGGTGCGGGGAAAAGTGGTTCTGGGGGTGGACCCGGCGTACCGGACCGGGTGTAAATTGGCCGTCGTCGACGAGACGGGAAAACTACTGGATGTCGCGGTTGCTTACCCCCATCCGCCTCAGCGGCGAGCGGAAGAAGCGAAGGCTGTCTTTTTGGACCTCATCCACCGGCATCAGGTGGACGTCATCGCCATCGGCAATGGTACGGCCTGCCGGGAAACAGAACAGTTTGTCGCCTCCCTCATCCCTGCCTGTTCCCGGCCCGTCGTCTACACCGTCGTTTCTGAAGCGGGAGCCAGTGTCTATTCCGCTTCGCCCGTGGCGGCGGAAGAGTTTCCCCAACTGGACGTGTCGGAACGCAGCGCCGTTTCCATCGCCCGGCGGCTGCAAGATCCGCTGGCGGAGCTGGTGAAAATCGACCCGAAATCCATCGGTGTCGGCCAATACCAGCACGATGTGTCGCAAAAGCGCCTGGAGGAGCAGCTGGCCTTTGTCGTCGAATCGGCGGTCAATACGGTGGGGGTCGATCTGAACACCGCTTCGGTGTCGTTGTTGTCGTATGTGTCCGGTTTAAACAAAGCGGTCGCCCGGGAAATCGTAGCCTGGCGGGAGCAGCACGGAAAGTTTGCCCGCCGGGAGGAACTGTTGCAAGTGCCCCGCCTCGGTCCCAAAACGTTCGAACAGGCGGCCGGGTTTTTGCGCATCCCCGACGGGGAAAATCCTTTGGACAATACGCCCATTCACCCCGAGTCCCAAGAAAAGGCCCTCGCCTTGTTGTCCCAGTTGGGTTTTACTGCCGGTTCTTTGCGCAACCGGGAAGAACGGGCGGCGTTGGTCCAACGGCTGGACCAATTGGACCTGCCTGCCAAGGCGGAAGAACTGGGCATCGGCCTTCCGACGTTGCAAGACATGGTGAATGCCCTCAAGCAACCTGGCCGGGATCCACGGGAGGAACTGCCGCCGCCCTTGTTTCGCCGCGATGTGATGCGCATGGAAGAATTGGTGCCGGGGATGATCCTGCAAGGGACGGTGCGCAACGTGGTCGATTTCGGCGCCTTTGTGGACGTGGGGCTCGAACAAGACGGCCTCATCCATATTTCGGAATTGGCCGAGCACTTTGTCCGACATCCGCTTGACGTGGTGGCGGTGGGCCAGATCGTCCGCGTCCGGGTGTTGGACGTGGATCGGAGGCGGCAACGCATCGCCTTGTCGATGAAGGGGATACAACAAAATGATTGATTTCTCGACTATCGAAACTTATAATTTATGACATTGGTGTCTTATTTATTTCAAAAAATTTTTATTTACGTGAGGAGGTGTGACAAATGAAACGAAAGCTCTTGTCCATCTTGATATGGACCGCGATTTCCGTCCTGGGAGCCGTCGCATTTGCCATTTTGGCGCTGGCCCGGGGGGAAACGATTTCGGCCGCTTGGCTGATCGTCGCTGCCGTGTGCTGTTATGCCGTGGCCTATCGGTTTTACAGCAAATTTATTGCCTACAAAATCTTTGAAGTCAACGACAACCGGGCGACGCCGGCCGAAATCAACAACGACGGCAAAGACTACGTGCCGACGCATAAATGGGTCTTGTTTGGCCACCACTTTGCGGCCATTGCCGGTGCAGGACCGCTGGTCGGACCGGTGCTGGCGGCCCAAATGGGGTATTTGCCCGGTGCACTCTGGATCATCATTGGGGTCGTGTTGGCCGGTGCGGTTCAAGACTGCGTCATTTTGATGGCGTCCATGCGCCGCAACGGTAAATCGCTCGGGCAAATTGCCAAAGAAGAAGTCGGGCCGGTTGGCGGCATGATCGCTTCCATCGGCATCCTGGCCATTATGATCATCCTCATCGCCGTGCTGGGATTGGTCGTTGTCAAAGCGTTGGCCGACTCACCATGGGGCGTGTTTACCATCGCCATGACCATTCCCATTGCCATTTTCATGGGCATTTACATGCGCTACATCCGGCCTGGTAAGGTGTTGGAAGGGTCGCTCATCGGCTTTGTGCTGCTCATGCTGGCTTTGTGGTTCGGTGAGGATGTGGCATCCCATCCGACCTTGTCCAAATGGTTCACCTTTGAGGCGCCTGAGCTGGCCATCATGATTGCGATTTATGGCTTTATCGCTTCCATTTTGCCGGTTTGGCTGTTGTTGGCGCCGCGGGATTATTTGAGCTCTTTCTTAAAAATCGGCACCATTTTCCTGTTGGCCTTCGGGATTTTGGTCGTCTTGCCCGATTTGAAAATGCCGGCCGTGACCCAGTTCATCGATGGCAGCGGTCCGGTGTTCTCGGGTCCGTTGTTCCCGTTCTTGTTCATCACCATTGCTTGCGGCGCGGTTTCCGGATTCCACGCGTTGGTCGCTTCCGGTACGACGCCGAAAATGTTGGAAAAAGAGTCTCATTCCCGCATGATCGGGTACGGCGGCATGTTGATGGAATCGGGCGTGGCGGTGATGGCGTTGGTTGCAGCCTGTGCCTTGGAGCCGGGCATTTACTTTGCCATGAACTCGCCTGCTGCCGTCATCGGCACAGAAGCAGCCGCTGCTGCCGCGACCATTTCTTCTTGGGGATTCACGGTGACTCCCGAGCAAATTACGAATGCGGCGAAAGAAATCGGCGAGTCGACCATTTTGTCGAGGACCGGCGGCGCGCCGACGTTGGCGGTCGGTATGGCCGAGATTTTCTCGCAATTCCTGGTCGGTGCGAAAGCCTTTTGGTATCACTTTGCCATTTTGTTTGAGGCGGTCTTCATTTTGACGACCATCGACGCCGGAACCCGGATTGGCCGTTTCATCATTCAAGACTTGATCGGCAACTTCTACAAACCTTTTGCCCGCACGGATGTCTTTGCTTACAACGTCATCGCTTCCGCCTTGATTACGCTCGGTTGGGGTTACTTCCTGTATCAAGGGGCGGTCGATCCGTTCGGCGGCATCAACTCGCTGTGGGCGTTGTTCGGCATTTCGAACCAAATGTTGGCGGGTATCGCCTTGGCGGTGGCCACGACCATTATCATTAAGATGGGCAAAGCCAAGTACGCCTGGGTTACTTTTGTCCCGTTTGCCTGGCTGTGCGTCACGACCCTGACGGCGGCGTTCATGAAGCTGTTCTCCAGCGATCCGAAGATCGGCTTTTTTGCCCACGCCAAACCGTATGAAGAAGCCATTGCCCGGGGCGAAATTTTGGCGCCGGCGACCGACATGAACGTGATGCACCAGATTGTCTTCAACGACAAACTGGACGCCGTTGTGACGATGATCTTCATCGCCGTGGTGCTGCTGCTCATTTTCAACGCGTTTTGGACGTGGTACAAGATTCTCATCCGCAAAGAAAATCTGCAATTGATGGAGACGCCGTTTGTGCAATCGAAATGGACATCGACCTCGACGGGAGGGAAAACGGCATGAACCGGATGTTCACATGGATTCAACAGACATGCTCCAACATCAAGACCATTTTTGGGATCCCGGACTATCAAAAATATCTTGAACATCACCGGATTGCTCATCCGGACAAACCGCCGATGACGGAAAAAGAATTTTATATGCATGCTTTGAACCACCGTTACAACAGCGGCTCGGTCAACCGTTGCTGCTAACGGGACAGTCCGAAGCCATCCATGTGAACGGCTTGACAAAACGAAGGGGATACACGCCTTGTGTATCCCCTTCGTTTTGTTGGATGGATTTGTGGCAGTTAAATTTGTGGCCGTTAAATGGAAAACCCGCCCAGTTTCGTCTCCAAATATTCTTCGATGCCTTCTTTGCCGCCTTCCCGCCCCAAGCCGCTTTCTTTCATCCCGCCGAACGGGGCGGCCGCGGCGGTCGGGTTGATGTCATTGATGCCGATGATGCCGAAGTTTAACCCCTCGAACATGCGCAATGCCCGGCTCAAATCGCGGGTGTACACATAGGCGGCCAAACCGTAATGGGTGTCATTGGCCATCGCCAACACTTCTGCTTCGTCCTCGAAGACGATGACCGGGGCGATGGGCCCGAACGTCTCTTCCCGGTAGATGCGCATCTCGGGCGTCACGCCGGTCAATACCGTCGGGGCAAAGAAGTAGCCGCGCCCCAGATCGCCTTCGGTCATCCGGTGGCCTCCGAGGGCCAGATGTGCGCCTTTGTTGACGGCATCTTCTACCTGCCGCGTCATCTTGTTCAGCGCCGCTTCATCGATGAGCGGACCGATGCGTGTCTCTTCGTCCAGCCCGTTGCCCACTTTCATTTTTCGAATGCTGGCCACGAGGGCTTCGGTAAACTGTTCCACAATGGCGCGATGGACAAAGATGCGGTTCGGGCTGATGCACGCTTGTCCCGTGTTGAGCATTTTGACGAGGGATGCGCCCTTGGCGGCTTGCACCGGATCGACGTCTTCAAAGACGATGAACGGCGCGTGTCCCCCCAGCTCCATGGACACCCGTTTCAATTGCCGAGCGGCTTTTTCGGTCAACATTTTTCCGACTTCCGTCGAACCGGTGAACGTGATTTTTCGCACTTTCGGATGGGTCAAAAACACCTCGCCGATGGGTTCCGGCCGGGAGGTGGTCACCAGATTGACGACACCGGCCGGAATGCCCGCTTCTTCAAACACTTTAAACGTTTCGATGGCACAAAGCGGGGTTTGTTCCGCCGGTTTTAACACAAAGGTGCAACCGGCTGCCAAAGCCGGGGCGATTTTCCGCGTGATCATGGAAATGGGATAATTCCAGGGCGTGATGCCTGCTACGACGCCCACCGGCTGGCGGATGGCGAGAAATCGTTGGTCGGACCGTGGCGACGGAATCCATTCGCCGTAAATGCGTTTCGCTTCTTCCGCATACCAGAGCAAAAAATCGGCGGCGTATTGCACTTCGTTGCGGGCGGCCCGCAGGGGTTTCCCTTGTTCCTGGGTCATGGTCCGGGCCAGGTGTTCCTTTTTTTCGAGCATGATTTCCCACGCCCGGTACAAATATTGGGAACGCTGGTAGGCCGTCAGTTTGGACCAGCTGGCAAAGGCCTGGGCCGCCGCTTCGATGGCTTGTTCTGCGTCGGCGGCATCGGCATCGGCCGCTTCGGCCAGTGGTTCTCCGGTGGCCGGATTCTTAACGGCATACGTCTTGGTTGCCGGCCGCCACTCTCCGTTGATATACAGCATGAGGCCTCCTCCTTCTTGCGTCTCGTTGCAGCTTTTTGTCTATTGTAATGCTTTTTCAAAACTTTTTCAAAAAAAAGATCCATCGATGGTGCCCAACGAGGCACGAAAAAAAGGCTGCACCAACCACGATGCAGCCTGATGATGCAACTTTATGACCGACGTTGCGCCGTTATGCCGAAAACGTGTGGCTGTGGACTCCGCCCCGATTGCGCAGGGCTGCTGCCGTCTGTTGGCTGTGGCGTTCTGTCCGGAACAGCAACAAATAAACGGCGACCAGGAAAATGACGAGATAAGTCACGGCCATCGGATTGTTGATGTCGTTGTCTTTCCAGCCGTTGTTCGGGTCTTTCACTTGCGAAGTGACTTCTTTCACTGACGGATACGTGTTGGCTTCCGCTTCCGGAATCACTTTGCCGCTGGCGGCATCGACGAACACCAGTTTATTAATGTGGAAGTTGGGATAGTGGATGCTCGCCACGGCATAGGCGATTTCCTCCGGATATTGCGGCGCTTCGAAAGGCTGGCTCAATTCTTCTTCCAATTTCGCAATGTCGTTTTCCAGCGATTCCACCGCTTTTTGGGCTTCTTCCAGTTTTTTGTTGTACGTGTCCAACAGCAACGCCTTGCTTTCTTGGCTGAGCACGGCTTGTTGGATGCTGTTCAATTCGTTTTGCACCGATTGCAAATTCACTTGGGCTTCCGTCAATTGTTGCCGCTTGGCTTGCAGATCCGCCTGTTTTTGCGTATACGCCGCTTGGGCTTCTTCCACCAGGGCCGTCGTGTCGTTTTGGATGACGGTCCATTCGGAAATTTTGACTTGTTCCGGTTTCACGTGATGTTCATCCGCCACGGCCTGTTGCGCCTGTTTCGTCCACAGATGGTTCGTTTCGGCTTGGCCCAAAACGGGCGTCAAAGCCCATACCAATGCCACGGCCATGCAACCGAGGAACGCTTTGTTCAACCATTGCTGCAATTTCAAGATGTTGTGCCCCCTTCTGTGCAAATTCGATCCTTTATGAATCCACCTTTAACTATACCATGTCCGGCATGCGGGATGAAGGCTTGGATGCGAAATTTTTTCGGCAACGTCGGCAGCGACTTCCGGCAGTAAACTCTAAAAATACTTGACTTAAAACAATGTTTTAAAGTATGATTTTTTTGCACATGATTGAAAATAATTTGAAGATCAATGCGATCGAACAGGAGATTCGTGGATGGGAGAAGTACAAAGTCACCGTCAACGCTTGAGGGAGTGGTTGGAGGAGTTTTCGGACGAGCAGGTTGAAAGTTTGTACCATTATGGAGAAATTTTGGAAAAAGCTTTTTCCCGTCGGCGGGGGCCCATGGGACAGATCATCGCCGGCTGGATGCGGATGGATCATGAGGTCATTGACGAGCGGACCATGGTCTTTCGGTTGCCGCTCCGTTGGGAGATGTACAACGGGTTGGGAATTGTCCACGGCGGGGTGCTGGCGACGTTGGTCGACAACGCCATGGGGTGGGCGTTGTACCGGCTTTATCCGGGAAAAATCATCCGCCAGGTGACGGCCAATCTCCACATCCATTATTTGCGGGGCGCCAAGGGAAAAGAACTTTGGGCTCGGACGACGCTGCTGCAGGCGGGGAAAAGTTTGGCCGTCCTGGAGGCGGCGGTGAAGGATGAAGATGAAAACCTGGTCTGTGCCGCCACCGGAACGTTTCGCATCTTTACCGAGGCGACGGAACCGTCCTAGACGAAACGGCAGTCGAAAGGTCATGGCGGACATGACAGATTGCCGCGGGAAAACACGTCGGGGAGGAGACGGGCATGGGCTTAAAAGATTTTTCGGTCCGGGATCAAGTGATTGTCGTCACCGGCAGTTCGCAGGGCATCGGCAAGGCGTTGGCCATCGGCCTGGCCAAAGAAGGGGCCAAAGTGGCCATTAACAGCCGGCACATGGAAAAATTGCAACCCATCGTCGAGGAGATCAAGGCGTTGGGAGGAAAAGTGCTGGCCTATCAGGCGGACATGCGCATTTATGAGGAAGTGGCTGCGTTTATGGAGGCGGCCCAATTTCATTTTGGCCGCATCGATGTGCTGATCAACAATGCAGGCGGCAGTTTTGGGCATCGACTGGAAGATTTGAGTGCCAACGGCTTTCGGGCTGTGGTGCAGAACAACCTCCATCAAGTGTTTCACGCCTGTCATGCCGTGCGTCCGTACATGGCGAAGCAAGGCGGCGGCAAGATCATCAACATCAGTTCCATCGCCGGACTGCGAGGCTCTCCAGGTTTGGGCGCCTACGGCGCGGCCAAAGCGGGGGTCATCAATTTGACCCAGACGTTGGCCATCGAGTGGGCCAAATACGGCATTCGCGTCAATGCCATTGCGCCGGGACTCATTTTGACGGAAGGCTCGGAAGAAGTATTGGTGCCCAATGAGGAGAAAAAACGGGAATACGAAGCGAGCACCTTGGTCGGCCGGCTGGGGGTGCCGGAAGACATACTCAACGCGGTCATTTATTTGGCTTCCGAAGCGTCGTCCTATGTGACGGGGCAAACATTGGTGGTCGATGGCGGCCGCATGTGCTGACCACTCGCAGCTACGCCAGGAATCGGCGGTGATTTGAACCGAGGAATGGCCGGTTGGACAGGATGAAAGCGCCTTCAGCAACCGACTGCTGATCCGGTCGCGGGAAAGCTTGAGCAAAAAATGGTCTCAGGAGGAGAGCAACGATGCGCCTTGCAGGGAAAGTGGCCATCCTCACCGGCGGTGCCAGTGGCATCGGACGGGCGACGGCGCTCCGTTTTGCGGCGGAAGGGGCCAAGGTGGCCGTGGCCGATATCGATGTCGCCGGAGGCGAGGCGACGGTACGGATGGTGCAGGAGGCGGGGGGAGATGCGTTTTTCGTGCCGACGGACACGGCCGAATATGACGCCGTGGCGGCGCTGGTGGAAACAACCGTCTCCCGCTACGGCCAGTTGGACGTGATGTTCAACAACGCGGGCATCGGCAACGTCCGGGCTTCGGTTTTGGAGTTGCCCATCGAGGAATACCACCGCACCGTAGCGGTCAACCAACACGGGGTTTTTTACGGCATCAAAGCGGCGGCGCAGGCGATGAAAGATCGGGGCGGCGTCATCATCAACACCGCTTCCGTGTACGCCTTTTTGGCCGATCGAAAGCATTTGCCGTACCACGCCAGCAAGGCGGCGGTCGTCATGATGACGAAGGCGGCGGCCTTAGACTTGGCACCGTACAACATTCGGGTCGTGGCCATTGCTCCGGGGCTCATTGAAACCGGTATCGTTGAAGAATGGAAGGCCCATCCGGACATTTGGCAAAAAGTGCAACAGGGGCAAATGCGGCGGCGGGCCGGAACCCCGGAAGAAGTGGCCAACGTCGTGACGTTTTTAGCCAGCGATGAAGCCAGCTTCGTCAACGGCAGCGTCGTGTTCGTCGATGACGGGGCGGCGGCGTTTAAGCGGTGATGGTGAGGAATGAAGGGAGAGGGGGATGGGCTTGCGGGGCAGAGATGTGGTGCTCCAGGCATTCCGTGAATACGGCGTCCGGTACATCTTCGGCAACCCGGGCACGACCGAACTGCCGCTTTTGGACGGCTTGTTCCACTTTCCGGACATGGAGTATGTGATGGCGCTGCACGAGGACATCGCGGTGGGCATGGCCCTCGGGTACGCCCAGGCCAGCGGCCGGCCGGGGGTGGTCAACTTGCACGTGGCGCCCGGTGTGGCCCATGGTTTAGGAAATTTGTACGAAGCGTGGCGCAGTCACGTTCCCCTGGTGGTGACCGCCGGCCAGCACGACTTGCGCCTGTCGGTGCAGGAACCGGGATTGGCCGGCAACCTCCTGTCCATGGTCCGGGATGTGACCAAGTGGTGCTGGGAAGTGACGCGGGTGGAAGAGCTGCCCATCGTCATGCAACGGGCGTTTAAAGAAGCGTTGACCCACCCGCAGGGGCCGGTATTCGTCTCCTTGCCCGTGGACGTCATGTGGCAGGAGACCGACCGCCGGCCCTTGCCTCTGACAACGATTCGGCAGGAACATTACGCCGATCCGCAAGCCGTCGACCTGGCGGCCCGTATGATTTTGCAGGCCGCCAAACCGGTCCTCATCGTCGGAGACCGGGTCGGGCAGACGGGAGCGGTGGAGGCGGCGGTCCGGTTGGCTGAGCTCACCGGGATGCCGGTTTATCAGGAGCCCATGAGCGCCCGGCTGAATTTCCCGGCCGCTCACCCCTCGTTTGCCGGCCAACTGCCGCCCAACGGCCCCCAAATTGCGGCGGCGATGGCCGATGCCGATTTGGTCTTGTGGGTCGGCGTGATGAACCAAGCGCCGCTCTTATATTACCCACAGGCCTTGGTTCCTCCGTCGACTCCGCTGATTGCCGTTGATCTCGATGCCCGGCAGTTGGGGAAAAACGGGCATGCGGCGTTGGCCATTTTGGGCCATCCGGGAGCGGTCATGGACCGATGGGCGGAAGCGATTGAGAAACTGGCTACGCCGGAGGATCGAGCCCGTTTTGCGGAAAGGCAAGGGCAGCTGCGGGAGAAAAAGGCGCAGTTTGAGGCGCGGAAAGAGGCGGAATTGGCCCGGGCGAGCCGTCAAGCCCCCCTCTCGCCGGCGGTGGTCATGGCCGCCTTGAACCGATATGTTGACGAGCGGTTCATCTTGGTGGAAGAAGCGGTGACGTCCAGCTGGTTTGTGCATCGGTACGTGTATGTCAACCGGCCGGGCAGCCGATTTGCGCTCAAAGGCGGCGGTTTGGGGTACGGGTTGGCGGCCGCATTAGGGGTGCAACTGGCCCGGCCCGACGAACGGGTGGTGGCCGTCGTCGGCGACGGTTCGGCCCTGTATTACATTCAAGCGTTGTGGAATGCCGCCCGCTGGCAGCTGCCGGTCATTTTCCTCATCGTCAACAACACGAGTTACATGATTTTGAAGGGCGGGATGCTGGCCATCCGGGGAGAGGCGGCCAAAAACCAGTTCTTCCCCGGCATGGATCTGGAGGGGCCCGCCGTCGATTTCGTGCAGGCGGCCCGCGCCTTTGGCGTGGAGGCCTGCCGCGTGGAGGATGAAGCTCAATTGCTGGCGGCCTTGGAGGAAGCGTTTCGAGAGCGGAAGCCGTATTTGTTGGACGTTTGCATCGACCGGACGCCCCGGCCGGTGTTGATGTAAAGGTTCGGGAGCGCCTTTGGCACAACGGCATTTGAAGATCGTGAACGTGTTCGATAAACAAGTTGACGAACTTGGACTGAACATGAACTTGGTATGGAAAGGAATGGGCAAACATGGCAGGGAAACACATTCGGGAATTGTTTGACTTGACGGGGAAGACGGCCATCGTCACCGGCGGCGGCCGGGGATTGGGTGAGCAGATGGCCCATGCGTTGGTGGAAGCGGGACTGAGCAACATCGTCCTCTGTTCCCGACGGGTGGAAAATTGTGAAAGCGTCGCGGCGGCCTTGCGGGAAAAGGGGGCGAATGCCGACGCACTGGCCTGCAACGTGGCCGATGCCAACGACGTGGAGAACGTCGTGCGGTACACGTTGGACAAATACGGCCAAATCCACATCTTGATTAACAACAGCGGCATCGCCTGGGGTGCCGATGTGTTGGAGATGCCGGAAGAAAAATGGGATCTCGTGTTTGACGTCAATGTCAAAGGGACGTTTCTCATGTCTAGGGCCGTGGGCCGGTCCATGATCGAGCACCGGTACGGCAAAATCATCAACATCGCCTCGGTGGCGGGCTTGAGAGGGGAACCGCCGCAAATTTTAAACGCCATCGGATACAGCGCCAGCAAAGGGGCGGTCATCGCGTTCACCAGGGACTTGGCGAAAAAGTGGGCGCCGTACAACATTACCGTGAACGCCATTGCGCCCGGCTTCTTTCCGACGAGAATGACCCGCGGAGTACTGGACAAGGCCGGTGAACTCATCAAAATGCTTTCACCGATGCGCCGCATCGGCAACGAGGACGACTTGAAAGGAGTGACGGTGTTGTTGGCGTCCGATGCCTCCAGTTTCATTACCGGCACCGTCATCCCCGTGGACGGCGGCGCCAGCGCGTAACACGGGACAGCGGTGCCGTCGTCAGCCATGAATGCGTTAGGGTTTTGCACGAGACCAGTTACAAAGTGACGAATGGGAGGAATCATCGATGCGTGAAGCGGTCATCGTTTCGGCGGTCCGGACGCCCATTGCCCGGGCCGGCGGCGCGCTGAAAGACTTGCCGCCCCACGTCTATGGTGCGGAAGTGGTGAAAGAAGCGATCCGGCGGGCCAACATCGACCCGCAAGAGATCGACGACGTCATCATGGGCAACGTCTTGGCCGGCGGCGGGAACGTGGCGCGGCTCACCGCTTTGGAAGCGGGCCTGCCGTTGGACATTCCGGGCATCACCATTGACCGCCAATGCGGTTCGGGGATGAACGCGGTGGCACTGGCCGCCCAGGCGGTTCAAGCGGGCACCGGTGACATTTTTGTCGCCGGCGGGACGGAAAGCATGACCCGGGCGCCGTATTTGATGGAACCGCCGTCCAAAGCCTTTGACCGGACGCCGCCCCGGTTCATCCAGCGGCAGTTGTCGCCCGAGCGAATCGGCAATCCGACCATGGGCATCACGGCCGAAAATTTGGCGGTAAAATACGGTATTTCCCGGGAAGAACAAGACCGGTACGCCCTGCGGAGCCAACAGCGGATGGCCCAGGCCATGCGGGAAGGCCGGTTCCGGGAGCAGATCATCCCCATCCAAGTACCGCAGCGCAAAGGCGATCCGATCTGGTTTGATACTGACGAGCATCCTCGTCCGGAGACGACGCTGGAAGCGTTGGCCAAGCTGCCGCCGGCGTTTAAACCGGACGGCACGGTGACGGCCGGCAACGCGTCCGGTGTCAATGACGGGGCCAGCGCCCTCGTGGTCATGGAACGGAAACTGGCGGAGCGGCGCGGGTTGGACATATTGGCCACGGTTCGCACCTACGCCGTGGCCGGTGTGGATCCGAACATCATGGGCATCGGCCCGGTGCCGGCGGTGCAAAAGTTGTTGAAGAAAACCGGATTGACCCTAGACGACATCGACTTGATCGAATTGAACGAAGCGTTTGCTGTGCAGGTGCTCGCCTGTGATCGGGAATTGCACCTCGATTGGGACAAAGTGAACGTCAACGGCGGCGCCATCGCTCACGGCCACCCCATCGCCGCCACCGGCGCCATCTTGACGACCAAACTCGTGTACGAAATGAAGCGGCGGAATGTCCGGCGCGGCATCGTGACGGCCTGCATCGGCGGCGGCCAAGGCATTGCCGTGTTGTTGGAACGGTGAATGACCGACCTACTTACAGCTCTTCGGTTTACGCCGAAGGGCTGTGTTTTTTTTTTTGTCGCTGGACGCGGTTCGGTAGAAGCTCGGCTCCCCACCAATTGCTAAGCGCCAGCGAAAAGATGGCGCTCCCGAGGCAGGTCATGGACAGACCGTGGGGAAGGCCCATGAACCAGTAACCGAGGACCGGCCCTGCGCTTCTGGGTAATCAATGGGCAGCACGATCTACAACATGGAGTCCGTTCTACAACATGGAGCCAACAGACACAGGGCCGTGACGAGGGCGACGGTGGCTGCCGGCTTGCGCGGATTTCGTTTTTGCAACGGGCTTCCCCTCCCCCGATGTTCACGTTGATGTGAATCATCATACCGTTTTGACGTTCCGAGGTCGAGGGCCTGATGCTTCCCTTGTTCGGGCGGCATTTTTGGTGTAGCTTACAGATGAAGAGCGACGTTCGGGCAAACGATTTTGCGGCAAGGAGATGGAGGGACAAACATGCAACAAGCGGCGCCGGTGGCAAAAAATGACATTGTCGAGACGGACATTACCGGTCTGACCCACGAAGGGCATGGCGTTGGACGGGTCGACGGCTTTGCGTTGTTTATTCCCGGTGCCTTGCCGGGGGAACGGGTGCGGGTGAAAGTGGTCAAAGTCAAAAAGCAATACGGTTACGGGAAATTGTTGGACATTTTGTCCGCCAGCCCTTACCGCACGGAACCGGCTTGTCCCGTCTATGCCCGCTGCGGCGGCTGCCAGTGGCAACATCTCGATTACGCCGAACAGTTGCAATGGAAGCGGCAACAAGTCGTGGACGCCCTGGCGCGCATTGGCGGGTTGTCATCGGTGCCGGTGCATCCCACCATCGGCATGGCCCATCCTTGGCAATACCGCAACAAGGCCCAGGTGCCCGTGGGTCTTGCGGACGGCCGGGTCGTGACGGGATTTTACGCCCCTCGCAGCCATCGCGTCATTCCGATGGAGCGATGCGGCATCCAACATCCGGCCGCGGAGAAAGTGCTTCGTGCCGTCCGGGAATGGGCCCAACGGTGGCGTATTGCCGTCTACGATGAGGAACGGCATGCGGGGCTGCTGCGTCACGTGGTGGTCAAAACCGGCTTTGCCACCGGCGAAGTGATGGCCATTCTCGTCACCAACGGGGAACGGGTGCCCCATGTCCAAGATTTGATCGCCCGCCTGCGGCGAGCGGTGCCGGGATTGGTCAGTGTGATCCAGAACATCCAAACGGAACGAACCAACGTCATTTTTGGGGAACGCAGCCGGGTGTTGTGGGGAAGGGACGTCATTTACGACAGAATCGGCGACATCCGGTTTGCCATTTCCGCCCGTTCTTTTTACCAGGTGAACCCGTTGCAGACCGAAGTGTTGTACGCCAAGGCCGTGGAGTACGCCGGGCTGACGGGGCGGGAGACGGTCATCGACGCCTACTGCGGCGTCGGCACCATTTCGCTTTTTCTCGCCCGGCGGGCCCGACACGTCTACGGGGTGGAAGTGGTGCCGGAGGCGGTGGAGGACGCCCGGCGCAATGCGGCGCTCAACGGCATGGATAACGTCACGTTTGTCGCCGGGGAAGCGGAAACCGTGATTCCTCAGTGGGCGGAGGAAGGGATGCGGGCCGACGTCATCGTCGTCGACCCGCCGCGGAAAGGCTGCGATCCGCGGCTGTTGGACGCCATCTTGGCCATGTCGCCGCCGCGGGTGGTGTACGTCTCCTGCAATCCGGCCACGTTGGCGCGCGACTTGAAATATCTTGCGGAGAATGGTTACGAGGTGCAAGAAGTCCAGCCGGTGGACATGTTTCCGCAGACGGTGCATGTGGAATGCGTCACGTGGCTGACCAAAAATTTTTAAACTTAATCTGAGAAATCGAAAATTGTCTAAAGGATGTTTAACGAAAATGTTGATGTGTTCGTCGAAGTTCATGTTTTTCGGGAGGGGATAAAATAGATGGTCGAGCAAAGCATTTTGGAATGGACCCTTGTATCGGAGTGCGCCGTGCCGCAGGATGTTTATGAGTTGCTGGTGGACGGAGAAGTCGCTGTGGCGGCCTATAAAACGTTCCGGGATATGGCGGTATTTACGAACAAACGGTTGATTGTCCGGGACGCGCAAGGTTTGACCGGAAAAAAGGTGGAGATGTACTCGTTGCCTTATTCCTCGATTTACATGTGGTCCACGGAGAATGCCGGGAGGCTGTTGGACGTTAACGCCGAGGTCGAGTTGTGGACGAAGGCCGGCCATATCAAAATCAAGCTGCACAAAGACGTCGATATCCGCAAATTCGACAGGCTCATCGCCAATGCATTGCTTGCGGATTAGTCTGCATCGGCCGTTGCGGCCGATTCGCAGTGAAAATATCAATCAAAATGTAATGCAGGCATGTGATCGTTTGCCGCCAGAAATGAGGCCATACTTTCCTAGTAAAGAACCCGAATGGTCACCTTATTTCACCTAAAAGGATGAGCGATATGCATTTCATTTCCGCCAGCCGCAAGACGGATATTCCGGCCTTTTACATGGAATGGTTCATGTACCGAATCGCCGAGGGAAAAGCGTATGTGTACAATGCCTATCGGCAAGAAGCCAAGGCGGTGTCCTTGGCTCCCGATCGAGTTGGGGCGATTGTGTTTTGGTCGAAAAATTATCGCCCTGCTTTGCCGTACTTAAAAAGGTTGAAAAAAATGGGTTATCGCATGTTTTTTCACTACACCATTACAGGCCAACCCCGGTTGACGGAGAAGCACGTGGCGGCCACGATTCAAAACATCAAGACCTTCAGAAACTTGGCGGAAATGTTTTCTCCCGAACAAATGCACTGGCGTTTCGATCCCATTTTTTATACCCAATCCATGGGGAAAATGTTTTATATTGAATCCTTTGAACGCATTGCTCAGGAACTGGCCGGTTATACCAAACGTTGTTCCATCAGCTTTGTTACGATGTATCCGAAGGTACGGAGGAAACTGTCGCGGGAGCTGCAAGAGGATTACCCCATGGAGGTGCCGTTGACGGAGCGGCTTAAATTGACCGCGGCGTTGCAAAAGATTGCGGCCCGCCATAGGATTCAGCTGTATTCCTGTTGTCAGGATGAGCTTTGCGCCGTCGAAGGCGTGAAGAAAGGAAGTTGCGTGGACGCACCCTACTTGAGCCGGTTATTTCGGATTCCGCAAATGTATCCGAAACGGCCGACCAGAGAATCGTGCGGTTGCTACGAGAGTTACGATATTGGATTTTATAACACCTGCCCCCATGGGTGTGTTTATTGTTACGCCAATGTGAGCCATGCCTCCGCGTTGCGAAATTACAAGATGCATCGCGCGGATGCGCCGTTGATTGTCGGGGATGTGAAAGGTGTGGTATTTAAGGATGCAGTTGATGGATTAGGGGAAAAGAACACAAGTGATCAGTTAAGTATGTTCAATGAATAAAGTATGCCCCAACACTTATGCGGGCTTAACCTCGAAGACTCCCCGGGCAAGCATGTTTACCGTTATGTTATTAGTGTAGTTTTACGAATGAAAAAAGCGAAAGCGTGAGCATAGAAGTTCCGCTTTCGCTTTTTTGTTTCCTTTCTGATTCCTGCCTCAAAAACTGATTCTTCTGATTCCCCCGCTTACCGATCATGATTTGTTCCACCGAATTCCTTTTTCCCGCAAGCGTGGCGATGTTGTGAAGGAGGAACTCGTCGCTACCCACGATATAGAACAGCCCATTCTTGTCTTCGGCCAGGCGGCGGACTTTTTCAGGATATTCTCGGCAGTTGTCGACTGGCCGTGAAGTTTTTGTCGGGTGCGGTTTTGAAAACATCGGGGAACAGGAACTGGCCCGATGATTCGATGTTCAACGAATACATGTGCCCATGTCCTCAGGGTTTTGAAAGTAGTCAAGAACGATGGACCGAAACGTGGCCCACGGCGGACAAGAGGTACACTTTTTTCCCGATTCGTTTGAGCGGCATGTTGTTGTGGGTTTTTTTAAAAAGGGCCGCCTGATATTAAATTTGTTTTCCGTCACGCAGAAACGAGATGGAAAATCACGAACGAAACTTTTCCATGACAATTCATTGACAAAACCGTGTCCGCCTTGCTAATATATATAGGGGTATGGGTATATTAATTCTGTTGCATTTGTCGAGGGAGGGGAGGCATGCGTTTGATAAAAGCCGATGCGGTGTTGGACTGCCAGGGCCTGTCTTGTCCGATGCCGGTGATCAAAACCAAACAAGCACTGGATGCCCTCAAGCCCGGACAAGTGTTGGAAATTCGGGCCACCGATCGCGGAACGCTGGCGGACTTGCGCGCGTGGTCCAAAAACACCGGGCATCATTACTTGGGAACCATCGAAAACGGAACAATATTGGTCCATTACATCCGAAAGGCCGATCCGCACGAGCAGAAACCGGAACAGCCCTATCCCCGCATCGTTCGCAATGAAGAACTAATGCAAAAGCTGGGTCGTGAGAAGGTCGTGGTTCTGGATGTGCGGGAACCGGCTGAATATGCCTTTGGCCACATCCCCGGAGCCTTATCGATTCCGTTGGGACAATTGGAAGCGCGCTTGACGGAACTGAACTGTGACGATGACATTTACGTCATTTGCCGTAGCGGCAACCGCAGTGACTTGGCGGCGAAGTTCCTCGTCGAAAAAGGATACAAAAACGTCTGGAACGTCGTTCCCGGCATGTCGGCCTGGAACGGTCCCATCGAAAAATGGATTTAAACGAAAGGAGTGTGGATCATGAGCAAACGGGTGGCGATTATTGCGGCAAACGGCAGTTTATTTGACGCCTACAAAGTGTTCAACATCGCGACGGCGGCGGCCGCATCGGAAGCGGAAGTGGGAATCTTCTTCACATTTGAAGGACTGAATCTCATTCACAAGGAAGCCCACAAACAACTGCCGTTGCCGCCCGGTAAAGAAGCGATGAAGGACATGCTGGCCCAAGCCAATATCCCGTCCATTCCGGAGCTTTTGCAAATGGCGAAGGACTTGGGCGTGCGGCTCACCGCCTGTCAAATGTCCATGGACCTCATGAACGTGAAGGAAGAAGACTTGATCGACGGCATTGAAGTGGCGGGAGCTGCAGCATTTCTCGATTTTGCCTACGACGCCGACGTCACCTTGACGTTTTGACAGGAGGAATGGCCTGTGCAAGCCGACAAAGTGTTGAATGTGACCGGCTTGTCTTGTCCGCTGCCGGTGGTTCGCAGCAAAAAGGCCATCGATGAAATGGTTTCCGGCCAGGTATTGGAGATTCATGCCACCGACAAAGGAGCGGTGAAAGACATTCCGGCCTGGGCCAAATCGGCCGGGCATGTGTTGTTGAAGCAAACGGAAGAAGAAGGGGTTTATAAATTTTGGGTGCAAAAAGGGTGAGCACCCTTTTTTCTTCCTTGACAAATACCCCGTGGCGTATTATATTGTAATTACCTGTAGGGGTATATTGTGCAAGGAGTAAATCGTGCGTGGAGAAGGAGGTCGTCGGACATGAGCGTGCGGGCCATGACGGCCGCCGATGTGGTGGATCGCATTTTGCATAAAAAACCGTTGTTCATCGTCGATGTGCGCAATCCCGATGAATATGCCGACTGGAAAATCGAAGGCGAGACGGTGACGTCCATCAATCTGCCGTACTATGAATTGCTGGACGGCGTGGAACCGTATTTGGATCGGATTCCGAAAGATCGGGAATTGTTGGTCGTGTGCGCCAAAGAAGGTTCTTCGATCATGGTTGCCGAAGAGCTGGCAAAAGCCGGATATGAGCCGGCGTACTTGCAAGGCGGCATGAAAGCGTGGAGCACGTACCTTTACGAAAAATTGGTGTACCAGGATGAGAAAATCAAAGTGTACCAATTCGTCCGGGTCGGCAAAGGATGTCTGTCCTACATGGTCATCTCCGGGCAGGAGGCGATGGTCGTCGATCCGCTCCGGTTCGTCGACGCGTACCTGAAACTGGCGGAAAAAGAAGGGGTGCGCATCACCCACATTGTCGATTCCCACTTGCACGCCGACCACGTGTCCGGCGGTTTGGAACTGGCCAAACGGACCGGGGCCACGTATTACTTGATGAAAAGCGAAGGCGCCATCTACGATTTTGAACCGCTGGAAAACCACGAGCGCATCCGCTTTGCCGATGCCGAGGTGCAGGTGTTGGCGGTCAAGACGCCGGGACATACGCCGGGCAGCGTCTCTTTCTTCGTCAACGACAAACTGCTTTTTTCCGGCGATACGATTTTCGTCAGCGGCCTGGGCCGTCCCGACCTCGGGGAAAAAGTGGAGGAGTGGGCGGAAGATCTATATCGGACCATTTCGGAAAAAGTGGCGGACATCGCCGACGATGTCATGGTGTTGCCGGCCCACTACGCCAATTTGGAAGAAGAGATGAATGAGGACGGCGTCATCGGCGAATATTTGGGCGTCATCCGGCGTGAAAACCGCATCATGCAAAACATTCCCAAAGACGAATTCTTGCAGCACGTCCGGAAATCGGCGGAATCGGTGAAGCCGCCCAACTATAAAGAAATTGTGGCCATCAACAAAGGACTGTTGAGCAAAACCGACGAGGAAATCACCGAATTGGAAATTGGCCCGAACCGTTGCGCGGTGCATCACACCGCTTGACGCCTGCAAGTGACATGGAGAAGGGAATAAGGCATAAGGAGGGATGTTCATGAATCAAGTGACGTTGTACACGACGCCGACGTGCCCGTACTGTGTCATGGCCAAACGGTTTTTGCAAGAACACGGCATTCCGTTCAAAGAAGTCGACTTGTCGGTGAACTTGGCCGAGCAAGAAACGGTCTACCGGGCCACCGGAACGTTGGCCGTACCGCAGTTGAACATTAACGGCCGCTGGATCGTCGGCTACGATCCGGCGCGCATCATGCAGTACCTTCACGCATAACCGCATGCATCACGGGGAGGGGGCATCCCGAGAGGGCATCGCCCCCTTTTCTTCATCAAAAAGTTCAAACCAGCAAATGGAGGTCAGACCATGGATTTTTGGTGGTACATCCTGCTCGCGCTTGCGGTGTTGTGGCTGGTGCTTCGTTACCGACCCGTCTCCGGTTTGCAGCAAATTGATGCTCGCACATTGCGGGAAAAAATGCAGCGAAGGGAAAAACTGAAAATCGTCGACGTGCGGGAACCGGTTGAATTTCAGGCCGGCCACATCCCGGGCGCTGTCAATCTGCCGCTGGGACGCCTTCCGTATGTGGCGAAGAAAGAATTGCATCCGGAAGAAGAAATTGTGTTGGTCTGCCGCTCCGGCCGCCGGAGCATGGTGGCGGCCCGCCGTTTGCGCAAAATGGGGTACACAAAGCTGTACAATTTGACCGGCGGCATGGTGATGTGGGAGCGCACCCAACGGTGACACAACGGGGATACAGGAGGGTTCGGCCATGACGTGGGGATTGTTGTTGACGGTCTTTCTCATCGGCTTCATCGGTTCGTTCATTTCCGGGCTGGTGGGCATCGGCGGAACGATTGTCAAATATCCGATGTTGTTGTACATTCCTCCGCTGCTCGGGGTTGGTGCCTTCAGCGCCCACGAAGTGTCTGGCATCAGTGCCGTCCAGGTGTTGTTTGCGGCCTTGGGCGGCATGTGGGCCTTCCGGAAAGGCGGATACTTGCACAAGTCCCTTGTTTTGACCATGGGCGGGAGCATTTTGCTCGGCAGTCTCATCGGCGGCTTCGGCTCCAAATGGTTGTCGGGTGATCT
>PKQY01000066.1 GCA_017577895.1 Bacillota bacterium
TGGTGGCTTGGTTGTTTTTGACGCGTTTGCCGTTGCCGTCCCGCCTGTGCCGTTGGTTCGGCGCACACGAGACACCTTTTTTCCGCTCCGTTCCCTTTTTTCCGTGGGTCGGTCTCGTCTTGGGAGGCTTGCTCTTGGCAGCTGATGCCGTGTTGGGCTGGTTGTTTTCGCCGTTGTTGTCGGCCTTGCTGCTCGTGGTGTTGCTCGTCGTCTTGACCGGCGGCTTGCATTTGGACGGGTGGATGGACACCGCAGACGGCCTGTTCAGCGGTCGGGACCGGGAACGAATCTTGTCCATCATGAAGGACAGCCGGGTGGGTGCTTTTGGCGTGTTGGCCCTCGTGTTGCTCTTGTTGTTGAAGTGGGGCGGGTTGGTCGAGTTAGGCAACGAACGGGGGCCGCTGCTCTTGCTCATGCCGGTGGCCGGCCGTATCGCCATGTCCGGCTGCGTGTTGTTCTGGCCCGATGCGCGGGCCGGAGGCGGCATGGGGAGTCTATTTCACGCACCGACGGAGGCAGAAAAACAACGTTTCCGTCCGCCGTGGCGGGGCGTCGTGTCCATGTTGGCTGCCAGCTTGGTCATTTGGGCGGTAACCGGCCTCATTGAATGGCTCGTGTTGTGGTTGGCCGTGGCTGGCGGATGGGTGATGGCTTCCCGCATCGCCCGACGGTTGGGGGGACTGACCGGGGACGTGTACGGGGCGGTCAATGAAGCCGTGGAAGTGATGGCGTTGTACGTGTATGTGCTCATGACGTCGTTGACCGCTTGATTTGAGATGGGATCGGCTGTTGAAAAGAGGTGAGACGATGTTGGAATGGCTCGGGCACGGCGGCGACTGGGTGACGTTTGCAGAACGCTATCCCGAAACAACTGACGTCATTGATTTTAGTGCCAACATCAACCCGTTGGGACCGCCGCCGGCGGTGCGGGAACAATGGCCGCACTTGTGGCCTTCGTTGACCCGTTACCCCGATGCCCGGCAACGCCGCCTGAGCGCCATGCTGGCAGCTCGCCACGGCTTGACGGACGACCACGTGCTCGTGACCAACGGCGGTGCGGAAGCCATCGATCTGCTCCTAAGGGCCCTGGCCCCGGGAAAAGTGGGCATCGTTGAACCGTGCTTTGCCGAATATCGGCAGGCGGCCCAAAGGGCAGGTGCCCGGGTGGTGGCCTCCGTCGTTTCCGAATCGACAGAAGGTTTTGTCATTCCTTTTTCACGGGTGGAGCAATTGTTGGCGGAAGTGGACGTCCTCATTCTCGGAAACCCCAACAACCCGACCGGCATGTTGTGGCCGCGGGATCAGCTGTTGGCGTTGGCCGAGAGGGCCGCCCGAGGCAACTGCCACCTGTTGATCGATGAAGCGTTTTTAGATTTTTTGCCGCAGGAAGACCAACTGACGATGATTTCGGCCGCCGCCAGCGGCGCGCCGGTGAGCGTCGTGCGTTCCTTGACCAAGATGTATGCCATCCCGGGCGTGCGTTTAGGGTACATGGTCGCCTCACCGGCGTTGATTGTCCGCTGCCGGGCTTTGCAAACCCCCTGGAGCGTCAACGGAGTGGCCCAAATCGTCGGACAGCTCGCTTTGGACGACCGGGATTTTGTCGCCCAGACGCGCCAATGGCTCAGTCAGGAACGGGCGTGGTTTCTCGCCGCGCTGCGGGAAAACTTGGCCGAATGGCTTGCGCCCGTACCCATGCCGGGGCCGGTCAATTACGTGTTGCTAAAGCTGCGACGTCCGGAATGGACCGATGTGCAATTGCAACATCATTTGGCGGAACGGGGGATCATCGTCCGGGCCTGCCGGACGTTTCTCGGCATGGGGACATCGTACGTCCGCGTCGCCGTGCGGTTGCGGGAAGAAAACGAACAGTTGATTCGTGTCTTGAAACAATTGATGCAAAGTGACCTTCACCATTCCACATAGAATGCCAATGATCAGCGAAAACAAAAAGGAGGGATCGGGATGGCCCGTCTGTACACCCGAGGCGGCGATCACGGCATGACCGGGGTCATCGGAGGCCGCGTGCCGAAAGACAGCGTTCGCGTGGAAGCGTACGGCACCGTCGATGAAGTCAATTCGTTTGTGGGCTTGGCCTTGGCCCATTTGGGCGGCGATGCGTTTGCCGATTTGCGGCAGGTCTTGTTGACAATCCAACATCAGTTGTTCGATTGCGGGGCCGATTTATCCCGTATGGTGAAACCGGTGGAGGAAGCGACGGGGGAGGCGGCCGAAGAGCAAGATCAAACAGCACCGGACCCGCCTTATAAAGTGACGGCCGACATGGTGCGGCAACTGGAAGAGTGGATCGACCAGTTTCATGCTGAAGCGCCGCGCATCCGCCGCTTTATCTTGCCCGGCGGGACGGCGGCATCGGCCTACTTGCACGTCTGCCGCGTCTTGACGCGGCGGGCGGAGCGGCGGGTGGTCACGCTGGCGAAATCGGAGCCGATCAATTTGGAAGTACGGCGCTATCTCAACCGCCTGTCCGATTTCTTTTTCGCCGCGGCCCGTTGCGTCAATGCCCGTTTGGGGGTTACCGACGTGGAATACACCGGCGGCAAAGAAGTGTTCCGATAAAGCATGTCCCCTCCGAGAGGAGGGGAAGTGTTTTTATATTGAAAAATGATGTATGCGTTTACAATATTTTTATTTTGACTTGTTTTGTATTATAATGATTCTACCTATTGACCAACGTTCAATGGATTCATAGCCAAAGTGAGTGGAGCATCAGATGAACCGAGTAGACAGTAACGGATTGCAGCGATGGTTGGAGCGGATGCTCCTTTTGTTGATTCATTTTATGGCTTGGGGTTATGTTGCACAAATTGTCATGCGGCCAGTCGAAGAATGGCCTTTTTATTTTGCGGCCATTTCCGCCTTGATTTTGGCGTTGGCGCTGCTTTGCACGCGCGGTTGGTTCCGGGCCATATCCGCCGCATTTCTGTTCGCCGGCATGGTCATCTTATGGCGAAATCACGTGCCCATGACAGACGCTTGGCGGTTTTTTGGGTCCACCACCAATATTTTAACGCTGCTCATCTTCGCCCCTTTCTTTGCCATCCCCATCACCCTCGGCGCCTATCACCGTTCGGCGCTGCTCATTGTCCGGGGGAAGGTCCACCAGCCCCATTCCATCTATTTTGTGCTGAGCGCTTTTACGTATTTGTTGGCCACGTTGATGAACGTGGCGGCCATCGTCGCATCATTTACAACGTTGCATCATTTGTCCCGTTCTTATCCAAAAGATGTGGCGGAAACGATCAACTTTCGGGCGTTTGCCCGCGGCCACAGTTTGGCCATGATTTGGAGTCCGGTGGGGGCAGGATTGGGGGTGGCACTGGCCCGCGTTCCCGAGGCCGATCCTGGGACGGTCCTCGCCATGGGATTCGGCTTCTCCATATTCATGCTCCTCTTAGATACGTGGTTCATCAAAGGCTGGAGCCGTCGGCACGCCGCTGCCGTCGATCTGCCAACATCAGCGGCCAGGCCCCAGCGGATTGCCGTGTCACACTGGCAGCACATGGGCGTCTTTTGCGGCGTCATCGTCCTTTTCGTCTTCGGCGTCATCGTGCTGCACGAGTGGTGGGCCATGCCGGTCATCGATGCGGTCATCGTCCTCATCCTGGGTGTCTCCTTGATTTGGGCCCTTTGCTTGAAAAAACCCAAACGCCTGTGGAAAGAGTTGAAAACCAAGAGTACCAAAGGCGTCCTTGGGCTCCTGCCGCAAATCATGTTGTTCATTTCGGTCGGGTTTTTTACGCAAGCCCTCACGGTCAGCGGGGCGATGGAATCGCTGGTGCAGTGGGTGACCTACTGGTCCGCTTCGTTTGGATGGCTCTTGATCATCTTGATCGTCTTATTGGCGGTGGTCAGTTCCCAAATGGGCCTGTTTCCGGCGTTGATCATCATGTTGTTGACGGATCTCGTCCCGTATGACGCCATGCATTTGCGGCCGGAATGGTTCGTGTTTGCCGTGACCGCCGCTTCGGTGGGCGGCGTGCCGGCCAGCCCGCTGACCATCAATGTCAATTTGGTGGCGTCCCTGATGCGGGTCGATCCGCTGCAAGTTTCCCGCAGCAACCTGTATTTTGCCGGGATCATTTTGTCCTCCGTCAGCTTGTTGACCATTGGGTTGTCGCTGTTGTTCCCCGCTTGATGTTCTGTACGGCCGGACAAATTTTGTATAATATGGACAGTTCTTGATTTTTACCTTCTTCATGGAAAGCGAGGAATGGACATGGCCGAGCGGGTGGAAATTGTCGAAGTGGGCCCCCGGGACGGGCTGCAAAACGAGGCGGTGACGATTCCGACACCGGTTAAAGCAGCATTGATTCGGCGATTGGTCGGGGCGGGATTGCGGCGCATTGAAGCGACGTCGTTTGTCCATCCGAAGTGGATCCCCCAGCTGGCCGACGCAGTGGAATTGGTCAACTCGCTGGACTTTTCGGAACCGGTGCGATACAGCGCGCTGGTGCCCAATTTGCGGGGGCTGGAGCGGGCTTTGCAGACGCCGATTCGGGAAGTGGCGGTGTTCATGTCGGCCAGTGAGTCCCACAACCGCAGCAACATCAACAAATCCATCGCCGAGACGTTCCCGGTGTTGGCGGAAGTGGTACAAGAAGCAAAAAAACGGGGTTTGACGGTCCGGGGTTACGTGTCGACGGCTTTCGGCTGTCCCTTTGAAGGGGCAGTGCCCATGGCCAACGTCATGTTGGTGGTGGAAAAGCTGGTGGACATGGGCGTCGATGAAATTTCGGTCGGCGACACCATCGGCGTGGCGACGCCCAACCTCGTGCGGGAGCGGTTCCGCGAACTGCGCCGTTCGTTTCCCGACATACCGCTGGCCGGGCATTTCCACGACACGTACGGCATGGCGGTGGCCAATGTGCTGGCGGCGATGGAAGAAGGAATCCGCATTTTTGACAGCGCCATCGGCGGTTTGGGCGGTTGTCCTTATGCACCGGGAGCCAGCGGCAACTTATCGACGGAAGATTTGGTCTATTTGCTGCACGGGATGGGCATCGAGACCGGCGTCGACATGGACCGATTGGTGGAAGCGGGGCAGTTTGTCCAGCAACATTTGGGCAAAACGTTGCCGTCCCGGGTGTTGCAGGCCAAAACGAGCAAGGCGTGCCAGGTCGGGAGAACCGACCATCCGTCCGCCCATGAGGGATGAGGGAGGGATTCCGGATGACGTTGCGGGTGGAAAAGGAACAGCACATTTGCCATCTCATTTTGAATCGGCCGGAAGTGTACAACAGTTTGAACCGGGAACTGGTCGCGGCGTTGCATGACGTGTTGGATCAGTTGGCTTTTGACAAAACGGTTCGGGTGGTTATTGTTACCGGTGAAGGGGAAAAAGCGTTTTGTGCCGGGGCTGACCTGAAAGAGCGGCGCACCATGTCGCCGCAGGAAGTGGTGCAGTTTATCCATTCGCTGCAGTCGGCGTTTTTAAAATTGGAACGGCTTCCAAAGCCGGTCATCGCCGCCATTAACGGCGTCGCCTTCGGCGGCGGGACGGAATTGGCGTTGGCTTGCGATTTGCGGGTGATGGCCCGCACCGCCAAAATGGGCTTGACGGAGACGTCCCTCGGCATCATTCCCGGGGCGGGCGGTACTCAACGGCTGCCGCGCCTCATCGGGAAAGGAAAGGCGAAGGAGCTCATTTACACGGCACGGCACGTGGAGGCGGAAGAAGCGTTGGCCATCGGCTTGGTCAACCGGGTGGTGGAGTCGGCCGAACTGATGGCGGAAGCCCGGCGGCTCGCCGAAGAGATTGCCCGCAACGCGCCTTTGGCCATCGCGCAGGCCAAGTTTGCCATCGATCGGGGTCTGGAAGTCGATCTGGAGACGGGACTGGCCTTAGAAACCAACGCCTACCAAGTGCTCATTCCGACCAAAGACCGTCTGGAAGGGCTCCAGGCCTTTCAAGAGAAGAGGAAGCCCAACTACATCGGCGAATAGTTCAACAACGAGACAAGAGGTGAACTATGAAACAGCAGCAAGAGATTTCGCTGGAGACGGTGCAACGGCGCATGGAATTGTTGACGGCCGGGCCGGTCTGGAAGTATTTGGGTATTCAGTTGGTGCATGCGGAAAACGGCCAATCGGAAGTGCGTTTGCCGGTGAAACACGAATTTACCCAGCTGCACGGCAACGTCCACGGCGGCATTTTGGCGACGTTGTCGGATGCCAGCATGGCCGCCGCCATCAACAGTTTGTTGCCTGAGCACGAATTTGTGGTGACGACGGAGATGCACGTAAACTACTTGAGTCCCGCGGCTGGCCGCGAGCTCATCGGCAAAGCCCGGGTCATCAAGCGGGGGCGAACGTTATCGCTCTGTGAGGCGGATGTGTACGATGAGCGGGGCAAATTGTTGTGCCACGCTACCGCGACGTTTTACAGTTTCGAAAAGCGCGAATGAAGCAAATCGGGAAAGCGAGGGGTAAACCATGACTGCACATGAAACGTACCGACAGCCGATGCTACCGGACGGCGCGTTGGCCGGCAAGGCGGCCATCATCACCGGCGGCGCCACCGGACTGGGGAAAGCCATGGCCAAGGAATTCGCCCGCCTGGGGGCCGATATTGTCATCGCCAGCCGAAAACAGGAAAACCTCGATAAGGCGGCCCATGAAATTGCTGCCTACGGGACGAAAGTGGTGACGGTGCAGACCGACGTCCGGGTGCCGGAACAAGTGGAGCGGATGGTGGAGACCACCGTGCGGGAGCTCGGGAAAGTGGACATTTTGGTCAACAACGCCGCGGGCAACTTTATCGTCGATTCGCTGGAGATGTCGGTCAATGCCTGGAATGCGGTTATCAACATCGTGTTGAACGGCACGTGGTACTGTACCCAGACGGCGGCCCGCCAAATGGTGCGGCAAGGCCATGGCGGCAGCATTTTGAATGTCGGCGCCACTTACGCCTGGACGGGCGGACCGTACGTGGCCCATTCCGCAGCGGCAAAAGCCGGGGTGCTGGCCTTGACGCGGACCTTGGCCGTCGAATGGGCGCCATACCGCATTCGGACGAACATGATTACCCCCGGACCGGTGGAAGACACCGGTGCCGTGCAGCAGTTGTGGCCGACGCCGGAACAAGCGGCGGCGGTGTTGAACGCCATTCCTCTGCGGCGCTTGGCCGTGCCCCAGGAAGTGGCCAACCTGGCAGCGTACTTGGTCAGCGATTATGCCGCTTACGTGACCGGAGCCTGCTTTGTCATCGACGGCGGCGGATGGCTGAACAAAGGCAGTTTCAAAAAGGCCAGCCAGAACTGA
>PKQY01000067.1 GCA_017577895.1 Bacillota bacterium
GTATTGACGTTGCTGTGGCCGGGGGCCCCTGTGGTCGGGGCGGCGGATGAAAATCCCTTTGGGGAACGGACGGTCCAAGAGGCCCTCGCTTCGCCGGAAGCCGCGGATGCCGCACCCGACAGCCCGGCCGACACAGCCCCGGAAAGAACAGCCAGCGGCGGGCTGCTCACCGCGTTGCTCAACATGGTGGCAGCTTTGCTCCTGGTCTTGGCGTTGATTTACCTCATTTACCGTTTCGTATCCCGGCGCCAACTCCCCTTTCGCCAAGCGGGCGGTATCCGATACGTGGCCGGTTATCCGGTGGGGCCGCAAAAATCGGTTCAGTTGCTCGAAATTGCCGGAAAAATTTACGTCTTAGGCGTGGCGGAGAACGTGCAGCTGTTGAGGGTCATCGACGATCCGAAAGAAACGGAGCTCCTGACGGCCCATTTGGCCGCCGAGCCTGCGGGGGCGTCGGCACCCGTACTGGAACAATTCCAAGCCCGCTTGGAACAATTGAAACAGCAACGCCGGAACTGGTTGAACCGACTCCGGCGGCAGCACGACGCCGGGGACGGTGACGAGCGTGGATGAACTGACGTTTCCAGGTGTGGAAATTTCCATCGGCAGCGGCGCTGCCACTGCCGACTGGGTGCCGGCTTTGCAGTTGTTGTTGCTATTGACGGTGCTCAGTCTTGCGCCGGGATTTTTGATTTTAATGACAAGTTTTACGCGCATTGTCATCGTGTTGTCCTTTGTCCGCAGCGCGTTGTCGACGCAGATGATCCCGCCGAACCAGGTGTTGATTGGCCTGGCCCTTTTTCTGACGCTGTTTGTTATGGCCCCGGTTTTCGATGACATTTATCAAAACGCCTGGTTGCCGTATCAGGCGGGAGAATTGACGCAGCAGGAAGCGTTTGAAAAGGCGGTGGTGCCGCTCAAGCAGTTCATGGCGGCCCATACCCGGGAAAAAGACCTGTTGCTTTTTTTGGATTACACCGGTGCACCACGGCCGGCGTCCATCGAGGATATCTCGTTGACGACGCTCATTCCGGCCTTTGCCATCAGCGAATTGAAGACCGCCTTTCAAATCGGGTTCATGTTGTACATTCCGTTTCTCGTCATCGACATGGTGGTGGCCAGTGTGCTGATGGCCATGGGGATGATGATGTTGCCGCCGGTGATGATTTCGCTTCCTTTTAAGATCATGCTGTTTGTGCTGGTGGACGGATGGTACCTCATCGTCGAATCGTTGCTGGTCAGTTTCCGATAGAAAGGATGTGGGCCACTTGACGAGTGAATTGGTCATGCAACTGGCGAGGAACGCCATTTTTCACGTGCTGATCGTGGCCACACCTTTGCTGGGGGCTGGACTGTTGGTGGGACTGGTGGTCAGCATTTTGCAAGCGACGACGCAAATTCAGGAACAGACGTTGGCCTTTATTCCGAAAATCATCGCCATCTTGTTGTCGTTGTTGCTGTTCGGGCCGTGGATGTTGACGACCATGGTGGATTACACGAAAGACATGTTCCAACAAATGATACTTTGGATTGGATAAGTCATGGATGTTGGGCTGGAAGCTTGGTTTTTGTCCATGTTGCTCGTGTTCACGCGGATGAGCGCGTTTTTTGTCACCATGCCGCTGTGGTCGTACCGCAATGTGCCCGTCGTGTACCGAATCGGACTGGCGGTGGCGCTGACGATGCTGGCGGGGAGCCAAGTGGCGGCCAATCCGGCTTTCGTGCTGGACGGGGCGTATGTGTTGCTCGTCCTCAAAGAGGCGCTGGTCGGGCTTTTGCTCGGGTTTGCCGCGTCCCTCATTTTTGCGGCCATCCAGATGGCCGGTGCCATGATCGATCTGCAGATGGGGTTTGCGCTGGCCAACTTGGTAGACCCGCAAGCGGGCGTTCCCATGCCCGTCACCTCGAACTTGAAGTTGATGTTGGCCATGCTCTTTTTCTTGGCCATCGACGGACACCATCAACTCATTCGCGGAATGATGGCCAGTTTTCGCTGGATCCCGTTGGGACAAGCTGAATGGGACGGTTTTGCCGCCGCGGCGGAATGGTTGGCCCGTTTTTTTGCCCAAGGGTTTCTCATCGCGCTGCAAATTTCCGCCCCGATGGCCGCGGCGCTGTTCCTTGTCGACTTGGCCATCGGGATCATCGCCCGCACCGTGCCGCAAATGAATTTTTTTGTGGTCGGTTTTCCTTTTAAGATGCTGTTGGGCATTGTTGTGCTGTTGTTGGTTGTGCCGGGTTTTTTTGCGGTCTTGCTCGGACTGTTCCAGCATATGTTTGAAGCCATGAGTCAAGTGATGCAACGGTTGGGGATTTGACATGGCCACGGAAAAAACGGAAAAGGCGACACCACGAAGGCGGCAGGAAGCCCGGGAAAAAGGGCAGGTGGCCAAAAGCAACGACATCGCGCCGGCGTTGATCGTCATTGGCGTGTTTGCGCTGCTGGGAATTTTTGGGGTGCAGTTGCTGAACGTGCTCATTGGGATTTTTCACCGCGATTTGACCGAGTATGTCCATTGGGCGGTGACCGGGAGCAGTGTTCGACGGCTCATGTCCGAAATGCTGTGGGAGATGGCCAAAATTTTGTTGCCCATTTTCGGTCTGGTGCTGCTGTTGGCCATCGGCGCCAATTTATTGCAGATCGGTGTGCTGTTTACCGCCCACCCGCTGAAGATGGACCCGAAGCGGCTCAACCCGGTAGAAGGGTTCAAGCGCATTTTTTCCATGCGGGCATTGGTCGAGTTTGCCAAATCGCTGTTGAAATTCATCGTCATCGCGGCGGCCGTCGGTTGGGTCATCTGGTCCGAGCGGGAACAGCTGTTGTTGCTGGCCCGGTGGCCTTTGGGCGACACGTTGCGCTACGTCGGTGTGATGGTGTTGAAGATGGGATTGACCGCCGGCGCCTTGCTGCTCGTCCTGGCGGTGTTGGACTATTTGTATCAACGTTATGATTACGAAAAGAAGCTGCGCATGTCCAAACAGGAAGTCAAAGACGAATTGAAACGGACCGAAGGCGATCCGTTGATCCGCAGCCGCATCCGGGAACGGCAACGGTCACTGGCTATGCGGCGAATGATGCAAGAAGTGCCCAAGGCCGATGTCGTCATCACCAACCCGACCCATTATGCTGTGGCATTGAAGTACGAGATGGCCACCATGCCGGCGCCGCAAGTCGTGGCCAAAGGAAGAGGTTATGTGGCGCTGCGCATTCGGGAAATCGCCGAAGCGCACCAGGTGGTCATCGTCGAGAATCCGCCGTTGGCCCGCACGTTGTACGCCAATACGGAAGTGGGCGACTGGATTCCGCCGGAGTTGTTTCAAGCGGTGGCGGAAGTGTTGGCGTATGTGTACCAGGTGACGGGAAAAACGCTGTGAGCTTGTGACGGGAGTGGGGAAGTAGGGATGGCAAAGAAGAAAGCGAACCGGGAGGAAGCGCCATGAAGCTGAAAAGTACCGCCGTGCTCGTATTCATTGTCCTGATCGTCATCATGCTGGTCATTCCGCTTCCCACATGGTTGCTGGATTTTCTCATCATCATCAACATGACGTTGGCGCTGGCGGTCCTGGTGGTGGCCATGAACACCCGGGAGGCCTTGGAGTTCTCCATTTTTCCCACGCTGCTCTTGGTGGCCACGTTGTTTCGCCTCGCATTAAACGTGTCCACTACCCGGGCCATTTTGAGCCAAGGGTACGGCGGTCGGGTGATTGAAACGTTCGGCCAGTTTGTTGTCGGGGGCAACCCGGTCGTCGGCTTCATTATCTTCCTCATTTTGGTGATCATTCAATTTATTGTCATCACCAAAGGGGCGGAACGGGTGTCGGAGGTGGCAGCCCGGTTTACATTGGATGCCATGCCCGGGAAACAGATGAGCATTGACGCTGACTTGAACGCGGGGCTTATTACGGAAGCGCAGGCGCGGCAACGGCGCAAACAAGTGGAAGACGAGGCCGACTTTTACGGTGCCATGGACGGTGCCAGCAAATTCGTCAAAGGCGACGCCATTGCAGGCATCATCATCGTATTTGTCAACGTCATCGGCGGCTTCATCATCGGGATGGCGATGATGGGGTTGAGCTTCAGCGAATCGCTGCAGCGGTTCACCTTGCTTTCCGTCGGAGACGGTCTCGTCAGCCAAATCCCGGCCTTGCTGTTGGCCACGGCGACGGGCATTATTGTGACGCGGGCCAGTTCGGAAGGGAATTTGGGCGAAGACATCGTCAGCCAGCTTTCGGCTTATCCCCGTTCGCTGTACATCGTTGCCGCTGTCATCGCGTTGATGGGCATTATGACGCCCATCGGCATCATTCCGACCTGGTCGGTGGCCGGCTTGGTGGCCTTTGCCGCCTGGCGGATGCAAAAGCCGACTCTGCCGGATAAGCCGTCGGCGGAAGATTCGTCGGTCGACGAAGAAGCGCAAGCGTTGCGCCGGACGGAAAACGTATATCAACTGCTGTACACCGATCCGGTGGAGTTCGAATTCGGCTACGGGTTAATTCCGTTGGCCGACCAAAAACAGGGCGGCGATTTGTTGGATCGGATCGTGATGATACGCCGGCAGCTGGCCGCCGAATTAGGATTCGTTTTGCCCGTTGTGCGTATCCGGGACAACATTCAGTTACCTCCCAACGGCTATCAGGTCAAAATACGGGGAACGCGGGTCGGCGGCGGCGAGATTCTGCTCGACCACTTTTTGGTCATGGGCCCGGAAGAGCAGCTGCAGACACTGCCGGGGACGGCGACGAAAGACCCGGCCTTTGGCATCCCTGCCCGCTGGGTGCCGAAATCGGCCCGGGATGAGGCGGAAATGCTGGGGTTGACCGTGGTCGATCCGCCGTCGGTCATTGCTACCCACTTGACGGAACTGTTCAAGAAATACGCCCATGAATTGCTCGGCCGGCAAGAAACGCAGGCGCTGATCGATCACCTGAAGGAACAACAACCGACTCTGGTGGAAGAATTGGTGCCGAAACAACTGTCGGTCGGTGTGGTGCAGAAAGTGCTGGCCAACTTGTTGAAAGAGCGGGTGTCTATTCGGAATTTGGCTGTCATTTTTGAAGCGTTGGCCGATCATGCCGGTTACACCCAGGATGCGGATTTGTTGACCGAATTTGTCCGTCAGAAATTGTCCCGGCAGATTACCCAACAGTACGTCGGCAGCGACGGCATTTTAAGGGTGCTCACCTTCTCTCCGGCGTTGGAAAAGAAATTGGCCGACAGCGTGCACCGGAAAGAGACCGGCACCCAGTTGGTCCTGGATCCGGCGACATCGCAACAGTTCCTGCAACGGTTGTCCGAACAGATCGCCCATTTGGCCCAAGGCGGTTGGCAGCCGCTGGTGTTGACTTCGCCGGCATTGCGTCCGTACGTGCGGCGGTATTTGGAGAAGTGGCTGCCGGATGTTCCGGTGCTCTCGTATCATGAGCTGGAGCCGGAGGTCCAAGTTCAAAGCGTGGGAGTGGTCCAACTGTGATTGTCAAAAAATACGTGGCCGACTCGGTCAACGAGGCCATGAAGCGCATTCGCAGCGAGCTGGGCCGGGATGCGGTCATCCTGGACTCCAAGCCCATCAAGGTGGGGGGCTGGTTTGGCCTGTTTGCCAAACGGAAAGTGGAAGTAATGGCGGCCGTGGAGTCGCCCCGACCACTCCGAACTCAACCGCTGTCATCCGCACACAACGGGGTGCATGAAACGACGGGGGAGTCGTCGCTCAACCGGCAACTGCTCAACGAGTTGCAGGAAATGAAGCAGACGTTGGCCCAATTTACGCTGCAAAATGACGCCCACTGGCCACCGGTGTATCGGAAATGGGTCGACTACTTGCGCAAACAAGATGTTCACCCCACGCTCATTCACCACTGGGTCACCCAGATTCAATCACGGGCGGATGCCGAAGCGGATTGGGAGATGGTGCGACGGCTCGGGCGGGATGTGATTCGCGAGTGGCTAAAACCGGCAATGGCCCCTCCAATTGACGACGGAACACGCATTATCCATTTCGTCGGGCCCACCGGTGTCGGCAAGACGACCACCATCGCCAAAATTGCTGCCGACTATGTGTTGAATCGGAAAATACCCATCGGATTCTTGACCATCGACACGTACCGCATTGCCGCGGTGGAACAGTTGCGGACGTACGCCAACATTTTGGGCGTGCCCATCGAAGTGGTGTTTTCGCCCCAAGAATTCAACCAAGCCATCCAGCGTCTGGCTCATTGTTCCCTCATTTTTATGGATACGGCCGGCCGCAATTATTTAAACCCGATGCATTTGTCGGAATTAAAGCCGTTTTTGCAACACGGATTGGCGTGTGAAACGTATATCGTGTTGAGTGCCGTGACCAAAGGCGATGATTTACAGGTGTTGTCCCATCAATTTTCTACTTTGCCCAATCGGAAACTGATTTTGACCAAACTCGACGAGACGTCGACGTACGGCAATTTGTTCAATTTGTTGCATCAGTCGTCGATCCCCCTGGCATATGTGACCAATGGTCAGACGGTGCCCGACGATTTGCTGGTGGCCGATGCCGAACAGCTGACGGACCTGTTGCTGGGAGGTTTGGGCAATGACTGACCAGGCCGATCGGCTGCGGGAGTTGATCCGGCAGATGAAAGAACGGGAACAACGGGCGTCAGCGAAAGAGCATCCAGATATGGTTGGGCAATCGGAAAGGTCGCGCAACGTGAAGGCGGTGACGGTCTCGGGGGATGAAGCGTTTATAGGTATATCGCCGGATGGGAAACGGCCGCCGGCAGCGGGAATACGGGCCGCACTGCCGAATTGGGAAGATGCGTCTGCGGATTTCGCTAAAGAGACGCGGGTGATCGCGGTTGCCAGCGGAAAAGGCGGGGTCGGAAAGACGAATTTTGTCTTGAATTTTGGGCTGGCGTTGCGGCAGTTGGGCCATCGGGTGTTGATCTGGGATGCCGACTTCGGTTTTTCCAACCTGCATGTCTTAATGGGCCAAACACCGTCCGTGACCTTACTGTCGTTGCTAGAAAAGGAACTTGACATTTGGCAGGCCGTCACGCCGGGCGTGGAAGGTTTGGAGTATATTTCCAGCGGACAAGGGATGCGGGAGCTGTTTCATTTAACCGAAGAGAAGTTGAACCACTTTCTCACCCAATTCATGCAGCTCAGGACGTATGCCGATTATTTGCTGATCGACTTAGGTGCCGGTCT
>PKQY01000068.1 GCA_017577895.1 Bacillota bacterium
AAGACCATGCGGCGAAAAACAGGGGCCTTCCATTGCGGCGGTAAACAAAATATGTTATCATCCGGTGATGTGGATCTTTGTCGGTCGTATGCACAAGATTCACTCCTTGCTCCCATCAGGGGGCCGCTTGAGTCCAGAAGGAGGTGGCAAGACGTGCGTCCTTACGAAGCGATGTTCATTTTGCGTCCGGACTTGGAGGAGGAGGCCATCAAAGAGCTGGTGGCCCGCTTTCAAGAAATCGTGACGAGCCGCGGCGGAGAAGTGACCCAAGTGAACGAAATGGGCCGTCGGCGGCTGGCGTATCCCATCAAACATTTTCGTGAAGGGTATTACGTCGTGCTGAACTTCAACAGCAAGCCGGATGCATCGGAAGAATTGAACCGGGTGGCGAGAATTACCGATTCGGTCATCCGTCACATGATCATTCGGGACGATGAATGAGCGCATGGGACGTTGACGCGATGGGCCGAGCCGAAACCATCCGCCGGCGAGCGGAGAATGGGGGAGGAAGATGTTCAACCGCATCATTTTAATCGGCCGCTTGACGCGGGATCCGGAACTGCGTTACACCGCCAACGGCGTGGCGCGCACGACCTTCACGCTGGCCGTGGATCGGCCATATGTGAACCAGCAAGGCCAACGGGAAGCCGACTTCATCAACATCGTCACGTGGCGCCAGCTGGCCGAGCTTTGTGCCAACTATTTGCATAAAGGGCGGCTGGTGGCGGTGGAAGGACGGCTGGAAATTCGCAGCTTTGAAAATAATGAAGGCCAACGCATCCGCGTGGCGGAAGTGGTGGCCGACAATGTCCGTTTTCTGGAGTCGCGGGCCCAAAGCGACGACCGTTCGGCGCGTGCGACCCCCGGCGATCCTCCACCATCGTTCGGTTATGGCGGTTCCGGTTTTGGCGGGCTGGATGACGATCCGTTTGCCAACGAAGGTACGCCCATCGATATTACGGAAGACGATTTGCCGTTTTAATTTGCCTTTAATTTGCCTTTGAAAAGGAGGTCGGAAAGATGGCACGCCGAGGACGGGGCAACCGACGGAAAAAAGTATGTTATTTTACCGTCAACAAGATCGAAAAGATCGACTACAAAGACGTCGAGTTGCTGAAACGGTTCATCAGTGAACGGGGCAAAATTTTGCCGCGGCGGGTGACGGGCACGTCCTCCAAGTATCAACGGAAACTGACCCGCGCCATCAAACGCGCCCGGCAAATGGCGTTGTTGCCGTACACAAACGAATAATCGACGCAAGGGGACGATGGGGTCCCCTTTTTGTATGCATACTTTGGATGCACGCTGACACCGGGCCAATGCAGGATTTGGTGACACCCTTGTGGAATGATTTGAAATACGATAGGAAGAGGAGACAAAACGTCGGGATAGGAAGAGGAGACGAAACGTCGAGACGAGGGGGAGGACCGTGCCGGAGAAGCAGGTCTTCATCGCCAAACAGCGGAAAGTCGTGGACGAATTAAAAACGGAGATGATGGAACGGTTGGCCGCCATTTTCCGGGGGCTGCACGAAGCCGATGACGAGGTCGTGGCGGAGCAGATGGCGGCCATGCTGTTGTTGCAATACGTCTTAGCCCGCCGTCTAGGCATTCCGTTCCATCGTCTGGAAGCGGCCATGTTGCAGCAAATTCGCATTCACAAACAGATGGGCCATCCATTGGAGGCCGATTTTGGCGATTGGAGCGTGTTGGAAGAGTATTTGTCGTCCAAACGGAGCGGGATATCGAAGGAGTGAACGGGCTTGCGGAGCGAGACGCGACGGTTGACGGAAGGCGCCATGGCCAGCGGCATTTATGCCGTGTTACTGCTGTTGTCGTATTACACGCCCTTCGGCGTGGTGACGACGTTGTTGTTGCCGGTGCCGTTTGTCGTGTATGCCGCCCGGCACCGCATCGGCGATGTGGTCGTGATGGCGGCAGTATGCACGTTGCTGACGGTCTTGCTGACCGGCGTGGCCTCGCTTTTTTTGCCCCTCTGGTCCAGTTTGACCGGCGGGACCATGGGCGTCGTCTACCGGCAACGCCGGGAAGCGTATTGGGCCTTTTCGGCCGGCATGATCGCCACGTTGGTTTCCTTTCTCCTTTTCTTGGTTGTCATGAATTTTCTTTTTTCTGTCAATTTACTGACGGAAATGCGCCGACTCATGGAAGAGTCGTTGCAAATGTCCCAGTCGTTGCTGCAGCGGGTTGGCCTGGAGGCGCCGGAAAATCCGCTCTTGGCTCAGTTACCGGACATGTTTGTCGCCCTGTTTCCGTTTTTGCTGTTTTTTTCGGCAGCCACCGCTAGTTTGTTGGTGCACTGGTTGGGCGGGACGATTTTGCGGCGTCTCGGCACGCCGGTGCCGCGGCTGCCGGCTTTTCATACGTGGCGTTTTCCGCGGTTGTTGTTGTACCTGTACTTGCCGGTGCTGTTGTACATGTTCGTCCCGGCCGAATCCCGTTGGGCGCCGCTGGAGCCGGTGCTGATGAACTTGCAGCCGGCTTTTGAGGTGTTGTTCGTCCTTCAAGGGTTGTCTTTCATCTTTTTTTTGACCGAAATCGGAAAATGGCCCAAATCGGTTCGGATCATCGCCGTGGTCGGCTTGTTCTTGCCGCCCTTTTCCTTGTTATTTTCCCTCGCATTCAGTATTCTGGGGATTGTGGATGTCGGTTTTCCGCTGCGCGAGCGGCTTAGGTCGTCGTGAGCGGCACATCCTTTTGTCGAAGGAGGTCAGAGGGTGCCTGAGTTTATTCATCGGCGCTGGCACGGGTTGCACATGGTGCTGGCCTTTGTGCTCCTGGCCATCTTGACCATCCTCTTGTACTTTTACCATTGGCTGTACTTGTTGGTCGGCGGGGTGGCCATTGTCGGCCTGGCGGTGTACGCCTGGTATGCGGAAAAGTCATTTCGGGAAGATTTTATCGGCTACGTGGCAGCGCTGACGTACCGCATCCGCCGGGCCGGGGACAAAGTGGTGCAGAATACCCCGGTCGGCATGATTTTGTACGACGAGGAAGCGGTCGTCGTCTGGCACAATCCGTTCAGCGGCGAGTTGTTGCGCCTGGAGAACTTTGTCGGCGTCTCCTTGTTGGACGTGTTGCCGGTGCTGGCCGGCAAGTTGGAAGAAAACGGCCGGCATGCGGTCCACTGGCGGAACCGGGTGTTGCAAGTGGACGTCCATGCCGGGGAACGGCTGTTGTTTCTCACGGACATTACGGAAATCACCGCCTTGAAAGAGCGGTACGAGGCGGAACGGCCCGCCATCGGCATCGTCCACATCGACAACTTGGAAGAAGTCACCCAAGGGATGGACGAGAAAAATCACACGTTGATGCTGGCGGAAGTGACGCGGGCTATCACCGACTGGGCGGCCGAAAACGACCTGTTCATTCGCCGGGCGGCCACCGATAAATTTCTCGTCGTCACCGACATGGCCCATTTGGCGAAGTTGCAGGAAGACCGGTTTCAAATTCTCGATCGGGTGCGGGAGATGACGAAGCATCAACCGATTCCGTTCACCTTGAGCATCGGTTTCGGCGCCGCCGGCGCATCGATTCCGGAGACAGGGCAGATGGCGTCGTCCAGCTTGGAAATTGCTCTCGGTCGCGGCGGTGACCAGGCGGCGGTGCGCATCGGGGACAAACTGACGTTTTACGGCGGCAAGTCCAATGCGGTGGAAAAGCGGACTCGGGTGCGGGTACGCGTCGTTTCCCACGCCATGCGTAACTTGATTCTGGAAAGCGATCACGTGCTCATCATGGGCCACAAATTTCCCGATATGGACGCCCTCGGTGCGGCCATCGGGGTGTGGAAAATGGTCACGTGGAACGAAAAGCGGGGGTACATCGTCCTGGATGAGTCCAATCCCGCCATCGACAAACTGGTCAGCTTGATTCGGGAAGACGAGACGCTGGCGCCGTCCCTCGTGACCCCCGATGAGGCGTACTATTTGTGCACGCCCCGGACGCTGGTGGTGATGGTGGACAATCACCGGCCGTCCATGGCCATTGAACCGCGTTTGCTCCAGATGACGCGGCGGGTGATGGTCATCGACCACCACCGGCGCAGCGACGACATCGTGGAAGATCCGCTATTGTTATATATTGAACCGTACGCGTCATCGACGTCGGAATTGGTGACGGAACTGTTGCAATATCAGACAGGCGAAGCGCCGCTGAGCCGCCTGGAAGCGACGGCGCTGTTGTCCGGCATCATCGTCGACACGAACCATTTCCATTTTCGCACCGGCGTCCGCACGTTTGAAGCCGCTTCATACTTGCGCAAGAACGGCGCGGAACCGGAATTTTGCCAACAACTGTTGAAGCAAGATTTACACCAGTTTCTGCGCCGCGCGGAACTGTTGCAACAGACCGAGCTGTTGCCGGGAGGCATGGCCGTTGCCGTCGGAGCGGAAGACAAAGAGTATGAGCAGCTGGTCATCGCCCAGGCGGCGGACAGCTTGCTCAGTTTGGACGGGGTGAAAGCGTCCTTTGTCATCGCCCGGCGTCCCGACGGGCTCATCAACATCAGCGCCCGTTCGTGGGGCGATGTCAATGTCCAAGTCATCATGGAGCAGATGGGCGGCGGCGGTCACTTGACCAATGCCGCCGCGCAATTGGCGGACAGCCGGATTCAAGAAGTGCGGGAAACGTTGCGGCAAGTGCTGGCATCCTACGTCGCACAAGCTGGGAAAGGGGATGATGGGAAATGAAAGTGATCTTCACGGCGGATGTAAAAGGACAAGGCAAAAAGGGCGAAGTGAAGGAGGTCTCGGACGGTTACGCCCGCAACTACCTGATTCCCCGGGGACTGGCCGTGGAAGCCACCAAGGGCAACTTGAAACGGCTGGAGGAGCAAAAAGCGAAGGAAGCGGCGCAACAGGCGGAAATGAAGGCGGCGGCGGAGGCGTTGGCAGCCCAACTGAACGACATGGTGTTGGAAATTCGGGCTAAGGCCGGGGAAGGCGGGCGCTTGTTCGGCGCCGTGACGGCCAAGCGGCTGGCAGAAGAGCTCGCGGCCCGCGGGCTGAACGTGGATCGCAAAAGCATTCAATTGGAGGAACCGATCCGCGAACTGGGCACGACGCAAGTGGACATTCGCCTGTATCCGGGCGTCCAGGCCAAGTTGCGGGTACAGGTCGTCAAGGAGTAGACCGGGATGAGCGATCTGTTTCTCGATCGTCTGCCGCCCCAAAACATCGAGGCGGAACAGTCGGTCATCGGCGCCATCCTCATCGACCCGGACGTCCTGTTTACGGTGATGGAGACACTGAGGCCGGAAGATTTTTACCGGCCGGCGCACCAGAAAATTTACAAAGCCATGTGCCGCCTGCTGGAAGAGGGGCAGCCGGTCGATTTGGTGACGGTCACCGCCGCCCTGCGCGATGACGGCGTGTTGGAAGAAGTGGGCGGCATTTCGTATTTGAGCGAATTGGCCACCTCGGTTCCTACCTCGGCCAACGTCCAGACGTACGCCCAAATTGTCGAGGAAAAGGCTATGTTGCGGCGCCTCATTGCCGCCGCGGCGCAAATCGCCAGCGCCGGTTACGCCGGCGGCGAAGATGCGCAAGCCATCATCGACGAGGCGGAACGGCGCATCTTGGAAATTTCCCAGCGGCGGCACGGATCCGGCTTTTTAAACATCAAGGACGTGTTGATGGAGACGTATGAGCGCATCGAGATGCTGTACACCAACAAGGGCGGCGTCACCGGGCTGCCCACCGGGTATCCCGATTTGGACCGGATGACGTCCGGGCTGCAAAATTCCGACCTGATCATCGTGGCGGCCCGGCCCAGTGTCGGGAAAACGGCGTTTGCGTTGAACATCGCCCAAAACGTGGCCCTGCACACCCAAGTGCCGGTGGCCATTTTCAGCTTGGAGATGCCGGCCATACAGTTGGTGCAGCGGATGCTCAGTGCCGAAGGGAACATCGACTCACACCGGCTGCGCAGCGGCTATTTGGAGCCGGCCGATTGGGAAAAGCTGACGCTGGCCATGGCCAGCCTGTCGGAAGCGCCCATTTTCATCGACGACACGCCCCACGTGACGGTGTTCGACATCCGGGCCAAATGCCGGCGCCTCAAGGCGGAACACGGCCTAGGCCTCGTCATCATCGACTATTTGCAGCTCATCAGCGGCCGCGGCGGCGACAACCGGCAACAAGAAATTTCCGAAATTTCCCGAGGACTGAAAGGGTTGGCCCGCGAACTGGATGTGCCGGTCATCGCCCTGTCCCAGCTCAGCCGGGCGGTGGAACAGCGGCAGGACAAACGGCCCATGCTCTCCGACATCCGTGAGTCGGGCAGCATCGAACAGGACGCCGACGTGGTGGCGTTTTTGTACCGGGACGACTATTACCATCCTGACACCGATCGGCCCAATGTGGTGGAAGTCATCATCGGCAAGCAGCGCAACGGACCGACGGGAACCGTAGAACTGTTGTACCTGAAAAACTACAACAAGTTTGTCAGTCTGGCGAAATACGCCGAGGAGCCGGCGGGCGCCTAACCGGCGCCGGGCGAAGGGGATACGGGCGAGCCCCATCCCGGCGAAGCATGCGCGAAACCGTCCGATGGGAAACGGGGAAGTACCGAGGGGAAACGCGGAATACCGTGGAGAGCCGAACGTCGGAGGATTTTCTCCGGAACAACGTTCGGTTTTATTGTGGCCGGCTGGGCTGTTATGCTACACTGTTAGCGGAATGACCGCACGGGAGGGAAACGATGTCTACTGTAGTCGTCGTCGGAACCCAGTGGGGGGACGAAGGGAAAGGCAAAATTACCGATTTTTTGGCGGAAAAGGCCGAAGTGGTGGCCCGTTACCAAGGCGGAGACAACGCCGGGCACACCATCACGTTAA
>PKQY01000069.1 GCA_017577895.1 Bacillota bacterium
GCGTTGGAAATCGAGCGTAGGAGGGAATTGAGTTGGCCAAAAAATTGGAAGAGGTCGTCACCCCTTCGACGCCAGTTCTCGGAACCCGCTCGCGAAAAGGGGTTTGGGGCTGGATTTACGAGTGGTTGACCACCGTCGACCACAAGCGCATCGGCTTGATTTACATGACCATCGGGATTGTCTATTTGGCCATCGGCGGCGTGCAGGCGTTGATGATGCGCGCACAGCTGGCCGCCCCGAACAACGAGCTGTTTACGGGGAATTTGTTTAACCAATTGATGACCTTGCACGGGACGAACATGATTTTCTTCGCGGCCATGCCGCTGTTGTTCGGTCTATTTAACTACATCGTTCCGTTGCAAATCGGAGCCCGCGACGTGGCGTTCCCGTTCATGAACGCACTCAGTGTGTGGCTCACGTTTTTTGGGGCCCTTTTGGTGAACATTTGCTGGTTTTTTGGCGATGCACCGGCGGCCGGATGGTTTGCCTACGTGCCGTTGGGTTTGAAAACGTACAGCCCGGGACCGGGGATGGACTTTTTCGTGCTCGGATTGCAAATTGCCGGTTTCGGGACGTTGATGGGAGCCATCAACTTCATCGTCACCATTTTGAACATGCGGGCACCCGGCATGACCTTGATGCGGATGCCGTTGTTTACGTGGACGGCGCTCATTTCTTCGGTGTTGGTGTTGTTCGGCTTTCCGCCGTTGACCATCGGACTGTTCTTGTACAGCTTTGAGCGCATTTTTGGCGGGATCTTCTTTGATCCGGCCTTGGGCGGCAACCCCATTATTTGGCAACACCTCTTCTGGATTTTCGGTCACCCGGAAGTGTACATCGTCATCTTGCCGGCTTTCGGGATTATTTCCGAAGTCATGGCGACGTTTTCCCATAAACGCATTTTCGGTTATCCGACCATGGTCGTGGCCATCGTGTTGATCGGCTTTATCGGTATGGGCGTGTGGATTCACCACATGTTTACGGTCGGTCTCGGCAGCATGATCAACTCCATCTTCGCGGTGGCCACCATGTTGGTAGGGATTCCGACCGGGATCAAAGTGTTCAACTGGCTCTTTACGATGTGGGGCGGGAAAATTCGTTTCACGACACCGATGTTGTTCGCCATCGGCTTTATTCCGACGTTCGTCATCGCCGGGGTTACCGGGGTGATGTTGGCGTCGGCGCCTGCGGACTACCAATACCAAGACAGTTATTTCGTCATCGCCCACTTCCACTACACGTTGTACGGCGGCGTCGTGTTTGCCGTCGTGGCGGCGCTGTACTATTGGTTCCCGAAATTCTTCGGCCGGATGATGCATGAAGGTCTCGGTAAATGGAATTTCTGGCTCATGTTCATCGGGTTCCATTTGACGTTCTTCCCGATGCACTTCTCCGGTATTTTTGGGATGCCTCGCCGGGTGTACACGTACAATGAAGGCGTCGGTTTGGAATTGTTCAACCTGCTGTCCACCATCGGTGCGTACTTGATGGGTCTGTCGGTGGTGCTGTTGGTTATCAATATCATTTACGGTCTCACGAAAGGGCCGAGCGCGTCCAACGACCCGTGGGGTACCGGTCGGACGCTGGAATGGGCCATTCCGTCGCCGGTTCCGGAGTACAACTTTGCCCAAACGCCTTATGTCCGCGGCCTGGATGCGTGGTGGATTGAGAAGACGGAAGGCAAAGGCCAACTGCAACCTGCTGAACCGTTGGGGCCGATTCACATGCCGTCCCCGTCCATCCTGCCGTTTATCATGGCGTTTGGGATGTTCATCGCGGGGTTGTCCCTCATTTTCCATCAATATTACTTCACGATTCTCGGACTGGGCATTTGGGGCATCTGCATGATTATCCGGAGCATGAACCACGATGAAGGGTACTATATCCCGGTGGAAAAAATCCGCTCAGTAGAAGGTGAGGGAGCGTAATGGCGGATCATCAACTGACGACCGGCATCAACGCCGGCGACCGGCTACGGTTAGGTTTGGCTTCCCAGACGCTGGAAGGCCGGAACAAAATTCTCGCCTTCTGGTTCTTTCTGGGCGGCGAAAGTGTCTTGTTTGCCAGCCTGTTCGCCACGTTCTTGGTGTTGCGCCATCAAACGGCGAACGGGCCGACCCCTCAAGATTTGTTCGGGCTTGGTTTGGTGTTTGTGTTGACCTTCTTGCTCATCACGAGCAGCTTGACCAGTATTTTCGCCGTCAATGCCATGGAACGGGCCGACCGGAAAAAAACGGCGGCCTGGCTCGGCGTCACGATTGCCTTGGGCCTTGGGTTTTTGCTGCTGCAAATTTATGAGTTTGTCCACTATGTGCACGAAGGCCTGGGCTACACGACCAGTGCTTTTGCATCGTCGTTCTACACGCTGGTCGGGTTCCACGGTTTCCACGTCGCCTTCGGCTTGTGCTGGCTGGCGGCGGTGACAGTGCAAGTGGTCCGTGACGGCGTCACCGTGCACAACGCGCCGAAAGTGTTCATTTCCACGCTGTATTGGCACTTTGTCGACGTGGTGTGGATGTTCATCTTTACGGTCGTCTACTTGATGAACGTGCTGTAAGTGGATTGGCGGTGCCCGCGCGGCGCCGCCATCCCCTCGGATTTCGACGAATGTTTTTTAAGATGGAGGCAAAGGAGGGGCAGCGGCATGGAAGCAAAAGTGGATCATGGCTCGGTCCAACCGGAAACGACCGGACACCGGTCCATGCGCAAGCACATCATTTCGTATGTGATCATGATGGTCATCACCATCGCGGCCTTTTTGATGGTCGGCAACAACATGCTGTCGCCGGTGGCCATGATCGTCGCTTTGGTGATTATGGCTTCAATCCTGGTAATTCTGCAATTGGCCGACTTCATGCACCTGGATCAAAAAGGCCATCTGTATCCGGCTATCTTTATCGCCAACGGCATTTTCTGGGGGATCATCTTTGTCCTGGTGATAACGATATGGCCATGACGTCAACGGTCGCCGCGGCCGCCGACTGGCGCCTTTTGGCGGTCCAGCAATGGTGCGGCGGAATTCCGATGACGGCCGAGATGCTGGCCGGCATCGGGCTCTGGAAAGCGTGGAGCATCCCTTGGCTGTTGGTCATTTTGGCCGTCTTGGCGTGGTATATCATGGCCGCCCGGGGGGACTTTCAACCGTCCCCCCAGGGTGCTAGAAAAAAAGCCCCCTTCGGCAAGATCGCGTCGTTTACGCTCGGCGTGATACTGTTTTATTTGGCGGTCGGCAGTCCGTTGCACATCATCGGCCATTTCTTCATGTTCAGCATTCACATGCTGACGATGGCGGTGTTGTATTTCATCGTTCCGCCCCTTATTTTGTACGGACTGACCGAGGAGATGTACGCGTCGTTGCTGCGCAGGGAGCCGGTGCGCAAACTGTACGAGTTTTTCAGCCAGCATACGGCGCTGTCGCTGGTGACGTTCAATTTGATGTTGAGCGTGTACCACATTCCGCCCATCTTTGATTTGTTGAAGAGCAATTCATGGGCGGGTACCTTGATCCACGGCCTGTTGTTTTTGGCGGCCATGTTGAATTGGCTTCCGGTCAGCCCGGCAGGGCCGATGGCCAAACACCACAGCGAAGGGAAAAAGATCGTCTATTTGTTTGTCGATGCCCTGGCCTTGACGCCGGCTTGCGTGTTCGTCATCTTTTCGGATCGGGCCATGTATGAGGCTTATCGGAACGCTCCGCAGTTGGTGTCTTGGTTGACCGCCTTGACCGATCAGCAGTTGGGCGGAATTATCATGTTGCTCACCCAACACTTGGTCTATATGGTGGTGTTGGTCATCCTCGTATTCCAATGGTTTTACCGGGATCAGCAAATTTCACCGGAGCCGAACAACTTGGTCATGTTTTCGAATGTCAAAGGACAAGCGCGACGCCAAATGCGATAAGACCAATAGCCATGTACACCCAAGAGGCGCCGACAATGGTGCCTTTTTGTTTCATCGATAGATGATGGAAATTTCACCCGACTGTGGAAATTCTAATGGGCCGGGAAAGGGAATCGGCCAAGAAAATCGGGGGATGTGAGGACTTGGAAGGGCTACAAGGAGCGTGGTCGTCGGCCTGGTGCCAAACGGTATTGGATCGGATGGAAGAGGGCGTTCTCGTTGTCGATGCAGCGGAACGAATTCGTTTCGCCAACGCGGCGCTATGCCGTTTGACTGGCTTTGAGCCGGAGGAGCTGTCGGGAAGACGCGTCCAGGAGTTGTTGACGCCGTATTCGGTGTTCGACGGCGATCACGGCGGAAGGTGGCGGGTGCAACTACGGGGCAAGGCGGGACGTCGAAACTGGGTGTACGTCCGCGCCTATCCGGTTGACGCTGCCGCTGAATCGAAAGAGACCGTCATTTTCGTCCAAGCCGATGCGGCCAAGTCGGTCGGACGCGCCCATGACGGTTCAGAAGATCCGCTGACGGGCCTCATCGATCGGAACACCTTCCGTCAACTGCTCAGCCAATTGGTCGTCGTGCGCAAACCGCAGCAGAAAATGGCCTTGCTGCTCATCGACATTGACCGGTTTGAACAAATCAATGACGTATACAATTATGAGCTGGGCGATGCGGTCTTGAAAGAAGTGGCGCAGCGGATTGTCGGCATGGTGGGACGGCACGGCATCGTATCCCGCTTCAGCGGCGACGAGTTTGCGTGCCTGCTGACGCACGTGCGCAGTGTGCAAGAAGTGGTCCGTTTTGCCAACGCGCTCCGGGAAACGGTGGCCAAACCCATGACCGTGCTCGGCCAAACCTTTCAAGTGACGTTGAGCATCGGCGTCAGTTTCTGTCCGTTGGATGCGGAAACGGCGGAAAGCTTTATTCAACACGCCAACATCGCCATGTATCGGGCGAAAGAGAAAGGCGATCGCGTACAAGTGTTCAAGACGGCCATGGACGTGCAGGTGCGCCAGCAGCTGTTGCTGGAAAATGAGCTGCGGGCCGCTTTACAACGGGAAGACTTTTCGCTGCATTACCAACCGCAACTGGATTTGGCCACGAACCGCCTGACGACGGTGGAAGTCTTGTTGCGGTGGGAACATCCGGAAGCCGGGTTCATTTCGCCCGCCCAGTTTGTGCCGGTGGCGGAAGAAACCGGCATCATCGTCCCCTTGGGCAGCTGGGTGCTGCGCCAGGCCTGTCGCCAAGGCATGCAATGGTTGAAAGACGGGTACGAAATTCAAATTGCCGTCAACTTGTCCCAGCGTCAGTTCACCGAAGACGACCTGGTGCGGCGGGTGCGGGAAGCGCTGGCCGAAACCGGCTTCCCGCCGAGATTGCTGGAATTGGAAGTGACGGAGAGCTTGCTCATCGAAAATCCGGAGCGGGTCATTCGCGTGATGAACGAAATCAAGACGATGGGCGTTCGCTTTGCGCTGGATGACTACGGGACCGGGTACTCCAACTTAAGTTATTTAAAGAAATTGCCCATTGACGTGCTGAAATTGGATCAGTCGTTCATCCGGGGGTTGACCGTCGATCGGCACGACCAGGCCATTGTCAAGTCAACCATCACCTTGGCCCAATATCTCGGGTTGGAGCTCATTGCCGAAGGCGTGGAGAACCGGCAACAGCTGGAGATGTTGCGCGCCTGGCGCTGCACCCGGGTGCAAGGGTACGCCATCAGTCCGCCGCTGGCCCATTCAGAGGTGCCGTACTTCTTTCGTCAACCGATGGCCAACGGATGAAGAGCTGTTCAATTTTTGCGGTTCGAGCAGCGCCACCGTCCGACCTTCCCATAGGCATGTGCCTACAGCATACGGCTGGAGAACGTGCATTTCTTCCGGAATGTCCCCATCAGGATTCCACTGCACGTCCGTCACGTCTTTCGTCTCATCGACGATGATGGCAAAATCGGCCTCTCCGTCTTTCAGCACGACGAGGCGTTGTTCCGATTCGGCCGCCGTCGGCCATCCAAAACGGGTGTGCAAATCCATGACTGGAATCAAGCGGCCGCGGATGGGAACGACGCCTTTGATATATGGGGCTGAAAACGGCAACGGCGTACACGGCGTCATCGGCTGAATTTCTTGGACGTGCCGAATGTTGATAGCGACTGTCGCTTGGGCCAAACGGCAGATGAGGACTTGGATCGATTCCAATTGACATCCACCTCCATTTTCTCCAAAATTATATCATTGCTTTGCACAAACGTGTCACATTCGTGTCGCTTGCAGCCGGCGCAGGCTTAAGTGTAAGATGGATGTGTGGACGGGACCGGGAGGTGATGGTACAATGCCGAGTAGTATCGGAATACCGGGTCTGATACTCATTTTGGTCGTCGCGTTGCTGCTGTTCGGCCCTTCCAAGTTGCCTGAATTGGGACGGGCTTTCGGCAAAACGTTGCGGGAATTTAAAAATGCGACCAAAGGGCTTGTCGACGACGATGACGTGCCAGAAAAACGAAAAGATGC
>PKQY01000070.1 GCA_017577895.1 Bacillota bacterium
CTCTCTCTGTTTTCCATAGTTCCGTTATTTCAAGTGGCTATTTCGTCGGATATCGGTAACACGAATGGGTGCGAATCCATTCTGCCATTTCCTGCATCATGTGGTGATACGGGGAAACGGCAAACGTAAAGTCTGCCCGGGTATTGACGAGGCTCTTGTCGCTGACGATGTCGTCGTATGGTTCAATCGTCACGTCCTCTCTCTTAAATGTTTCTTTGAACAGGACGAGCAATTGATACTTCGAGATTTTTTTCGGCGCCGCAAGATGCACTACCCCTGTGATTTCCGGTTTTTGCAAGGTCCAGTCCACGGCTTTGGCCAGCTCCACTGTCGTTACGCCGTTCCAATAGACGTTACGGTATCCCTGAATCTTCCCGGTTTGTTTCATGAACCAGTGAAACAGCCCGATGCCGTCCCGCAGTTCCGGGCCGACGATGGACGTGCGAATCGTCACATGGGGCCCGGCGGTGACTTCGCCCAGTCTTTTCGTCTGGGCATACACGGTGGTGCCGTCGGGCGTGTCGTTCTCCCGGTAATCCCCCCGCCGGCCGGAAAAGACACAGTCGGTGCTGATCTGGACGAAACGGAAGCCCATCTGTTCGCCGAGCTGGGCCATCTGGTGCGGGAACAGACTGTTGACATGGATCGCTTCCCGGACGTTTCGTTCCGCCGCCTCGTTTAAGATGCCCGTCGCATTGATCACCGCGTCGGGCCTCAGAAGACGGACAGCGCGGACGACGGTCGGCCAGTCGGTGACGTCCAGCCGGACGGCCTGCCGGTCATCGGTTTTTTGGCGCACCGTGTACCAGACCGAATAACGTCCGCTTTTGGACAAATGCATGCGCAGCACGTGGCCGGCCATTCCGTTGCCGCCCAACACGAGCACCTTCATGAAAGGTATCCTCCCCTCTTCAGCATGTCGGCAATTTCCTTGCGTGTCATCTTGGTTGAACGCGAAGTATATTCCCGAAACGGCACCGGCGGGAGCGCGCCATACCGTTGGCGCAATATCGGATCGGGATTTGGCGGCAAGATGACGTAATATTGATCGTCGTAACAATAGGTGCGCGTCGATTCGTGCCGGGAGATGAGGACCTCATGAAGTTTCTCGCCGGGACGCATCCCCACTATCCGAATGGGCACAGGCTTTGTGGCCAGATGTTCGCGCATGACGACGGCCAGATCGTAAATGTTGCACGCGTTCATTTTCATGACGAACGTCTCGCCGCCGATGGAGACTTCCGCCGCTTTCAACAGCAATGTAATCGCTTCTTGTAACGTGAGAAAAAAACGGGTCATTTTTTTCGAGGTAACGGGAATCGGCTTGCCGGCTAAAATGCATTCCCGGAAAAACGGCACGACACTGCCGTTGGTGCCGAGGACGTTTCCGCCCCGAATGCAGACGAACCGGGTCTTTGGGCTTTCCCGGTTGGCCTGAATCGTCAGCCGTTCGGCCATGGCTTTCGTCAGCCCGTATACGTTGATGGGGTCGACGGCCTTGTCGGTGGACACGTCGATCATTTTTTCGACTCCGTGCGCAAGACACGCACGAATCACGTTTTCGGTTCCTACGATGTTGGTCTTCATGGCCTCCGTCGGTTGGCCCTCGCAAATGGGGACGTGTTTCAAAGCCGCCAGGTGAAAGACCAGCTCCACCCCGGCGCACGCATCAAACACCGCTTTGTCGTCCCGGACGTCGCCGATAAGAAACCTCAGCGCCGGATGGTGGTCAAAGGCCCGTTGCATTTGCACCTGGGCAAATTCATTGCGGGAGAAGATGCGGATTTCCCGTGCGCCTTTGGCCAACAGCATGCGGGTCAGTGCCGTCCCCCAGGAACCGGTTCCCCCGGTGATGAGGATGAAGCGGCCTTCAAACATGGTGCAGCCCTCCCAGGGTGAATTGGGTCACTTTCGTGGATACGTCGGGGTCCCGGTACCCGACGGGACATTCCCACTGCGATGGGCGGTTCATCATTAATTGCACACAGGCGGCGATGCGTTCCGGCTCCAATCCCGCCACGACATTGCTGCCGCACAGGACGGTTTCCGGCCGTTCCGTCGATTGGCGAATGGTGACCGCCGGGACGCCCAAAATGCAACTTTCTTCTTGTACCGTGCCGCTGTCGGTGATCACGCAACGGGCGTATTGTTGCAAATGGACGAAATCAAAAAATCCGAAAGGTTCGCACCACCGTATGCGGGGGTGGTCCACATCCAGCGAAAACTGCTGAAATCGGGATTTGGTTCGGGGATGGACACTGCAGACGACGGTCAGCTTCGTCTGTTCGGCCACCAATTTCAGTCCTGAGACGATCTTGCGCAACCGCTGTTCGTGGTCAACGTTTTCCGCGCGGTGGGCCGTCACCAAAATGTATTGGCGGGGCGCCAGTCCCAGCCGCGCCAAAATGTCGCTGGCGGCGATTCGTTCCCGGAAGTGGTTCAAGACTTCGTAAATCGGGTTACCGCTCATCCAGATGCGCGTTGGCTCCATGCCCTCCCGGAGCAAATTGTCTCGGGCACCGGGCGTATACGGCAAATTAAAGGACGCGACAGCGTCGATAAGCTTGCGGTTAATTTCTTCCGGCACCGTTTTGTCGTAACAGCGGTTCCCCGCTTCCATGTGATAGACGGGAATCCCCATCCGTTCGGCCAATACAGCGCATAGGGCGCTGTTGGTGTCGCCCAAGACGAGGACCCGATCCGGTCGTTCCCGGAGCAACAATTGCTCCACCTTTTGAAACACGGAACCGATTTGACGGCCAAAGGAACGGCCGGCCGGCGGGAATCGATAGTCCGGTGGCCGGATGCCCAATTCGTCAAAAAAGATGTCCTTCAACCTCGGATGGGCGTTCTGCCCCGTGTGCACGAGAATGTGCCGGTCGGCCCAACGGTCCAATTTGGGGATGATGAGACTGAGCCGGATCAACTCGGGCCGGGTTCCGAGGATCGTCATCACTTTCAACTCCCATCTCCCCCCTTTTCTCGTCGGAAGATGATCGGACAGACGAATGAAGACGGTGACGGGCGTCGTTCAACACGTCGAGAACCGACTGTTCAAACGTCCATTGGGGGTGCCACCCCGTCGCTTGGCGCAGTTTTCCATTGTCTCCGCGGATCGCCAGCGGTTCCCCCGGGCGGAACAATGCGGGATCGACGGTGACTTCAAACGGGCATTGCGCATGTCGGCGAAAGACCTCCACCATGTCCCCGATTCGTCGGGCGGTGCCGCTGGCCACGTGAAACACCTCGCCCGGCTGAAAGGTCGCTGCGGTCAAAAGGAGCCAGTAGGCCCTCACCACATCCCGGACGTCAATAAAGTCCCGCGCCAGCTCCAAATTGCCCACCACCAGCCGGAGCGGCCGCAACCCTTGCTCCATTTCGGCTAATTGACGAGCCAAAGACGGTGCCACTCCTGCCGTCGCGCCGGGACCGATGACGTTGAACGTGCGGGCAATGACGACCGGCAATCCGTACAGCTGGGCATACATTTGGCCGATGGTCGTCGAAAGCCGTTTGCTCCAGCCGTATACACTGCACGGCACCCCGTCTTCGAGGGCTGAACCGGCCAACAAAATCCCTTTTACATGCCTGTCAGGTTTGAGCCGGACGGCCTCCAACAGCCGCAACGTTCCCATGCAGTTGACGTTGACGGCATCAAAGGGGCTGTCTGCTCGACCAATGGCGGTTTCGGCGGACAAGTGAATGATGTATTGGACATCGTGTTGGCTCATCCACGAAAAAATCGCGTCGGGGTCGCCAAGGTCGCATGGCGTGTAAAAAAATTTCGGATGGCAAAGGGCCGAGATCCGGCTTCGCCCCATCCCCCAAACGGTCATGTGCCGTTCGAGCAAATATTGGGCCATGTGACGACCGATAAAGCCGTTGACGCCGGTCACAAGCACCTGTTCCCCCGTCATCGCCCCTCACCGGCCAACAACCGGTCTTTCCATCGTTGATACAGTTCATTGGCTTTTGCGAAATCTGCCGGCCGGCCCACGTCGATCCATAAGGCATCGTTTTCGAAACATTTGACCGGCCTGTTGTCGGCCAACAGGGCGCGGATCAGATCGGGAATGTCAAAATATTGGTTTTCTGGGATGTAGTTCAACACTTCCGGCTCCATGACGTAAATGCCCATGTTGACCCGGGCGCGGTGCACCGGTTTTTCGAGAAAGCGCACAATACGGTCGCCTTCCGTTTCCAACACCCCGAATTCGATAGGGATCGGCTGCTGCTGGGCAGCCACGGTCAGGATGCTATCCGCCGACGCGTGATATTCCCAAAGAGCGCGAAACGACAACGTCGTCAGGACATCGCAGTTCAGCAACAGAAACGGTTCGCACAAATCGGGAATGGTCTTCAAGGGACCGGCTGTCCCGAGGGGTTCGGATTCGACTTGATAGGTGATGGACAAGTTCCACGGGCTGCCGTCGCCAAAATACGACTGGATCCAATGGGCCCGGTACCCGCACGCCATGACGATGCGGGTAAACCCGTGATGGGCCAGTTGCTTGACCAAAATTTCCAAAAGCGGCTGCTCTCCGACCGGCAATAAGCCTTTAGGCAGCACTTGGGTGTACGGAGCCATGCGCAACCCTTTTCCCCCGGTCATGATGACCGCTCGCACACTGTCACCCCGCTTTCACGTGATGGTACGATCCCGTCGGTACAAATGTGGATGCTGTCGGATCCACTCGACGGTTCGCCGCAACCCTTCTTCCAACGGAACGGTGGGACGCCACTGCAACACCCGGGCCGCTTTTGTGCTGTCGGCCAGAAGTCGGCGCACTTCGCTTTTTTCCGGACGAAGACGGGCTTGGTCCACGCGGACGGGCAACGTTTTCCCGACGATTCGGCAAATCAGTTGGACCAAATCGTGAATGGCCATTTCTCTGCCGGAGCCGACGTTAAACACGTCGCCGACGGCTTCATCAGCGACCGCGGCCCGAATGAAAGCCTGGGCCGTATCTTCCACATAGGTGAAATCCCGGGTGACCGACAAATTGCCTAAGACGATTTCCGAACCGTGTAACGCTTGGTTGATGATGGTCGGGATGACCGCCCGCATGGATTGACGAGGACCGTACGCATTGAACGGCCGGACCGTCACCACCGGCGTCTGGTAAGACCGATGGAAGCTCTCAACTAATTTGTCGGCGGCAATTTTGCTGGCCGAATAAGGCGATTGTCCTTGCAACGGGTGACCCTCATCGATGGGAACGTATTGGGCCGTTCCGTACACTTCGCTGGTGGAGGTGTGGATCATCCGTTCGACTTCCCATTGACGGACCGCTTGCAGGACATGTAACGTCCCCAGCACGTTGGTCTGCACCACTTCTGTCGGATGTTGATAGGAATAAGGGATGGAAATCAGTGCTCCCAAGTGAAACACGATTTCTGCGCCGCGGACGGCTTTTCGTACGGCATCGGGATCGCGCAAATCGCCGGTGACCACTTCGATTTCCGCCCGTTGGTCGGCCGGCAGTTGGTCGAGAAATCCGCAGGAATTCCACGAGTTGTATCGGACAAAGGCGCGGACGCAGGCTCCCGAAAGCACCAATTGCTGGGTCAAGTGGCTGCCGATAAACCCGGCGGCCCCGGTGACCAGCACTTTTTTTCCGGTCAGCTCCATTTTCCACGACCCTTCTTTCCAAGGTCTTGATATCGCATCCGAACTATTTGTATTCGAAACAAGCGCAAATGGACAGGGCACATTCCTAAATCCGGAGCTGGTCTTTTGAATGGAGAAAATCGCCGAGAAAAATCCCGTTGGGCTAGTCTTTTATTGGAGGATTTTTACCTGTTTTTTAAAAATTGGGAGATTAACGAGCGTTCAAGTTCGAATTGGACATACCATATCAGTAACACACGCAAGATAAGGAGGAAAAACGACTTGAATATTTTCGTCAACGCCTATGGTCGCAGCTTTCCGACCAACTTCGAAGACGGGTTGAACCGCCCCATTCCCCAGTCGGCGGACCAGATCACGCTGGCCGAATTCGGATTTACGACGACGGTCACCACCGATGTGCTGGTCATCGCCACCATCGGCTGGGAAGCGGTGCTGGCCGTTCCGGAAGTGTTGTTCACGGTGCTTCGGGACGGTGTGGTCATCGGCACGGCCCGCGCCGGAAATTTGGCGGTGGACGAAGAAATGACCACGACGCTCCAACTGTTGGACATTGCGCTTCCGCCCGGCTTCCACAGCTACACCTTGTTGGCTGAAATCACCAACGGAGCCGGGAACGAGGCGACGGTGACGGGACCCGTCTCGTTTACCGGTGTCGCCCTGACCAGCATCGGAACCCCATAACGCTCAA
>PKQY01000071.1 GCA_017577895.1 Bacillota bacterium
AAGAGATCAACATTGCGGCCAGCCGTGTACCGGCTTTCAAACCAGGAAAGGCGCTGAAGGAAGAAGTGAAATAACCATAAAGGAATACATAACGACGGGGCTGATGTCAAGCCCCTTTCTTTTTTCTTTTGAGGACGTGTGTTACGATAGTGCCATCCGGGCATCAAGGGGACATGCGGAAGAGAGAAAACAGGTGTGGAGGGAAAAACATGGCAGTGGATCACGAGAAAATCCAACGGGCGGTCCGGATGTTGCTGGAAGCCATCGGTGAGAACCCCGAACGGGAAGGTTTGCGAGATACTCCCGCTCGGGTCGCCCGGATGTACGAGGAGATCTTCTCCGGTTTGCAAGAGGATCCGGAACAACATTTTCAGGTCATATTCAGTGAAGATCACGAAGAACTGGTCTTGATTAAAGATATCCCCTTTTATTCCATGTGCGAACATCACCTCGTCCCCTTTTTTGGCGTCATACACGTCGGCTATATTCCCAAGGGCGGACGGGTCGTGGGACTCAGCAAGTTGGCGCGGGCTGTGGAAGCGGTCGCCAAACGGCCGCAATTGCAAGAACGGATCACGTCCATGGTGGCCGATACCATCATGCAACACTTGACGCCCCACGGTGTCATCGTCGTCATTGAAGCGGAGCACATGTGCATGACGATGCGGGGCGTGAAAAAACCGGGCGCGAAAACGGTCACTTCGGCGGTACGAGGCATTTTTGCCACCGATCCCATGGCCCGGGCGGAAGCGTTCCAATTGATTCGTTCGTAATCTTCTTACTGTCGACTGGAACAAGATCATCCCTTGACATGGCCTTCATCCTTCATTATAATGGGGGTGTGTCGGGACGTGGCGCAGCCTGGTAGCGCGCACCCTTGGGGTGGGTGAGGTCGCAGGTTCAAATCCTGTCGTTCCGACCATTTCCTCTACATATCGCCTACAGGAACCGCAACATGTTCATGTTGCGGTTTTTTTAAACTAAGGGAGGTACACGGTCGTGGAATATATGAACGATTATGTTGTCATAAAGGCGGAGCAAAACGGTGTGCAAGTGTTTGGACTGACCCGCGGGGAAACGACCCGTTTTCATCATACGGAAAAGTTGGATAAAGGCGAAGTCATGATCGCCCAATTCACTGAACATACGTCGGCCATCAAAATCCGCGGCCAAGCCACCGTGTACACCCGATATGGAACGGTGCAGACGGAAGCGTTGGATAAATGAACGATATCGGCGGGCTGTGCGTTGGTTCCCACGATGCATAGCCCGCCTTTTTGTTTTGTATGAATGAATATAAAACGAAGAGCAAGAGCGAAAGGGGGCGCTGGATGAAAGCGACAAAAGGATGGTTGGTCGGTATTGTCGGGTCCTTGGCTATTGCCCTGTTGATTTCCCTCATTCCGGTCATACAATTGAAGGCCGATGAACCGGTGTTTGCCTACCGCGTCCCCCAGACGTTAGATCGCATGCACTTGGTCGATTTTTTGGCGTCGGTACCGATGACTGCCAGAATGGAACGGGTATCATGGAAAGACCACGTGTTGGAAATCGATTTGTCGGTTCAACTGGGACAGCGTTTAACGGCCGACGAGCTGTATCGGACGTTGTATGCCTTGTCGTCCCACGCGTTGCTGGGAACGACGAATGTCCAGGAGCTTCTCGTCCGCATTCTCTGGGAACAGCCTGACGAACCGCCGTTGTTGTTGGCATCCTTTGTCGCTCACCGGACCGATTTGGCGAAAGACCCCCGGATGAGCAATGTCCATCAGCTGCCCCTGGAGTTGTATTTGTCCCACTTGTTTAAATTGACGAAAACCGCTTCTTGGTATCATTACTTCATGACGTCGTCAGACGGCAGTTAGCACCGACAATAGCCGGAAATAGCGGTAGGATCCGGCTTGAAAGTATGCTATACTGGTATGTGATTGCTTAAAGTCGTGGACAAGGTATGTCGGTTGGGGGTCGCGTCATGGGGACAAGAGAACAGGGGCAGGATGTGCTGTTGGCGGTGGAACGGCAAATTGAAGCGGTCATCCATATGCCGGATTTGCTGCCACATTTGGATTACCCGGAAATTGCCCGCCGCAGGCTCGAGTTGTTGAATCTTTTCCTGCAAGAATTGGGATGGGAGCAAGAAAAACGGGTGCGGGTTTGTACGGCGACGGCACTGGCGCAGCTGGGTCTTGATGTGCATGAAAGCGCCGAGGCGGTGGCCGTGGATGCGGAACAAAAACGGCATCGACAAGTGGCGATTCTGGCCGGTGATTTTTTAAGCAGCCATTTTTATGCCCTGTTGGCCGAAGGCGGGGACATCCAGGTGATCGCCATCATCTCCGAGGCCATTTCGGAGATCAATCAAGCCAAAATGCGCCTGCACCAGTCTGGTGGCATGGGCATGGGATTTCCGCAGCTGTTGCAAGACGTGACGGTCATCCATGGCGCGCTGTACACGAATTTTACGAAATTGGATGATCAGCGGGGACCGGAGTGGAAGAGGCTCATGGAACGCCTCATCGTGACAGAACAGGCGTCGATGGTGTCCACCAAACCGGAACACGCCGTGTTCTTGCATCCGGAATGGGAACGGTTGTTGCCGATTTGGCTCAATGACATGGAACAGCTCATCCAGCAGGTGACGACCGACGACATGACAGCCGCACGGCTGCGTCAACGATTTTTTTATGTCCAAAACCGTTTTTCTAGATTGACGGAGGTACAACGATGAATCGGGAAGGGGAACAATCGAGCACCGGTCCAAAGGGACCGTCGAAAGAACAATTTGTCTTTCAAGTGTTTGAAAGCATTGCCCCGAAATACGACTTGATGAATTCGGTCTTGAGTTTTCGGATGCACAAAGTATGGCGGCGGTTTGCCATGAAAAAAATGCACTTGCGCCCGGGGGACAAGGCGTTGGATTTGTGTTGCGGGACGGGCGATTGGACCATCAGTTTGGCCCGGGTGGTCGGTCCCGAGGGCCACGTGTACGGATTGGATTTCAGCCCGAAAATGCTGGAAATAGGACAAAAAAAAGTACAGGAAGCCGACGTGGCCGACCGGGTGACGCTGGTTGAAGGCAACGCCATGAAGTTGCCCTTTCCCGATGACACATTTGATGCGGTCACCATCGGCTTTGCGCTGCGTAACGTGCCGGATGTCAAACAAGTGTTGAAAGAGATGGTTCGCGTGACAAAACCTGGCGGACAGGTGGTCTCCTTAGAACTTTCACATCCCACGTGGCCTGTTTTTCGCCAGGTATATTGGTTTTATTTTCAGCGCATTCTCCCATGGGTGGCCAAGGTCTTTACCGGCAAATATGAACAATACCGGTGGCTGCCCGAGTCACTGAAGACGTTTCCCGATCGTCAGGAATTGGCTCGTTGGATTCAGGAAGCGGGTTGCCTGGAAGTGGAAGTGTATGCATTGACGGGCGGCATTGCCGCTTTGCACATTGGTAAGAAACTGGGACTTTGAAAGTCGGTGGACGTATGGATTTACAAGAAATTTACCAGGATATGCAAAAGGATATGCGCTTGATTGAACAGGAGCTGTATGACGCCCTCAGTCAAGCTGACTCCAATTTGAAGGAACCGGCGTTGCATCTGTTGAAAGCCGGCGGCAAGCGGCTACGGCCCTTGTTCGTATTGATGAGCGGCAGCTTGGGGGAATACTGTCTCGAACGGCTGAAATCGGTGGCTGTCTCTTTAGAACTCATACATATGGCGACGCTTGTGCATGATGATATCATTGACGATGCGGATCTTCGCCGGGGCCAGCCGACGGTCCGCGCTAAATGGGATAACCGGATTGCGCTGTATACCGGAAACTACATTTTGGCCCAAGCGCTGCAGTACATATCGCGGGTGAAAGAAAAACAAGTCCATCAAACACTTTCGAAAGCGCTGGTCCAAATGGGACTCGGTGAAATTTACCAGCTCCGTGACTTTTTTAATGTCGATCAACATTTGCGCCATTATTTGCGGCGCATAAAACGAAAAACCGCCTTGCTGATTTCCGTCAGCTGTCAACTGGGGGCGCAAGTGAGCCAATTGTCGGAACGGGAAGTGCAGCAGTTGTGGCGGTACGGCTACTATACCGGCATGGCGTTTCAAATTACCGATGACTTGTTGGACATGACCGGCGATCGGCAAACGACCGGCAAGCCCCATGGCAGCGACGTTCGTCAAGGCAATATCACCATTCCGCTCATTTATACGTTGATGCGGGAGGAATGGCGGCGGCATGCGGTGCCGCTCATTCGGAAAATCCAGGCCCTCACCGCTGAATCGGCCGTCACAGACACGGCGGAGCAACTGGAAGAGCTGACCCAACGCCTCATCGGGATTGTCCATCAGTCGGGCGGCATCCAATATGCGCAACAGTTGGCCGAACGCTATTTGGCGAAGGCAAAAGATGCTTTAAGCAGTTTTCCTCCTACCCGGGAACGGGAGCGGCTGTTGGTTGTCGCCGATGCCATTGCGTTTCGCCGCTCTTGACGACTTTGTTGCAACTTTTATCCCTTACTGGTAAAATTTAATCCGCTTGGACAATGTTCAACAGTGATGGAGGAATAGAACACATGGAACGGACGTTTGTCATGGTCAAACCCGATGGTGTGCAACGAAATCTCATCGGTGAAATCGTGCAGCGCATTGAACGGAAAGGGTATCAGTTGATTGGGGCCAAGTTGATGATGGTTTCCCGGGAACTGGCCGAGGCCCATTATGCCGAGCACAAAGACAAGCCGTTTTTCAAAGAGCTGGTCGACTTCATTACTTCCGGGCCGGTATTCGCCATGGTTTGGCAAGGAGAACAAGTGATTGCCGCGGTTCGGAGACTGATGGGCAAGACGAACCCGGTGGAAGCGGAACCGGGATCCATCCGCGGAGATTACGGCATCAGCATGGGAATGAACATCATTCACGGTTCCGATTCACCGGAGAATGCGGAACGGGAAATCAAGTTGTGGTTCAAACCGGAAGAACTGTTCGATTATGCCAAAACCATCGATTCCTGGATTCGTTAACGAGCAAGCGCGATACGTTTTGTCGCACCAAGAAGCCCAATTGTCCTCCTATTGGGCTTCTTTTTTCCGTAATACGACATTGAACGGGGTTTTCGGGAGAGGGACGGGGGAGGCGGCTTTGGAAACACAAGATTATCAACATTTTGTCCAGGGTCTGAAGCAAATTTTGCGCATCGATTTGCAGTACTACAAGGAGCGGCAGATGAAGCGGCGGTTGCAGTCGCTCCGCGACAAGCTCGGCTATTCGACTTTCTGCGATTTTTTGGAGGCCATTCGCCAGTCGCCGGAACTGCAAGATATCGTCTTAAAGCGGATTACGATCAATGTCACCGAATTTTATCGGAATCCGGAACAATGGCAAGTGTTGCGCACGCTGATTTTGCCACAACTCTTGAAGGAAAAACAAAACTTGCAGTGTTGGAGTTCGGCATGTTCCACCGGCGAGGAACCGTACACGCTGGCCATGGTGCTGGAAGAAGCCGGGGTCCGGCATTACGACATTTTGGCCACGGACATCGACCCGTTCGTCTTAGAAAAAGCCAAACAAGGCGTCTACGGATGGGTGTCGGTGCAAAATATGCCTCCCAATAAATTGAGCACATATTTTGAACGGCAAGGCGATACGGTGAGGTTCCGCAAAGATCGATTGCGGGGCCAAGTGCGGTTTCGAAAGCTGGATTTGCTGAATGACCCTTTTCCGAAAGGATTCGATTTGATTTTGTGTCGGAATGTCGTGATTTATTTTACCGATGAAGCGAAGCACCTGCTGTATCAAAAATTGGCCGAATCCCTCGTTCCGAACGGCTATTTGTTTGTCGGCAGCACAGAGCAAATTTTTCATGCCCACCAATACCGATTGTACTCGGTAGCTCCCTTTTTTTACATCAAGAAATGAGAAAACAGAAGTCCCTGCGCCCGCATGACCGGCGTCGTTGCTGCCCCCTGCTGTCTGTATTATAATAGTTTTGTGTTTTTAGAGAGACGCAGAAAGCGGTGTCCGTAACAGCGGATGGGAGAGAAAGGGAGGGAATCCATGCGTTATTTAACGGCCGGTGAGTCCCATGGCCGACAGTTGACGGTTATTGTCGAAGGCCTGCCGAGCAATGTGCCGGTCGACGTGCAAAAGATCAACGAGCAGCTCGCCCGCCGGCAAAAAGGGTACGGCCGGGGGTTGCGCATGCAAATCGAACAAGATGAGGTGGAGAT
>PKQY01000072.1 GCA_017577895.1 Bacillota bacterium
CCGCGGTAACGCCCACCCGGGTTCGTCGGGGTCCAGTTGCCGTATTCTTTGTACGTGATCTTTTTGTCCGGCAACGTGTCATACGGTTCCCAGCCCGCTTCCAGCGCCGGGCCGTAGACGGCAATCGGTTTGAAAGCCGAACCCGGCTGCCGATCCCGCTGGGTCGCCCAGTTCAACCCTTTGGCCACATAGTCCCGACCGCCGGCCATGGCCACAATGCCGCCGGTCTTGTGATCGAGAATGACCATGCCGCTTTCGATTTTTTGATCGTCGGCCGACTTCGGAAAATACCGATCGTCAGCAAACACTTCCTCTATCGCTTCTTGGGCCTGCCGTTCCATATGGGTGTAAATTTTATACCCGCCCCGATACAGCTCCGCTTCCGTAAAACCGTATTTGCGTTCCGCCTCCCGGATGACATAGTCGATATACGCCTGGGCAAAGCCGGAGCGTTTGGGCAGCTCCTTCAGACGGACTTCCTCCCGCTCGGCCATCATCCGCTCTTCTTCGGTGATGTACTGCTGTTCTTCCATCAACTTGAGCACGACTTTACGCCGTTCCAGCGCCTTGTCCAAATTCGTATACGGCGAATAATTGTTGGGCGCTTTCGGTATTCCGGCCAATAAAGCCGCCTCTCCCAGCGTCAATTCGGTCACCGATTTGCCGAAAAACATCTGGGACGCCGTCTCAATGCCGTAGGCGCCATGGCCGAAATAGATCTGGTTCAAATACATTTCCAAAATTTGATCTTTCGTAAACTTCCGCTCCAAGTTGACCGCAATAATCGCCTCTTTAATCTTGCGGCTGAACACCCGATCATGGGTCAAATACGTCAACTTAGCCAACTGTTGGGTGATGGTGCTGCCGCCTTCCACGGTCTCCCCGGCCCGCAAATTGACGACCAACGCCCTGGCAATGCCGATGGGGTCCACACCAAAATGGTGATAAAACCGCCGGTCTTCCGTGGCGATAAACGCCGCCCGCACGTAATCCGGCACTTTGTCGAAGTCTTCGATGAGTTTGCGGTTTTCCACATACAATGCGCCAATTTCTCGGCCATCTTTGTCGTATATCGTAGAAGTTTGACTCATCTCCGTCAATTTCGTCTCGTCGATCATCCATTCACCGGCGATGACCACGCCGGCAATGCCAAACAACGCCAACAGTAAAATGGACACCACGACCAGACGCATCACTTTTCCCCTCTTTCGTCGCGGCCGTTCCCGGGACAACGTTATCCCCCTCCTCTTGGCGTTCATCCCAGACGATACAACATTCGCAACTGCCGTTGATGTTTAGGGTATAAAAAAAGATTCACAAATCCTGTGAACCGACTGAGAACTACAACCACATATATACTGGCTGTTGCGTTTAATGATGTTCATGTTCGGCAAAATTATAACGAAAAGCTTTCCCCTGGCGCAATGAAGAAAGATTGCCGAAATTGTCAACGGATTTGCCCGGTGAAGCATGGCCCTGTCCCATCCCCGTTGCTATAATTGAAACAGCGACGAAACGAAAGGAGTGAAACCGTGTCGACTGCACAAAACAACCGCCAGACGTTGTATTCGAATCATCTCGTCTACCGTCGCACGGAACATTGGTTCCGCCTGCCGGAAACCCAACGGCAACAGGCGGTTGAGGAACTGCAAGCCATTCTCGACCGTTACCAAGAGCGACTCACCGTCCGAGGCATTTACAGCACCGTCGGTTTTCGCAACGATTCCGACGTCGTTTTCTGGATCATTTCCGATGACGTAGACACGTTGCAAAATTTCGCCGTCGAGGTGCGAGCCACCGCCTTCGGTCAGGGAACAATTCTGCAATGGGCGTTCCCCGGACTGACCCGGCCTCCAGAATTTGATGGCGATCACATCACCGCGTTTCAAAAAGGCATTCCACCTCGCAAGTACCTCTGCTTATACCCGTTCGTCCGCACGGCCGAATGGTACTTGCTGCCGCGGGAAGAGCGGGGCAAAATGTTGCGAGAACACGGCATGAAGGGCAGAGAATTTCCGGAAGTGTTGACGAACAACGTCCAGGCATTCGGCGTCGGCGATTACGAATGGATCCTAGCCTTTGAATCGGACGAGTACCAGACGTTCGTCGATCTGGTCCGCCATTTGCGCGCGACCCAGGCACGACTGTACACAAAGGAAGACACGCCCTTCATCATTGGCAAACGCAAATCGTTGCGCGAAGTGATGCACGACTTTGCGCCGGAAAGCATCCAATGACAAACATACATGCCTCATGAGACACGGATCGAGGTTCTGGGCTCACGTTGTGTCGGGTTTCCCGACCTAGCCCGGAACCTTTTTGTTTTGGCCGGTTGTATAAAAATGGGATGGAAAATCAAACTAACCCCAGAAGGGGGAGCAGGAAGTGCGGAAAGTACGCCATCCCATCAAATGGTCCGAACGAAAGAAACGACGGCAGGCCGAGCAGGAAAAACAAGCGGAAGAGAAAATGGCCCCGTTGAAAGAACGCGTCCTGTCGCCGAATTTGTCCGAAAACATCGATTACATCCGGAGCATTTTAGGCGACAGTGACGATCTTGTCATCCGCAACTTCGTCCTGGCCTGCCAACCGGATAAAAAAGCCGCCATCGTCTTCATCGACGGACTGATCAATGCTACGTTAATCGACGATTACATTCTGAAAAGCCTCATGTTCGCAACACGGCAGACTCCTGAGCTGATCAATGCGGATTCATTGACCGATGCCCTCATCCAAACCGGTCTCACCGTCAACGAAGTAGGGCAGGCCAACGACTTTCAACAAGTCATCCGCAGTCTCCTGTCCGGCGATACGGTTCTCCTGTTGGACGGGGAAACCATGGCCCTGTTCATGAACACGAAGGGGTGGGAACGTCGTTCGGTCCAGGAGCCGAATACGGAAGCGGTCATCCGCGGCCCGCGGGACGGCTTTACCGAAACCTTGCGGATGAACACCGCGCTCATCCGCCTGCGCTTAAAAGATCCCGATTTGCGCGTCAAAAACATGACGGTGGGCAAACGGACGAACACCGACATCGCCCTCATGTATATTGAGGGCATCGTCGACCCCAAAGTTCTGGAAGAAGTGCAAAAGCGGCTGGCGGCCATCGAGATCGACGGCGCGCTGGAAAGCGGCTATCTGGAACAAATGATCGAAGACAACCACTATTCGCCCTTTCCGCAAATCCAAAACACCGAGCGTCCGGACAAAGCGGTAGCCAACTTGTTGGAAGGAAAAGTCGTCATCGTCACCGACGGCACGCCCTTTGTCTTGATTGCGCCGGCCGTCTTCTCCCAGTTTTATCAAAGCCCGGAAGATTATTATGAACGGTTTGGCATCGCCACATTCATCCGCTTCATCCGGCTGTTGAGCATGGCCCTGGCTTTGTTTTTGCCGTCGCTCTACATCGCCTTTGTCGCCTTCCATCCGGAAATGCTCCCTTCTGACATGGCCATCGCCATGATGGCCGGCCGCTCGGCCGTGCCTTTTCCGGCACTGGTGGAAGCGTTTGTCATCGAAATTGCGGTGGAAATTTTGCGGGAAGCCAGCGTTCGCCTGCCCGGTCCCATCGGCCCGACCATCGGCATCGTCGGCGCCCTCATCATCGGTGAATCGGCGGTCTCGGCCGGGCTCGTCAGCCCGATTATCGTCATCATCGTCGGGTTGACCACCGTCGGTTCTTTCGCCTCGCCCAGTTACAGCGCCGCCATCGCCTTGCGGATGTTGCGTTTCCCCATGATGATCGCTGCCGGCACGTTCGGCCTGATGGGCATCATGTTGTTGCTGTTCGTCATCGTCGTCCACTTGTCCAGTCTCAAATCGTTCGGCGTTCCGTACATGGCTCCCATCTCGCCCAGCCGCACATCGGACTTGAAAGACACCTGGATTCGCGTCCCGCTCTTTTTCATGCGCAGCCGGCCGAAAATCTTAAAGCCGCGGGACGACAAACGGCTGGGTTGACAGCGTGAACACGAGCAAAGGAGAGGCGCCCATGGCGAACACCAATCAAGCCAACATCGCACAACAAGTCCATGTGTCAAAAGAAGAAACGCCGTATGTCATCAATCCCCGGCAACTGACGGCCATCCTGACGTGCACCATGCTGGGCATGGGCGTCTTTACCTTGCCGCGGGTCGCCGCCTATTGGGCCCATGAATCGGCTTGGATGTCCATTTTGCTCGGCATGCTGGCCGCCTTTTTCGGGATGAGCCTCATTACCCGGCTCAATCAACGGTTCACGGGACAAACCGTCGTCATCTACAGTCAACAGCTGCTGGGCAAAAAAGGGACCCGTTGGGGAACCGTCCTAAGCTTCCCGTTGCTCATCGGCCTCACACTTCTGTGGGCTGCCCACACCGGCACGCTGGCCCGGGCCTTCGGGGAAGTCATCACCGCGGTCGTCCTGCGGGAGACCCCCATGACCGTCATCATGTTTCTCATGCTGGCTGCCGCCATGTACATGGCCATGCACGAAGCGGAAGTCATCGCCCGGGTCAACGAGTTGATCTTCGTGTTGACCTTTGTTCCCCTCCTGCTGTTGTATTTGCTGTCTTTTCAGAATGTGCGTTGGGAAAATTTGTTGCCCCTTTTTTCTGTGGATTGGCGATCTTTTCTCATCAGTGTAGCCGCCACGTCCATCGCCTTTGCCGGTTTTGAGATCATGCTCGTCCTGGGCGCCTTCACCCAACCCATTGCCGCGGCCCGCCGGGCGCAATACGTCGGCATCGCCATACCGGCGTTGATGAACACGTTGAGCACGTTGGCGGCCATTGCCACCTTCAGCTACGAGGAAGTCAAGCGCATTATGTGGCCGGCGCTGGAGATGGCCATCAGCACCGAATTCCCCGGCGCCATTCTGGAACGGATGGAGGCGGCGGTGCTGGCCATCTGGTTTTTGCTCATGCACACCGCCATCGGCAATTTGTACTTCAGTGCCTCCAAAATTGTGCAAGAATATTTCCGCATCCGCCACCATCAATGGGTCGTGCTCGCCATGTTCCCTTTCCTGCTGGTGCTGGCGCTTTGGCCGAAACACGTCCATCAAGTGTACGAATGGATGCAAGTGCTAGGGGTAGCCAGTGTCGTGTTTTGGCTCGGGGTCCCGGTGCTGTTGCTGATCGCGGCACAAATCCGCCAGCCACAGCGGCGTAACCCCTCGAAACCAACCCAACCCGGACCGTAACCGGGCGGTGAGGAGGAGATGGAACTTGCAAACATGTCTCCGGGCGGCAACGGAGCTGTTCCTTTTGTTGGCCATCTTGGTGTTGGCCGGTTGCTGGGATCAGCGCGACATTGAAAAGCAGACATTCGTCAGCGCCATTGCCCTCGACAAAGGCGAGGACAACGACTATGTGGTGTCCATTCAAGTGCCCATTCCGAATCAAATCGCCGGCAGCACCAGTACCGGCGGCGGCGGTGGCGGCAGCGAGGCGTATCGCGTGTTGTCCAGTGTCGGCGACACCTTGCTGGAAGGGTTGGGCAACTTGCAAAAACGCACCAATCAACTCATCTTCGTCGGGCACACCCGAGTCATCGCCATCAGTGAAGACGTGGCCCGGGAAGACATGGCGTCCATCATCGATGGACTCCGCCGCGAATCCACGTTTCGCCGCCAACTGTGGCCTGTCATCGTAAAAGGAAAAGCCGTCGATTTGCTCACGTTCAACCCGAAGCTGGAACAGCTGCCCACCCTGTTTTTGATGGACCAGTTGCAAACCATCAGCCGTTTGGGGATCTTGCCCAAATTGCCCTTGGGCGACATTTACGTCTCCATGAGCAAATCGACGGAGGATCCCATCATGTATTACGTCCACGTCAACGAAGAAGACGTACGGTTGGACGAGCTAGCCGTCTTGAACGGCACCCGCATGGTGGGCCATTTGGAAAGCGACGAGGTCATCCCCCTCGTCCACATCCGGGACAACAAGCGGGGAGACGACGTGACGATACCGCTGGAACCGGAAAAAAACATTTTCGTCACGTTCCATCCCAAGCAGATTCACACCCGCATCGACACCGGCTACGAAAAAGGCAAGCCGCAGTTTCGCATTCGCATCCGCATCGACGGCCGCATCATCGAATCGACCCATAAAGGGGAAGTGGAACCGGAGCGCCTCATTCGGCAAGTCGAACA
>PKQY01000073.1 GCA_017577895.1 Bacillota bacterium
GCGATGCATACCGTTCCCCGAAACGAATGGAAGTCCAATGACTTCAGTGCCGGTTCGATGGATTTCAACTGCTGGATGACTTGTTCCCGGTCATGTTGTCCGTTCAGCCAATCAAAGAGCCACTGACCTTCCTGTTGCCGACGTTTTTCTTCCACGTACAACCGCCGCATCAACTCTTGCGCCAAAGCCGTGACGCAGCGATCCAAAAGCAACGATTCGAATTCGGAGAGTTCATGTTCCGATGAAATAATGGCCAGTTCCGCCCACTTTTGATTGAAGGCCTGTACCGATTTGACGGCCACCGACACGCCCCGCGCACAGTCCCGGGACTGCTGCAACAACGCCACCATTTTTTCCTTTTTTTCTTCCGTGGCGGGCGGCGGCAAGCAAATGGTCTCGCCTTGTACGGTCCGGTAAACGACCGGCATGCGCAAATAGCGATACAGCAACTGCAATATTTTCGGCAGCGCATCAGTGCTCAGCAGCAACTGGTTCACTTCGCGGGAAAACCGCTCCAGTTGGTCGATCATTTCATAATGTTTGTTGATCAAAGCCCGATGCAAATCGTGGGTCACATCGACATACGGTACTTCATCGGCTTTCTCCCAGATGATGATGGGAAAATGGTGTTGGTTGGCCATATCGATCAAGTCTTGCGGGATTTCTTCAAAATAGTAACCCAACTGGATGCCCAATGCCGAAACGTTTTTGTCGATGAGCTGTTTCAAAAACGACAGGCGCACATCTTCCCGTCCCCAAACGATGCCCGTCGACAACACGAGTTCATGGCCGTGCAGCAAATCACGCTCCCGGATTTGCGTCACTTCAATGGCATGAACCCACTTGACGATCCGGCCGAGTCCTTGATGGCCGGCAACGACTTTTGCCTTTCGGAAAAGGGGGCGCTGTAATATCTCTTTGACCGTTAACGTATGATAGGCGTCGCTCACAGGCTCCCTCCTCCCAAAATAGACAAAATGTAAAATTATCAGGCCATATCATTAACATTTTGACAAATGGATGAGAAAACTCCTTGTTTTAACATAGGTTGTACATTTCGTATTTTACTCTATTATTATAGCCTTCGGTTTCAAAAAATTGGAGGGCAAATTTGAAAACGCTTTAATTCTAGAACGGGGGGTTGCCATGAAACGAATTCGTTGGTGGTCCATGGTGTTGTTGGGAGTCATGATGGTGGTGTTGAGTGCCTGTAACAGCCCAACGGCGACAGAAGAGTCGCGGGACTATTTTAAAGTCGGCGTCATCACCTCTTTGTCCGGTTCGGAGGTGTATGGCGGCAACGTAACGAAACGGGGTTATGAGATTTGGGCGGAAACCGTCAATGAACAAGGCGGCATTGAAATCGACGGCAAAAAATATCGTGTCGAGTTGGTCTATGCCGACGACCAAAGCGATCCGACATCAGGAGCCGATGCAGCCGAACGGATGATTACGTCGGAAAAAGTGGACTTCATTCTCGGGCCCTACACCAGCGGTGTGACGTTGGCCGTGGCGCCGATTTTAGAAAAGTATAAAGTGCCGATGATTACCGGTTCGGCCGAATCGCCGCTCATTTGGAAAGAACAGTTCAAATACACGTTTGGCACCATTCCGGCCGTCGATCTGACCGGCAGTTCGCCCATCCGGACATTGGCCCGTGATGTAAATCCGGCGCCAAAAACGATCGCCATCATCGGCGTCAACGATCCGTTCTCCAAGTCGGTGGCCGAAACCTTCAAATCATCGGCCGAAGAGGCAGGCATGGAAGTCGTAAAATACGACATCGTTCCGGCTGGAACCGATTTCACGCCGCTCATCAGTGCCATTAAAAAACTGAACCCCGACATTTTGGCGGTGGGCGGTCACGAAAAAGAGCACATGGAAGTCATCAAAGCCTCCAAATCCCTCGGTTTCATGCCGAAGATCTTTGTCATGCACTACGGCATTACGACGCCCGACTTCATCAAAAACTTGGGCAAAGACGCCGATTACGTCATGGGTGCCGCCATCTGGACACCGGATCTGAACTACGAAGACCCGTTATTCGGATCCACGGCAGAATATGTCAAGAAATTTACGGAAAAATACGGCACCGCTCCTGAATATACGGAAGCGGGTTGTACGGCTACCGGTATCGTCTTTACGGCAGCGCTGCAAGCCATTGGCGCCAAACCGCCGTTGTCGGAAGAGGAACGGGAGAAACTGGTGGAAGCCCTGGAAAACATCGAGGTCAACACCTTGTTCGGTCCTATCTCTTTTGCCACCGAAGGAGCTTGGTATCACAACAATACCGGCTTGCAACCGTTGACCATTCAGTTGAAAGATGGGAAACAAATCATTGTCGGGCCGGCCGACGTGCGGGTCCAAGCCCCCACGTATCCGGTACCGCCGATGGAAAGCCGGTAATCAGCACTGACGCGGCAACCATCGCCGAACTGTGATGGTTGCCGTCTCCATCCTTGTCCATTGCACGCCATCGAAAGGGGTGTTATCCGTTGGATTTATTGCTGCAAACATTGATCAACGGTTTGCTCATCGGCGGCATTTTCATTATGGTGGCCGTCGGATTTTCACTGGCCTTTGGCGTCTTGCATATCATCGATTTCGCCGTCGGTGAATGGATCATGTTGGGAGCGTTTACTGCCTTTTGGTTGCACCACTTTTGGCACATCGACCCCATCCTGTTATTACCGGTCGTGTTCGTCATCTTTACCGTCACCGGATATCTCCTTTATCCCGTCTTGAAACAAGTCATCGATCAAAAACATCGCAATGCCGCATTGATGGCCCTGGCCTTCACCTTTGGATTGTCCATCTTCATGCGGGGATCCGCCCTTTCGCTGTGGGGATTCAACAACCGAAATTTAATCACGTTTCTTTCCGAAGAAAGTTGGCCGCTGTTCGGAGTGACATTGCCAGCGTTGCGGGTGGCGGCCACCGTGTTCGCTCTTGCAGTGACAGCCGTTTTTATTTTGTTCTTGTACAAGAGTAAAGTCGGCCTGGCCATTCGCGCCGCGGCGGAAAACCGGACCATCGCCGGTTTGATGGGCATCGACGGTCACCACATCGCCCGTCTCGTCTACGCCATTTATGCGGGTTTGACCGGAATGGCCGGCATTTTCATCGGCGCCATTTTCTCCGTCAACCCCGAAATGGGACTCCGTTACACCGTCTTTGCCTTCTTCGTCGTCGTCGTAGGCGGATTGGGATCGCTGGCCGGTGCCATCGTTGCAGGATTTTTGCTGGGAATCATCATCAGTTTTGGTTCCGTTTATTTAGGCGGGTCTTATATTTTGCTGGTCTTGTTCTTTATCTTGTATATCATCTTGCTGTTCTTTCCGAAAGGAATCTTGCGTAAAGGGTGGTAACTTTCATGGGTCGATTGAACATCCGGCTCCAAAAAGGACAATGGCTGCTGCTCATCCTGCTCGTCTTTCTTCTCATCGTCCCGTTCCTGCTTTCCTCGTTTTGGTTGCGCATCGTCACCGGCTTGCTCATGTGGATTGGACTGGCCCTCAGTTGGAACATGATTGGCGGATACATGGGGTATGTCAGCTTTGGACACGGTGCCTTTTTCGGTCTCGGTGCCTACTTGACGGCCCTGCTCATGGGAAAATTGGACTTTCCCTTCTTCCCGGCCATGCTGACAGCCGGCTTGTTGACTTACGTATTCGCCTGGCTGGTCGGTTATCCGACGTTGCGCCTGAGCGGCACCTACTTTGCCATTGGCACATGGTGTTTTGCGGAAATGATGCGGCAGTTGGTGCTCGTCTTGGACATTACCGGGGGTCCAGAAGGGCTGCGCTTGAAACCGTACCTCAACGAAACGTTTTTTTATTTCGTCATGCTGGCATTGGCCCTGTTCGTAGCCATCTTTTCCTATGTGACCTTTGACCGCAGTCATTATGGATTGAAAGTCAAGGCAGTTCGCGAGGAAGAAACGGCAGCTTCGACCCTAGGTTTAAACATTGTCCAGATCAAGACGCAAGTGTTTGCCGTCAGTGCCTTTTTCCCCGGTCTCATCGGCGGCGCCTACGCCTACTGGATTACGTACATCCATCCGGACAGCGTGCTAGGCCCCCTCATTTCCGACCAAATGGTCATCATGGTCTTGCTCGGAGGCATCGCTACACTGGTCGGCCCGATAATCGGTGCCGTCATCTTATACATTGGCAACCGCATCTTGTGGGTGCTTTGGGGCGACAGCCCAGCTTACCTCGTCATTCTAGGCATAGCCATTATGATCGTTATTTTGTTCTTGCCGCAAGGGTTAGTCAGCCTGTGGCGCGGACGGAAAAAAACTGTCCCTGGGAAACCGGCGGCCAGCGCGCTCCAAAATGCGGCGGAAACGAAACAGGTTTGACGAGCCGTGGATGAAAGGACGGGTTGGGACATGCACGAGACTTTGCTATCCATCGACAAACTCACCCATTCTTTTGGCGGATTGAAAGCGATTTCGAATTTTCGCCTGCACGTCCGGCGAGGACAAGTGTACGGCGTCATCGGCCCCAACGGCGCGGGGAAAACGACGTTGTTCAATCTCATCACCGGCCTTTACCGGCCGACGGAGGGGCGGATCGTCTTCGACGGCCATGACATTACCGGAAAAAAGCCTCACGAAATTAACCGGCTGGGAATTGCCCGGACGTTTCAAAACTTGCGGTTGTTCTCCGACTTGACTGTCCGTGAAAACATTGTAGTCGGAACGTTGTCCCATAAACGGGTCGACCAGCAGATGATCGACGAATTGCTCGAACTGGTCGGATTGACCCAACGACAAACCGAACAGGCCAAAAATTTGCCGTACGGTCTGCAACGCAAACTGGAAATCGCCCGGGCTTTGGCGACATCGCCGAAACTGCTCTTGCTGGACGAACCGGCCGCTGGCATGAACCCGCAGGAAGTATTGAATCTCGTTGAACTCATCCGCACCATCAAGGATCGCTTTCAACTGACCGTCATCTTGATCGAACACCAGATGCGGTTGGTGGAGGCTATTTGTGAACGCATCACGGTCATGAGTTTCGGACAAGTGCTGGCGGAAGGCACCGTTCAGGAGATTCAAAACGATCCGACGGTCATTAAAGCCTACTTAGGTGAAGGAGAGTTGGGATGATGGACATCCTGTTGCAGGTGGAAGATTTGGTCGTCAACTACGGAGGCATCAAAGCGCTGCAAGGCATTTCCATCAAGGTTCATCCCGGTGAAATCGTCACCATTATCGGGGCCAACGGCGCCGGAAAATCCAGTTTGTTGCGGGCCATCTCCGGCATGGTTACCCCTCATCAAGGAAAGATCACGTTTAAAAACCAAGATATCAGCCGGATGAAATCCCACGAAATCGCCCGTCTCGGCATCTCCCACGTCCCGGAAGGCCGGGGCGTGTTTGCCAAGATGACCGTAGAAGAAAACTTAATGGTCGCCACGTATGCCCGCAAAGATTCAGCCGTCATCGACGACTTGCGGCACGTTTACCAATTGTTTCCGCGGCTGGAGGAACGAAAAAAACAGGCCGCCGGGACGCTTTCCGGCGGCGAACAGCAAATGTTGGCCATTGGCCGGGCGTTGATGAGCGGGGCGGACACGTTGTTGCTGGATGAGCCGTCCATGGGACTGGCTCCCCTCATCGTTCAGGAAATTTTCTCCATTATCCGGACCATTAATCAAGAAGGCAAAACGATCATCTTGGTGGAACAAAACGCCACACAAGCATTGAAGTTGGCCAACCGGGCCTACATCCTGGAGACGGGAAAAATCACTCTGGAAGGTCCTGCGCAAGAGTTGCTGAACAATGCCGACGTAAAGAAAGCGTATTTGGGCGGTTGAAGATTAGACAAACTGTCAAAAATTCAACATCACGATTTTTACGTTTCAATATTTCTAAAAACCTTCTCCCGTTTTTAAAATCAGTAGATAAATGGAGGAATTGTTTCCGCTTGTAAAATTTCCGC
>PKQY01000007.1 GCA_017577895.1 Bacillota bacterium
TCAACATGGATTTGATCATCGGCTTGCCGGGCGAAGGCATCGAGACGTTCCGGCATTCCTTGGAACAAGTGGGCCGGTTGCGCCCCGAGTCGTTGACGGTGCACACGTTGTCCTTCAAGCGGGCGTCGACCATGACGCAAAACAAGTCCCGCTACCGGGTGGCGGGACGGGACGAAGTCACCGAAATGGTGCGGTTGTCGCAAGACTGGACGGCGCAGCACGGGTACGTGCCCTATTATTTGTACCGGCAGAAAAACATCCTCGGCAATCAGGAGAACGTCGGCTACGCCTTGCCGGGGAAAGAATGTCTTTACAACATTGTGATCATGGAAGAGCGGCAAACGATTTTGGGGTTGGGCTGCGGCGCGGTGAGCAAAGTTGTCGCGCCGTCGGGGAAAATCACCCGCTACGCCAACCCCAAAGATCCGGGCCACTATATTCGGCATTATCGGGAATATATTGACGGGAAACTGCAGCTGCTCGATGGGCTGGTGACACCATGATCGGGCGACGTCAAAAAGCGCATCGCCCGGTTCACCGTGTCCCTTTTTTGTGCAACGGCTGTAGGTGTCGGTATCGGTTCCCGTGTCGGTTGGTTCACGGTTAAGGGTTTAACGCATCACAGGCCTTTACTGTGTCGGTTCTGTCGGTTGCGGCGGCTGGGCCTTGCCGTTGGCGGGGCTGAACAAGTGCGGCGCCGCGCGGTGGATGCCCACTGCCAAGAAGGCGGCGGCCGCCATTTTGATGAGATCGCCGGGGAGGAAAGGCAGGACGCCGGCCAGGAGCGCCTGCGGCAAGCTGAGGTGGGCGACCATGGCCAGCCAGGCTGTACCGCAAGCGTAGTTGAACAGTCCTCCGGCCAAATTGGCGAGAAACAGGCGGCGGAACGTGCGGGGCCCCTTTTCCGCCAGCCAGCCGATGAGGAAGGCCATGATGGGCCAGGAGGCGATGTATCCGCCGGAAGGGCCGGCCAAGACGGACAGGCCGCCCCGGCCGCCGCTGAGCAAAGGCAAACCGGCGGCGACCAGCAGCACGAACAGGAGGATGGCCAAAGCGCCGTTGCGCTTGCCCAGGAGACTGCCCGCCAGCATGATGCCCATGTTCTGGAGAACGATGGGGACGCCGCCGGGCAGCGGAATGCCGGGGAACAACCCCATGACGGCGGTGATGGCGGCCATCATGGCCGCAAAGAGCATGTCTTTCATCTGCATGGATGAGAACTCCTTTCGACATCAGTCATTCATCATGAATCGTTCTTTGGGAACGGCGAAAATTGTAAACCAATAAAAAGTACATGGTTTACAATTTGCGGCGCTTCCTTTACTATACCTTTCGAGCGAAAAAATTGTCAACAAAAAGTTCGAGAATGGTTTACAATAGACGTGTCTGACCGTTGATGAGGACCGTTGATAGTGGATAAGGGACGGTAAAGGAGGGTTGGGGTCCATGCCGGAGGCGGTGATCGTTGCGGCGGTGCGCACGCCCGTCGGCAAAGCGGGCGGTCTGTTGCGCCGGTGGAAGGCGGAAGACTTGGCCGCCTGGATGCTGCGGCACCTGCTGGAGCGGCAGGCGGTGCGGCCGGGGCAAGTGGACGAGTTGTACCTCGGCAATGCGGTGGGTGGCGGCGGCAATGTGGCCCGTCTGGCCTGGCTGGTGGCCGGGTACCCGTTGGAAGTGCCGGCCGTCACGGTGGATCGGCAGTGCGGTTCCGGATTGGAGGCAGTCATTCAGGCGTCCCGGCAAGTCATCTGCGGCGCAGCTTCCGCGGTGGTAGCCGGCGGTGTGGAATCGGTCACCAATGCCCCGTTGCGGGCGAGGAAGGTGGTGGAACCGGAACCAAGCCGGAAAGCGGAAAGGGAGACGGCGGAGATGGCCCATGGAAACACCGGCGGTGAAGGGAAACATGGCGGTGAAGCCGTGGCCCCGGCGGGAGGGACGTCGTCGGACCGCGGGACGCGATGGGAATTTTACACGCGGCCGCCTTTTTCCCCGCCGTATCTCGGCGACCCGGACATGGGTGTGGCGGCAGAAGAAGTGGCTCGCCGGTACGGGATTGCCCGCGAGGAACAAGATGAGTGGGCCATGTGGAGTCACCGGCGGGCGCTGGCGGCTTGGGAAGAGGGAGCGTTGGCCGAAGTCGTTTGTCCCCTGCCGCCCAGTCCTCCTTTGCAAGACGGCCGGTTGTTGGCGACCGACGGCCCCCGGTCCGAATGGATTGAGCGGGATGAAGGGCCGCGAAAGCTGACGCCTCGGTTGGCGGCCCGGGCGCCGGCCGCTTTTGTGCCGGGCGGCACGGTGACGGCTGCCAATTCGTGCGGCATCCACGACGGCGCCGCCGGCGTCCTCATCGTGGCGGAAGATTTGGCCCGGGCCCTCGGCTGCCGGTTCGGGCTTCGCTTTCGGGGAGCGGCCGCCGCGGGGGTGGATCCCAACGTGCCCGGGATGGGGCCGGTGCCGGCCATTCGCCGACTGCTTCAGCAGACCGGGCTGCGGCTGGATGAGGTGGATTTGTTCGAAGTGAACGAGCCTTTCGCCGCCCCGCTTTTGGCCTGCCAACGGGAACTGGCGATACCGCCGGAACGGTTGAACGTACTGGGCGGTGCCCTGGCCTACGGCCATCCTTACGGGGCCACCGGGGCGGTATTAGTCTGTCATTTGTTTGCAGCCATGGCCCGCCGCCGGTGCCGATTTGGGGTCGTGGCGCTGGGCATTGCCGGCGGCCTGGGGCTGGCGGCGCTGTTTGAGCGGGTGGCATGGTAAAGATGCGCATTGAGGAAGCGTTTTTTGCACAAGCTCGCCGTACTCCCGAGCAGTGGGCGCTGGCTGCACCGGGCCACCGACTGCGATATCGGGAGTTGGCGCAACAAGTCCGGCGGAGGGCGGCAGAGCTGCATCGGTTCGGCGCGAAACCGGGGGATGTGTTTGCGCTGCTCGGGGAAAATGGCATCGGATGGTTGCGGGAAGCGTTGGCCGTCCTTACCTGTGGCGGCATTTTGCTGCCGCTGCATCCCGATAGCACCGCCGGGGAGCGGCAGCGGTTATGGGGACAAGTTTCGCCCGATTGGCTGGTGACTGTAAAGACTGGGAATGACCCGGGGGAACAAGATGCGGACGTTCAGCGGCTGGACGGTGCGGCAAGCCGGGAGAGCGGCCAGAATCGTTGGCCAGGGGTGCCGGAGCAGGAATCGGACGACTTGTTTTTGCTCGGCTTTACTTCCGGCAGCACCGGCTGGCCTAAAGCACTGTTGAAGACCCACCGGTCCTGGACGGCCAGTTTTGCCGTTTGGACGGAAAGTTTCGGCTTGCAGGTTGGGGATCGGGTGTTGCTGCCGCTGCATCTATCGTATTCGGCCCAGTTGTATGCGGCTTTTCACGCCTTGTCCATGGGGGCGGAGGTGTTTTTGCTCCCCCGCTTTTCGCCGGCGGCCTTTTTCCAGGCTCAAGCCGCCTGCGCAGTGATCACGCCGGCGCTCATTTCGCCGCTGGTGCGTTATGCCCGGCGCCGGCCGGGCGTCAAGATGCCGCCGCTGGTGATTTCCGTCGGGACGAAGCTGGCGGCGGCGCAGCGGGCCCGCTTGGAGCGCCAGTTCCCCGACTGTGCGCTGTTGGAGTACTACGGGTCGGCGGAGACGGGTTATGTCTCACTGGTGCGGCCGGAAGATGCCCGGGAGGCGCCGGAGACGGTGGGGCGCCCCTTTCCCGGTGTGGAAGTGGCGATTTTGGACGAGGAAGGCCGCCCGTTGCCGGCCGGACAGGCGGGAACGCTGTACGTCCGCAGTCCCCAGGCGTTCGTCGGGTATGTGGGCCAACCGGATGCGACGGCGGCCAGTTTCCGCGACGGCTGGGTCACCGCCCACGATCGGGCGCTCATCCGCCCCGACGGCCGCATCTTGCTCCTCGGCCGCCAGCGGGATGTCATCAAGGCCGGCGGCAGCATGGTGTACGTGCGGGAAGTGGAAGAGACGCTGATGGCCTGTCCCGGCGTGGAAGATGCAGCAGTGGTGGCGGGCTGGGAAGCAGGGCGCGGCGAGGTCGTCTGGGCGGCCGTGGTGTTGCAGGAGGGGGTGGAGCTGGCCAGCGTCCGTCGCTGGTGCCGCAGACATTTGGCCAGCTACAAGCAGCCGCGCCGCTGGAGCGTGTTTGCCGAACTGCCGCGAAACCGCCACGGCAAGGTGGACAAGGTGCAAATACGGGCGCAGCTGGCCGCTGAGGATGGAACAGCCGGTGCCGCTGATCGTGCAGATGATGGCGAAGCCGATGGATGGGGGATGTCAGGACAAACCCAGGTGGTCGCTGGCAAAAAAGCCCATTAACCGGTGGTTGATCTGTTCTTCCGTATAATCGGGGAAGAGCCCGTGTTCCACCACCGCATCGTAAAGCCGCTCCATCGGTTCCCGCTTGTCCTTCGTTTTGTTTTTGCCGCGCAGCTCGTCCCACGTCTGGAGCACATAGGCCCGCGGCTCGATGCCTTGTTTGGCGAAAAAGTGCCGCAGCCGTTCCACATCTTCCAGGAAATTTTCCCCGAACCGTTGTACGGCATTGTCGGACAAGAGGGCGATTTCCGCTTCGTACATCGGCCGCTGGCTCGCTTTCTCCTTGCCGATCCAGGGCGTTTCCAAAATAATCGGTTTGTCTTTGGCCGCCTCGTGGTGCACGATGCGGTACAGGGCGTCAAAACCGATGAGCCCCGAACCCACCGGCGCGTGCCGGTCTTTGGCCGACCCGCGGACGTTTTTGCTGTCGTTGATGTGGAAGACCGCCAGCCGATCCAGCCCGATGATGCGGTCGAATTCCTCCATCACGCCGTCAAAGTTGTCGATGATGTCGTAGCCGGCGTCATGGGTATGGCACGTGTCAAAACAGACCGACAGCCGTTCGTTGTGCTGCACCCGGTCGATGATGGCCGCGAGCTCCTCAAACGTCCGGCCGATTTCCGACCCCTTGCCGGCCATCGTCTCCAAGGCGATGTGCACATCGGCCTCTTCCGCCAGCACTTCATTCAGCCCCTCGGCAATGCGGTTGATGCCGTATTCCGGGTCTTTGTCGGTGTACGATCCCGGATGGAGCACCAGTTGTTTGACGCCCAGGTAGGCCGTCCGCCGAATTTCTTCTTGCAAAAATTCCACCGCCAGGCGGAACGTATCGGTCTTGTAAGAGGCCAGGTTGATGATGTACGGCGCGTGCACGACGATTTCCTCAATGCCGTGTTCCCGCATCAGGGCCAGCCCTTCGGGCACATACTGCTTTTCCATGGGCTTGCGGATGGTGTTTTGCGGTGCACCGGTATAAATCATGAACGACGTCGAACCGTAACTGATGGCTTCTTGGGCGGCGCTGAGCAGCCCTTTATTGGAAAACGATACATGGGAGCCGATTTTCAACATGTTAGACACCTCGTTTTAGCAATGTTTTAAAATGTCTTGTTGTGATGTTTTGCTTCCTGTGTGTAAAAAGAACTCCCATTGATTGTACCAAATCGGCGGTCGTTCATGGACGGTTGGCCATGGTTGAAAGCCTTTTCTGGAATCATGTGGGAGCATTCTGAATGGCTATTCACTTTTGAGGACGGGCTGTGGTATAATCAATCCAGTCTGTCGATGATGGCTAGGGGGCATCCGTGGACGTACCAAGCGAGCGATGAACGGGAACAGGGAAGGAACTGTGAACTGTAAGAGAGATATGAAGCAAAATATTTCAATTTTCATTTTATATTTTTTTCGTTTTTCCAGAGAAATGGAAGAAACGGAAAGGTAGCGGATAGGGGAAACCGAAAAGTGGGGGGATGACCATGCAGCACGCGCTGGAACTGCTCAACCTGGCGGCCTTTATGGCGGTGTTGGGCTTTGCGCTCTATGCCTTTGCCAGCGTCGTTTATGCCCGGTACACGTTCATCAAACTGGGCAAACCGGCCGACTTGAAGCAAGATGTCGGCACCCGGATCAATCTCGTGCTGAACAACGTGTTCGGCCAGAAGAAGCTGTTGAAAGATCCAAAAAGCGGTATCATGCACGTCATTTTGTTTTACGGCTTCTTGATCATTCAGCTCGGCGCCATTGAGCTGATCGGTCAAGGATTTGCACCGGAGTGGAAATTGCCGATTCCAGGGCACCAATATTTTACCCTGTTCCAAGAAATCACGGTCTTTCTCGTCATTTTGGCCGTCGCCTATTCGTGGTACCGTCGTTACGGGGAAAAGCTGCCTCGCTTGAAGCGGGGATGGCGGTCCGGCTTAGTGATCATCTTTTTGACCGTGTTGATGTTTTCCGAACTGTTCAGCATCGGTTTTCGGAACTTGATGCACGGCCATGGGCCCAGTGTGTATGAGCCGTTCTCGTCCTTGTTGGTCATGCCGTTTGCGGGGTTGGCGGGGACGACGGCCGCGGCGGCGGGATTTTACATTTTCTGGTGGATCCACACGCTGACGTTGCTGACGTTCCTCGTCTATGTACCGCAATCCAAACACTTCCATTTGATTGCCGCGCCGGTCAACGTCTACTTGAAGCGGTTGGACCCGCCGGCCAAACTGAAGCCCATCGATTTTGAAGACGAGGAAGCCGAGGCGTTCGGCGTCGGCAAAATCGAGGACTTCACGCAAAAACAACTGCTGGATTTGTACGCGTGCGTCGAATGCGGCCGCTGCACGAGCATGTGTCCAGCGTCTGGCACCGGTAAAATGCTTTCGCCCATGGACTTGATTGTCAAACTGCGGGACCACCTGACGGAAAAAGGGCAAGCCGTGACGTCGCGGACGGCCTTCATGCCGGGCAACTGGTTCAACCCCGGCACGCCGGTTTTAGTATCCGGTTCCAACGCCTTGGACGCGAAAGAAGCGGCCGCTGCGGCGGAAGACGGTACGGCACCGGCGTTTGAATACAACATTCAACTGATCGGCGACGTCATTACCGAGCAAGAATTGTGGGCTTGTACCACGTGCCGCAACTGCGAAGACCAATGTCCGGTGATGAACGAGCACGTGGACAAGATCATCGACATGCGGCGCTACTTGGTGATGACCGAAGGCTCCATGCCGGCGGAAGCGACCCGGGTATTCCAAAACATTGAACGGCAAGGCAACCCGTGGGGGATCAACCGCAACGAGCGGGCCAACTGGGTGAACGAACTGGAAGAAGGGTTGAAAGCGCCGACGGTGAAGGAAAACCCCGATTTCGAATACTTGTTCTTCGTCGGCTCCATGGGTTCCTACGACAAACGGAGTCAGAAGATCACCCAGGCGTTTATTAAAGTGATGAACAAGGCGGGTATCAATTTCGCCATTCTCGGCAACGAGGAGAAAAACTCCGGCGACACGCCCCGCCGTTTGGGCAATGAGTTCCTCTTCCAGCAGCTGGCCATGGAAAACATCGAACTGTTCCAGAAATACGGGGTGAAGAAGATCGTCACCTGCGATCCCCATGCGTACAACATCATCAAGAACGAATATCCCGACTTCGGTTTGGAAGGGGTCGAGGTGTATCACCATACCGAGCTGCTGGCCAAGTGGATCCAGGAAGGCCGCATCCGGCCGACGAAAGAATTGAAAGAGCGCATCACGTATCACGACTCGTGCTACTTGGGCCGTTACAACAACATCTATGACGCGCCGCGCATCATTCTCCAGTCCATTCCGGGCGTAGAGCTGGTGGAGATGAAGCGGCACGGCTCCGACAGCATGTGCTGCGGCGCCGGCGGCGGCCTGATGTGGCTCGAGGAACGGGAGGGCAAACGCATCAACGTGGCCCGGACGGAACAGGCGCTGGCCGTCAACCCGACCATCATCAGTACGGCATGCCCGTATTGCATGACGATGATCTCCGACGGCACCAAAGCCAAAGAAGTGGAAGATCAAGTGCAGACGTTGGACGTGGTGGAAATTTTGGCCAAGGCGATTTAAGCCAAGGTGACTGCCAGGGATTTGCATCCCGGGCATCAGACAAACGGACATCCGGCCGTCCCGGCACTCATATTGTGCCGGGCGGTCTTTTGTTTTGCTTTCCACAGCGGTAAAAACAAACTTTATCACGACTGGTCGAACAAGGACGATTGGATTATAATAATGATTGGGAGAAACTGAGCGCTCGCTCGAAAGCTCGGACGGCGTTCATAAAGTTCATAAAAATGCAACAATGAAGGCGCTTGCGATCCCAGACCGAGTATTGATGCATGGCCTTTTCATGCATGGCCGATGAAGGCATCGACCGATGGGGAACGGGGATGCTGTCGGACGGAGCGGGTCCGATGCGTCGGGCCGCTGTACATATTTAAGGAGGAGAGACGATGCGCGAACAAGGTCAGACGGTGATTTTGAGCGCGGCCAGAACCCCTTTTGGCCGTTTTGGCGGCGCGTTGAGCAGCCTGCCCGCCGTCCAGTTGGGCGGGGCGGCCATCCGGGAAGCGCTGCGCCGCGCCGGTGTCAGCGCCGAGCAAGTGGATGAAGTCATCATGGGCATGGTGGTGCAGGCGGGAGCCGGGCAAATTCCTTCCCGGCAAGCGGCCCGTGCTGCCGGCATTCCGTGGGACGTGCCGACGGAGACCATCAACAAAGTGTGTGCTTCGGGCTTGCGCAGTGTGACCTTGGCCGATCAGATCATCCGGGCCGGCGACGCCGGTCTCGTGGTGGCCGGCGGCATGGAAAGCATGAGCAATGCGCCCTATGCGTTGCCGCGGGCCCGCTGGGGCATGCGGATGGGTCACGACCGCATCTATGACTTGATGATTCACGATGGCTTGGAGTGCGCCTTTGACGGCGTGCACATGGCGGTGCACGGCAACCGGGTGGCGCGGGAATACGGCATCGACCGGCAAGCCCAGGATGAATGGGCGTTGCGCAGCCATCAACGGGCCATCGCCGCCATCGACAGCGGAAAACTGGCCGAGGAAATCGTCCCGGTGGAGGTGCCCGGCAAAAAAGGCGCCGTACACACTGTTCAAGAGGACGAAGCGCCGCGCCGCGACACCAGCTTGGAGAAACTGGCCCAACTGCCGCCGGTCTTTGTGGAAGACGGCACCATTACCGCCGGCAATGCTCCCGGCGTCAACGACGGGGCAGCGGCGTTGGTGCTGGCGTCCCGGGAGCGAGCGCAGGAATTGGGGGTCCAGCCGCTGGCGGCGATTGTCGCCCATGCGGCGGTGAGCGTGGAAGCGGCTTACTTCCCCATCGCTCCAGCCTACGCCATCCAGAAACTGTTGAAGAAAGTCGGCATGACCTTAGAGTCCATCGATTTGTTTGAGGTCAACGAAGCGTTTGCCGCCGTCGTCTTGGCGTGTCAAAAAATTACGCCTTGGGACGAGGAAAAAGTGAACGTCAACGGCGGCGCCGTCGCCCTGGGCCATCCCATCGGCGCCAGCGGAGCCCGCATTTTGGGCACTTTAGTGTATGAACTGCGGCGCCGGGGCGGCGGCTATGGCGTGGCGGCCATTTGCAGCGGCGGCGGACAAGGCGACGCCGTCCTGATCCGCGTCGACGGCTAAGCGCCAAGAGCGCGAAGGAGAAACCCCAGTCCGTGGAAACGGTGTGGGACAGAAGGGAGTCAGGAAGATGGACATTCAACAACTGACCGTCGTGGGCGCAGGGCAGATGGGCAGCGGCATCGCCCAAGTGGCCGCTGCCAGCGGCATCAACGTCATTTTGAACGACATCAAAGACGAATTTGCCAAACGGGGCTATTTGACCATCGAACGGAATTTGTCCCGCCAAGTGGAAAAAGGGCGCATGACGGAAGACGAGATGCGGGAAGTGCTCGGCCGCATTACCTTGAGCACGGACTTGACCGACGCCCGGGACAGCCAGATGGTCATCGAAGCGGCGACGGAAAACATGGAAATCAAGCAGGACATTTTCCGGAAGCTGGACCAAATCACGCCGCCGGAGACGATTTTGGCCAGCAACACGTCGTCCTTGCCCATCACCGAAATCGCCGCGGCGACCAAACGGCCGGAAAAAGTCATCGGCATGCACTTCATGAACCCGGTGCCGGTCATGCAGTTGGTGGAGATCATCCGGGGGCTGGCCACGGCCGATGACGTGTATCAGACGACGTACGACCTGGCGGTGAGAATGGGCAAAACCGCCGTGGAAGTGAAAGACTTCCCCGGTTTTTGCGCCAACCGCATCTTGATGCCCATGATCAACGAAGCCATTTACGTCGTTTACGAAGGCATTGCCGAACCGGAGGCTGTGGACCAGGTGATGCGCTTAGGGATGAACCACCCCATGGGTCCCTTGACCTTGGCCGATTTCATCGGCTTGGACACGTGTCTGTCCATTTTGGAGACGCTGTATGAAGGTTTTGGCGATCCGAAATACCGCCCGTGTCCGCTGTTGCGTCAATACGTGAAAGCGGGCTGGCTGGGCCGCAAGACCGGCCGCGGTTTCTACGTCTACGATTGACGGGCAACAGGATAAAGCAACAGATAGAAAGGAGATCGACCACATGCACTTCCAGTTGACCGAAGAACAAGAAATGATGCGCAAGATGGTGCGGGAGTTCGCCGAGACGGAGGTGGCGCCGGGTGCGGCGGAACGGGATGAGGCGGCCCGTTTTGACCGCCGGCTGTTTGAACGGATGGGCGAACTGGGCTTGACCGGCATTCCGTGGCCGGAAAAATACGGCGGTGCCGATGCCGGATTCGTCAGCTACTGTATCGCGGTGGAAGAGTTGGCGCGTGTGGACGCCTCGTTGAGCGTCACGTTGTCGGCCCACGTGTCGCTGGGCAGCTGGCCGATTTTCGCGTACGGCACCGAGGAACAAAAACAAAAATATTTGGTGCCGCTGGCGCAAGGGCGGTACTTGGGCGCTTACTGCTTGACGGAGCCCGCTTCCGGTTCCGATGCCGGCTCCATGCGGACGACGGCGGTTCGCAAAGGGGATGAATATATCCTCAACGGCAACAAAATTTTCATCACCAACGGCGAAGAGGCCGACGTGTACATCGTGTTTGCCCGGACCAACATGGAAGAAAAACACCGCGGCGTCAGTGCCTTCATCGTCGAAAAGGGCATGCCCGGTTTGAAGTTCGGCAAGCACGAAAACAAAATGGGCATCCGCGCTTCCACGACGGTGGAAGTGATCTTTGAAGAATGCCGGGTGCCGGCGGCGAACCTCTTGGGACAAGAAGGCGAAGGGTTCATCATTGCCATGCGGACGCTGGACGGGGGCCGCAACGGCATCGCTGCGCAAGCGGTGGGCATCGCGCAAGGGGCCTTTGAACACGCCTTGAAATATGCCCAAGAACGGGAACAATTCGGCAAGCCCATCGCGAAAAATCAAGCCATCCAGTTCAAACTGGCAGACATGGCGACCAAAATTGAGGCGGCCCGGCTGTTGACGTATCAGGCGGCCTGGCGGGAACAAGAGGGCCTGCCGTACGGCAAGCAGTCGGCCATGGCAAAAATGTTCGCCTCGGATGTCGCCATGGAAGTGACGACCGAAGCGGTGCAAATTTTCGGCGGTTACGGCTACACGAAAGAGTACCCGGTGGAACGGTTCATGCGGGACGCCAAAATTACGCAAATCTACGAAGGCACCAACGAAATTCAGCGCATCGTCATTGCCAACCATCTGTTGAGGGGTCAATGACGCATGCAGGCGATGGAGCGATTCGTGCAGCAAATTTTGGCGGGCCACAAGCGCAGTGTGGCCCGCGCCATCAGTCTCGTCGAGAACGAGGACCCGGTGCGGTTTCCACTTTTGGAAGCGTTGTACCCCCATTCGGGGCGGGCGTACGTGGTCGGCATTACCGGCAGCCCCGGTGCCGGTAAAAGTTCGCTGGTCGATCAGCTCATCGCCCATCTGCGGTCGTTGTCACTGCGAGTCGGCGTGCTGGCGGTGGACCCGACCAGCCCGTACACCGGCGGGGCCTTGTTGGGCGACCGGGTGCGGATGATTCGCCATGCCACTGACGATGGCGTCTACATTCGCAGCATGGGGACCCGGGGCCATCTGGGGGGCCTTTCCCGGGCCAGCCGGGACGTGCTCCGGATTCTTGATGCCTGCGGCTGTGACGTCATCTTGGTGGAAACGGTGGGCGTCGGCCAGTCGGAGCTCGATGTCATGGGCATTGCCGACACGGTGGCCGTCGTGCTCAATCCCGGCGCCGGCGACGTCGTTCAGGCGTTTAAAGCCGGCATCATGGAAATTGCCGACTTGTTCGTTGTCAACAAAGCCGATTTGCCCGGTGCCGACAAAGTGGTGTCGGAAATTCGCGAGATGTTGGATGTGACCAAGCAGCACGCCCCCTGGCGGCCGCCGGTGGTGAAAACGAGCAGCCAGGAAGGGACCGGCATTGACGGACTGTGGCAGGCGATGCTGCAACACCGGGACTATCTTCAAGAAAGCGGCTTGTGGTCGACCCGGCGACGCGAGCGGGAAGCGGAGGAGGCTATGGAACTGGCGCAAGATTTGCTCGTCCGCGCCGTGACCCGCCGCTTGCAGGAGGTCGCTGCGAGTCTCCCTGCCTTGCAGGAAGTGCGTGATGGTTTGCGGGATCCGTATTCCGCCGGCCGAGCGGTGGCCGAACAGTTGTTGCAACAGTGGGAGAAGAAGTAATGGCCGACGGGTGGTTGGATGTGTGGATGAGCAGCGATGCGGGCCAGGGCCCGGCCTGTTCATCCTTCCTTTCAAAACCTGTACGACTGAACGCTCAATCATGAGGGTGGTTCGATGCGAGAGGTGATCCGATGCGCACAAAGCCGTTGACCGTCCAATCGACGGTCAAAGATCCCGAACTCATCCAGCAACGACGGCGCCAAATTGTGGCGGCCGCCGTGAAACTGTTCCAAGAAAAAGGGTTCCACAAGACGACGACCCGAGAAATCGCCCGGGAATCGGGCTTTAGCATCGGGACGTTGTATGAATACATTGAATCGAAAGAAGATGTGCTGTACTTGGTCTGTCAGTACATCCACGACCGGGTGGAAGAGCGGCTGCGGGAATTGTTGCCCACCGGCGGCACCGGCCGGGAAACGCTGGAGAAGGCCATCACGGCTTATTTTCAAGTGATGGATGAAATGCGTGGGGAAGTGCTGCTCATCTACCAAGAAACCAAGTCTCTCCCCCGGGAAGCGTTGCGCCACGTGCTCGCCCGGGAAGAAGAGATCACGCAAATTTTCGCCGACATTTTGCGGCGGGGTGTGGAAGATGGCACGTTGTCCATCCCGGAGGAGCACATTCCGCTTTGGGCCCACGACATCGTCGTCTTGGGCGAAATGTGGGCGTTCCGCCATTGGGCGTTGGAAGATCGATACACGTTGGAGAATTACACCCAACACCAGTTGTCGTTGCTGTTGCCCACAGACCGGGTGCGCGATGCCCGCGGCGAAAGCGGCTGCGCGCCGGCGAAGGAATAACGGCGAATGAATCGGTCGCATAAAAATCATGACGAAGGGAGCGATGAAATGTGAGCGCTGTCATGGAACGGCCGTCCCGCCATTGGCGCCGGGCGGCCCGGGAACAACAGGCAGAGCGGGAGCGTTATCGTCCTCGCCACGCCATTCGGTTCATCACGGCGGCCAGTCTGTTTGACGGACATGACGCGGCCATCAACATCATCCGTCGGCTGCTGCAGGACGCTGGCGCGGAAGTGATCCATCTTGGACACAACCGTTCGGTGGACGAGATCGTGCGGGCGGCGCTGCAGGAAGACGTGCAGGGCATCGCCGTCTCCAGCTATCAAGGCGGACACATGGAGTTTTTCAAATACATGTACGACCGGCTGCAGGAAGAAGGCGCCGGGCACATCAAAATTTTCGGCGGCGGCGGCGGCGTCATCGTGCCCCATGAAATCGCCGAGTTGGAACGCTACGGCATCGCCAAGATTTACTCGCCGGAAGACGGCATGCGGCTCGGATTGGAAGGCATGATCGAAGACATGTTGCGGAAGACCGACTTTCCGACGCCGTCGGTGACCGTCGAAGAGGTGGAACAGCTTTCTCCGGACCGGACGCAGACGTTGGCCCGCCTCATCACGCTGGCGGAACGGGCGGCGGCCGGTGAACCGGTGTCGTTGGGAGCGCCGCTGGATAATTGGCCCCGTATTTTGGAAGCCCTTTCGCAAAAGCAGGTCAAAAAGACGCCGGTCATCGGCTTGACCGGGACGGGGGGCGCCGGCAAAAGTTCCCTCACCGACGAACTGGTCCGGCGGTTTTTGTACGATTTTCCCGAGAAAAAAGTGGCCATCTTGTCGGTGGATCCGTCGAAACAGCGGACCGGCGGCGCCTTGTTGGGCGACCGCATTCGGATGAACGCCATCCACCATCCCAACGTGTTCATGCGCAGCCTCGCCACCCGACGCTCCGGCGTGGAAGTGAGCGACGCCGTAAAAGACGTGTTGACCGTGTTGAAGGCGGCGGGCTTCGACTTAATTTTGCTGGAGACCAGCGGCATCGGCCAGGCCGATTCCCGGGTGGTGGAGCTGGCGGATCGGTCCATTTACGTCATGACCAGCGATTACGGCGCGGCCAGTCAGCTGGAAAAAATCGAAATGCTGGACTATGCCGATCTGGTGGCCATCAACAAGTTCGACCGCCGGGGTTCCGAAGACGCATTGCGGGATGTGCGGAAGCAGTATCGCCGCAACCACCGCATCCCGGCCGACGTGCCCGATGAAGCGCTGCCCGTCTTCGGCACCATCGCCAGCCGGTTCAACGACCCCGGCACGACCCGGTTTTATCACGCCTTGCTGGCGGAACTGGAAGAGTGGACCGGGGAGGCGTGGCCGTCGAAGCTCGTGGCGGATAGTTCTTCCAAGCCTATGACCATCATCCCTCCCGAGCGGGCGAATTATTTGCGGGAAATTGTGCAAACCTTAAAGCAGGAGCAAAAATTCGTGGAAGAACAAGTAGACATCGCCCGCCGGCTGTATCGGCTCCACGGCACGGTCCAGATGTTGGAGGCCTCGTTGGCCGGATCCGACGGAGAGGCGTCCGGGGAGACGTCCGCAGCCGCCGATGCGCTTGATGCACTCGGCGATGCGCCGGACGCGGCCCATGATGCGATGGAACTGACCAAAGATACGGTGAACGGCTCCTCCGGCCATGGGGCTTCGGAACACGACACCGAAGCGGCGCTCCGCCTCCTGAAGCGGCACATCCGGGAATTGGAGCAGAAGCTGCACCCCGAATGCCGGCGCATTTTGGAAGAATGGCCGAAGTTGAAAGAGAAGTATCAGCAGGATGAGCTCGTCACCCAGGTGCGGGGCAAGGAAGTGCGGCAGCCCCTGTACACCGTTTCCTTGTCGGGGACGCGCATTCCCCGCGTCGTGCTGCCCAAGTACGAAGACTGGGGCGACATTTTGCGCTGGTGCCTGAAAGAAAACGTCCCGGGCCAATACCCGTTTACCGCCGGCGTCTTCCCGCTGCGGCGCACCGACGAGGAACCCCGGAGGATGTTTGCCGGAGAGGGGACGCCGGAACGGACGAACAAACGGTTCCACTTCCTCTCCAAGGACGATCCGGCCAAGCGGCTGAGCACCGCCTTCGATTCGGTGACGCTGTACGGGGAAGATCCCGACTGGCGGCCGGACATTTTCGGCAAAATCGGGGAAAGCGGCGTCAGCGTCTGCACGTTGGACGACATGAAACGGCTGTACGAAGGGTTTGACCTGTGCCATCCGCAGACGAGCGTCTCCATGACCATCAACGGGCCGGCGCCCATCATTTTGGCCATGTTTTTGAACACCGCCATCGACCAACAGGTGGACAAATTCGTCCGCGAGAACGGCCGCCAGCCGACTCCGGAAGAATACGAGCGCATCAAGGCCTACACGTTGCAAAATGTCCGCGGCACTGTGCAGGCCGACATCCTGAAAGAAGACCAGGGGCAAAACACGTGCATCTTTTCCATCGACTTTGCATTGAAGATGATGGGGGACATCCAGGAATATTTCATCGCCAACAAGGTGCGCAACTATTACTCGGTGAGCATCAGCGGCTACCACATCGCCGAAGCGGGGGCCAACCCCATCACCCAGCTGGCCTTTACTCTGGCCAACGGTTTTACGTACGTGGAATATTACTTGAGCCGCGGCATGAAAGTGGACGACTTCGCGCCCAACTTGTCCTTCTTCTTCAGCAACGGCCTGGATCCCGAATACACCGTCATCGGCCGGGTGGCGCGGCGCATTTGGGCCAAAGTGATGAAGCTTCGTTACGGCGCCAACGAGCGGAGTCAAAAGCTCAAATACCACATCCAGACCTCGGGCCGCTCGCTGCACGCCCAGGAGATGGCTTTCAACGACATTCGGACGACGCTGCAGGCGCTGATGGCCTTGTACGACAACTGCAACTCCTTGCACACCAACGCCTACGACGAAGCGGTGACGACGCCGACGGAAGAGTCGGTGCGGCGGGCCATGGCCATCCAGATGATCATCAACCGGGAAATGGGCTTGACGAAAAACGAAAACCCGTGGCAAGGGTCGTTTATCATCGAAGAACTGACGGACCTCGTCGAAGAAGCGGTGTTGGCCGAATTTTTGCGCATCAGCGACCGCGGAGGCGTGCTGGGCGCCATGGAGACCCAGTACCAGCGGAGCAAAATTCAGGAAGAGTCCATGCTCTATGAACGGAAAAAACATTCGGGCGAATTGCCCATCATCGGCGTCAACACCTTCCTGAACCCGAACCCGGAAGCGGAAGTGCAAAAGCCCCTGAAGCTTTCGCGGGCCACGCGGGAAGAAAAAGAATTGCAAATCCGACGGCTCCGGGAGTTCCAGGAAGCCCACCGGGAGGAAGCGCCGCGGGCGTTGAAACGGCTGCAGGAAGTGGCGCTGGCCGGAGGCAACATCTTCGAAGAACTGATGGAAACGGTCCGCTTTGCCAGCCTGGGGCAAATTACCCGCGCCTTGTATGAAGTCGGGGGGCAATATCGGCGGAACATGTGAGTCGGAATTGACACGCGTCTTTGGCGTCAGTACAATGTGCATGTAATCACAGGCGGAAAAAGGTGACCCGTCCGGCCGGACGGGCAAAGGAAGGTGCAGGGATGACCGAGGCCAAACGCGCGATCAGCTACGAACTGGACGTCCAGGAAATGTCTTTCGTCGATTTGACGTACCAGTGGCTGTCGGAAGTCAAAGAACCCCAAAAACTGCACGATTTGCTGGCGCACTTCGCCCAAGTGAAAGGCATCCCGCTGGAGAAGGTGATGGAACGGATCGCCATTCTGTACTCCGATCTGAATTTCGACGGGCGGTTTACGTGCGTCGGGGAAAACATGTGGGGATTGAAACACTGGTATCCCATCGAGTCCACCGAGGACGACGTGTTGTCGGTGGAATTGGCGGAAGAAGATGAAGAATATCACGAGGATTACGATGAGGATCACGAGGACGACCGGTTGTTGGACGACGAAGACACCGTCGCGCCGTTGGACGATTACGACGAGCCCGATCTGGGTTTGGACGACGAAGATCCGATACCGTTGGACGACGAGCTGGATGAAGAGGACGGCTACTGATTCGTCGTTGACAATCCGAAACGCAATTGGCTATACTAGCATCGGGCTCTAGATGTGTACAAAAGAACAGGCCCCCTGGAACAGGGGGTCTGTTTATTTTTTGGAAGGAGCATCGATGATGACCAAATATATTTTCGTCACAGGTGGAGTTGTCTCGTCTTTGGGGAAGGGCATTACCGCTGCTTCCTTGGGGCGGCTGCTCAAAAGTCGAGGTCTTTCCGTAACCATCCAAAAATTTGACCCGTACATCAACGTCGATCCGGGAACCATGAGCCCATATCAACACGGGGAAGTGTTTGTCACCCATGACGGGGCAGAGACCGACTTGGATTTGGGCCATTATGAGCGGTTTATCGATATTCATCTGACGGAAAACAGCAGCATTACGACGGGGAAAATCTATTCCTCCGTATTGGCCAAAGAACGCCGCGGCGACTATCAGGGGAGCACGGTGCAAGTCATTCCCCACATTACCAACGAAATCAAAGAGCGGATTCGCCGGGCGGAGAAAGAAGGCCACCCGGACGTGGTCATCACAGAAATCGGAGGCACCGTGGGCGACATCGAAAGTTTGCCGTTTTTGGAAGCCATCCGGCAGATGCGCTCCGACGTGGGGCGGGACAATGTCCTGTACATTCACGTCACCTTGATCCCGTATTTGTCGGCGTCCGGTGAACTGAAAACGAAACCGACCCAGCACAGTGTCAAGGAACTTCGGAGCATCGGCATCCAGCCGCACATCATCGTCTGTCGGACGGAAAAACCGTTGAACGAAGAACTGCGGCGGAAACTGGCCTTGTTTTGCGACATCGACCTGGAAGCGGTCATCGAGGTGGGCGATGCCGAGACGTTGTACGAAGTTCCTTTGATGTTGCAGGATCAAGGGTTGGATGAAATTGTCGTTCGGCGGCTGGGCCTGCCGGCGAAAGAGGCCGACATGACCGAGTGGCGGCAGATGGTCCAGCGCATGAAAAACTTGGAGGGAGAAGTGCGCATTGCCATCGTCGGCAAGTACGTTTCCCTCAAGGATGCCTACTTGAGCGTCAACGAGGCGCTGTACCACGCGGCTACGTTCCATGGGAAACGCCTGGAAGTGGAATGGATCAATTCGGAAGAGCTGACGCCGGACAATGTCCAAGAGCGGTTGCGGGGTGTGGACGGCATCCTCGTTCCCGGCGGCTTTGGCCATCGCGGCATCGAAGGAAAAATTTTGGCCGTCCAATACGCCCGGGAAAATCAAGTGCCCTTTTTCGGCATTTGCCTCGGCATGCAGATGGCCTGTGTGGAGTTTGCCCGCAACGTCCTGAAGTGGCCGGACGCCAACAGCACCGAAATGGATCCGGACACGCCTCATCCGGTGGTCCATTTCTTGCCGGAACAACACGCCGGCATCCCCATCGGCGGCACCATGCGCCTGGGCGCCTATCCGTGCCGTCTCGTTCCCGGCTCGCTGGCGCATCAGGCTTACCAGCAAGAAGAAATTTCCGAACGCCACCGTCACCGGTACGAATTCAACAACGAATACCGGGAGGTATTTGAAAAACACGGCTTGAAAGTAACGGGGCTGTCGCCCGACGGCCGTTTCGTGGAAATCATCGAATATACCGAACACCCGTGGTTTGTCGGGACGCAGTTTCACCCTGAATTCACATCCCGGCCCAACCGGCCCCACCCGCTGTTTCGGGAATTTGTCCGGGCGGCCATCCGCTCCCGCAACAGCCAGCCGGTATCCTGAAGATGAGATGGAACATCCGCCAGCCATCGGCTGGCGGAACTTTTCTCCACAACAGATGCAGGAAATTTTGAATGTATAGAGAATTAGCTAATTGGGAACGGTGAGCGCATAAGGGAAATGCGTGCGGCCATGCTGGAGATCATGCCCATAATTAAGGAGGGATGGGTCGTTGGGGGAAAAATTTTGATTGTCGACGATCAATACGGCATCCGCATTTTGCTGCACGAGGTGCTGTCGCTGGACGGATACGAAACGTTGATGGCCGAAGACGGCAAAGAGGCGTTGCGGTTGTTTGAACAACACCAGCCGGACCTGATCATCCTCGACATGAAAATGCCCGGCCTCAACGGATTGGACATTTTGCGGGCGATTCGCAAACGTTCGTCCGATGTTCAAGTATTCATGATGACAGCCTATGGAGAATTGGATATGATAAAAGAGGCGACCCGCCTTGGGGTCACGCAGTACTTTACCAAACCTTTCGACATTGAACAGTTGCGCCAGTCGGTGCGGGAATGGTTTCACAAGAGCATTCATGCATGAGCGAAAGGAGCGGACATAGCATGCCTTTGGTGCCGATGACGGAATTTTTACCGCGGGCAAAAGCGGAAAAATTTGCCGTCGGGCAGTTCAACATGAACAATCTGGAATTTACGAAAGCGATTACCGAAGCGGCCATGGAAGAACGGTCCCCGTTCATTTTCGGCGTCAGCGAAGGGGCCATCAAATACATGGGGCTGGAATATGCGGTGGCCATGGCCCGGGCGGCGGCGGAACAGTCGGGATTGCCCATCGCCCTGCATCTGGACCACGGCTCTAGTTTCGAGATGGTCATGAAATGCATCCGGGCTGGCTTTACCTCCGTCATGTTTGACGGTTCCCACCTGCCGCTGGAAGAAAACATCCGCCTGACGAAAAAAGTGGTGGAAGCGGCCCATGCCGTCGGCGTGTCGGTGGAAGGGGAGCTGGGCACCATCGGCGGCGTCGAAGACGACTTGTCGGTGGAAGATGAAGAGGCCATGCTGGCCAAACCGGAGGAAGCCATTCGCTTCTGGGAAGAAACGGGCGTCGACTGTTTGGCCATCGCCGTCGGTACGGCCCACGGCATGTACAAGGGCGAGCCGCGCATCCGGTTTGAAATCATCGAAGAAGTGGCGAAGAACATCGACGTGCCCATCGTCCTCCATGGCGGTTCCGGCGTGCCCGATGAGGCCATTCGGCGGTCCATTGAACTGGGCGTTGGAAAAATCAACGTGAACACGGAAAACCAAGTGGCCATGACGAAGACGATTCGGGAAATTCTCGCCAAGGATGAGAAAGTGTACGATCCCCGCAAATACTTGGGACCTGCCAAAGACGCCATGAAAGAAGTCGTGCGCGCAAAAATCCGTCTGTTCGGTTCCAATGGCAAGGCATAAACAACGGGAGGAAAGGCATGAAACTGTACATTGACTCGGCCAACGTGGACGAGATACGGGACGCCTACGAGATGGGGATCATCTCCGGCGTCACCACCAATCCGACACTGGTGGCCAAGGAAGGTCGCGATTTTATCCAAACCTTGAAAGAGATTGCCGACATTGTCGATGCGCCCATCAGCGCGGAAGTCGTCAGCACGACGGCAGCGGAAATGGTGGCCGAAGCCGAACCGCTGGCCGCGCTGTCGAAAAACATCGTTATCAAAATTCCCATGACCGCCGAAGGGTTGAAGGCGGTCAAGATGTTGACCAAGAAAAAAATTCGCACCAATGTGACCCTTATTTTTTCCGCGAATCAAGCCCTCTTGGCGGCCCGGGCTGGCGCCAGTTACGTCTCGCCGTTCATCGGTCGGCTGGACGACATCGGCTATGACGGGCTGCAATTGGTCCGGACCATCGCCGAAATGTTCGCCGTTCACGACATCGAGACGGAAATCATTGCCGCCAGTGTCCGCCATCCCGTCCATGTGACGGAGGCGGCGTTGGCCGGGGCCCACATTGCCACCGTGCCGTACAAGGTGCTCATGCAAATGATCCGCCATCCGCTGACGGACAAGGGCATTGAGCGGTTTTTGGCCGATTGGGAAAAAGTGCCCAAGTAAACCCGCACGGGACAGTGTCACCGGAGGTGAGCGGCATGTGGGCGATCCCGTTGTTGGCATTCATCATCAGTCTCGCCTTGACGGCGGACATGGCCCGGCAATATTGGCGCAAGCGCCAGGCCCATCAGTTGGCCTATGCGGCCGGCCTGGCGCTCTTTAGCCTGGCCGTGTTGACCGAATTTATCGCCACCGCCTTCGGGTGGTCGCCGTGGATGTACAAGTTGTATTACTATACGGGCATCGTCCTGGTGCCGGTGTTGGCCAGTGGCTCGGTGTTTTTGCTGCGACGCAAGGGACTGGCCCTTGTTTTTTTTCTGTATGTTTTGGTCACTGCCCTCCTCATGTTGCTGCAACTCATTGTCGCCCCGGTCGATGTAGACCGGTTGCCGGATAAAGGCTTGACCGTCGGCGGCAGTGCCATGTCGGAAGCGGTGCGCCAGTACAGCTTTTGGCTGTCCGGCGTCGGCGGCATTGTTCTTCTCGCTGTCAGCTTGTACTCGTTCATCCGCACCCGTTATTGGGGCAACTTGTTCATTTTTTTCGGCGCCCTGGTGATGAGTGCCGGCGGCCGTCTCGCCGTCGCTGGCCTGCCGGCGTTGTTGCCTTTGAGCGAGCTGGTGGGCATCATCTTGTTGTACATCGGCGTGGCGCGCCACCCCGGCAGCCGAAGACAGACGGCCCGGTCCATGCCCGATGCATGACCATGTCCGTTTGTTTCCGATGCGTAAACGGGGACATGACCGCGTGTTGCATATGATATACTGAAGTTGAACGGACGATAAAAGTCGAACGGATCTGGGAGAGAATGGAGGAAGATGCGGGAATGGAACGAAGTCTGACCATGGAACTGGTACGGGTGACGGAAGCGGCCGCCTTGGCTGCTGCCCGCTGGATGGGACGCGGCAATAAACACGAGGCGGATCGGGCAGCGACGGAAGCGATGCGGGCCATGTTTGACACGATTCCCATGCGGGGAACGGTGGTCATCGGCGAAGGGGAAATGGACGAAGCGCCCATGCTGTACATCGGCGAGCGGCTGGGCATGGGGTACCCGCCGGAAGTGGACGTCGCCGTCGACCCGTTGGAAGGGACCAACATCGTCGCCAACGGCGGCTGGAACGCGCTGTCGGTAGTGGCCATTGCCGAACGGGGGAACTTGTTGCACGCTCCGGACATGTACATGGAAAAAATTGCGGTCGGGCCGAAAGCGAAAGGCTGCGTCGATTTGGACGCGCCGGTGGCCGACAACCTGAAGGCGGTGGCCAAGGCGCTGAACCGGGACGTGTGTGATCTGGTGGCGGTGGTGCTGGACCGGCCGCGGCATCAGAAGCTCATCGAAGAAATACGCGAGGCCGGTGCGCGCATCAAGCTCATCAGCGACGGCGACGTGGCGGCGGCGGTCAACACGGCCTTTGAAGATACGGGGGTCGACATTTTGTTTGGCATCGGGGGGGCGCCGGAAGGGGTGCTGGCGGCGGTGGCCCTCAAGTGTCTTGGCGGTGAAATTCAAGGGCGGCTGTTGCCGCAAAACGAAGCCGAAGCTGAACGTTGCCGCCGGATGGGCATTTCTGATCCGCGTCAAATCTTGCGGATGGACGATCTCGTCAAAGGCGATGACGCCATTTTTGCGGCGACCGGTGTCACCGATGGCGAGCTGTTGCAAGGAGTCCGTTTTCGCGGCATTGAGGCGACCACCGAGTCCATCGTCATGCGGGCCAAGACGGGGACTGTCCGTCGCATCATCGGCAAGCACCGGCTCGATCGCAAGTTGAATCTCGTCTTTACCGACGGCCTGGACCCGAGTCGGTTGACGTCCGACGGTTAAGGCGTCGCCGAATCGGGCAAAATGGCAAAACAAATGTGTGAAAAAGGGATGACAGTTGCATTGAACGGAACGAGTTGGACGTTTGCGGACTTGGAAAACAAAAAATTGAGCGAACTGTACGAACTGGCACGGACGCTGAAAATCCCTTACTACGGGCAGATGAAAAAAAAGGAACTCATCTTTTCCATCCTCCGTGCTCAGGCGGAACGGGAAGGGCTCCTGTTCATGGAAGGCATTTTGGATATTTTGCCCGAAGGATTCGGATTTTTGCGCCCGCTCTTTTATGAGCCGAGCAACGAGGACATTTACATTTCCGCGTCGCAAATTCGCCGTTTTGATTTGCGGCCCGGTGACTTGGTGGCGGGCAAAGTGCGGCCGCCGAAAGAAAACGAGCGGTATTATGGCCTGTTACAAGTGGAGGCCGTCAATGGTGAAAACCCCGAATTGGCCGCCAAGCGTCCGCATTTTTCCTCCTTGACACCGCTGCACCCACAAGAACGGTTCGTGTTGGAAACGTCTCCCACGTTGTTGTCCACCCGCATCATCGATCTGTTGGCCCCGGTCGGCAAAGGGCAGCGGGGTCTCATCGTGGCCCCGCCCAAGGCCGGGAAAACGGTGCTGTTGAAGGAAATCGCCAACAGCATCGCCACCAATTACCCGGATGTGGAACTGTTCGTCTTGCTCATCGACGAACGGCCGGAAGAAGTGACCGACATGAAGCGTTCGGTCAACGCGGAAGTCATCAGCTCCACGTTCGACGAACTGCCGGAACACCACATCAAAGTGGCGGAAATGGTGCTGGAGCGGGCGCAGCGCATCGTCGAGCACAAACGGGACGTCGTCATCTTGTTGGATAGCATTACCCGTTTGGCCCGGGCCTATAACTTGGTCATTCCTCCCAGCGGCCGGACGTTGTCCGGGGGGATCGACCCGGCGGCTTTTCACCGGCCGAAACGGTTTTTCGGCGCCGCCCGGAACATCGATGAAGGCGGCAGCTTGACGATTCTGGCCACGGCGCTGGTGGAGACCGGGTCCCGGATGGACGACGTCATTTACGAAGAGTTTAAGGGAACGGGCAACATGGAACTGCACTTGGATCGCCGCCTGGCGGAACGGCGTCTCTTTCCGGCCATCGACATTCACCGTTCGGGCACCCGGCGGGAAGAATTGCTGTTGCCGAAAGAGCATTTGGAAAAAATTTGGGCCTTCCGGCGGGCCATGGCTTCCGAAAACGGCTACGAGTTGACCGAGCAGTTGTTGCGCCGCTTGCGGGAGACGAAGAGCAACGAAGAATTTCTCGCCACGTTGACGTTGCCGGATACTGTCGTGCGCACCGGCTAGAGGAATGACGGGGCCGCAAAGGTTAACGGGGCCGTTTGCCACGGTTTTCCCCTTGCGTCGGCCGACATCCGGTGATAAAATAACCACGTGTATTTTTCCGGTTTTTTGGATTAAACTCTGCTTCGGCACGAGAGAAGCAGGGCGAGCGAGGTGAAAGCGATGAAACGAGGCATTCATCCCGAGTTCAAAGTGACGACCCTCACGTGTGCGTGCGGCAACACGTTCGAAACCGGGTCCGTCAAAGAGAACTTGCGGGTTGAAATTTGTTCTGAATGTCACCCGTTCTTTACCGGGAAGCAAAAATTTGTCGACACCGGCGGTCGGGTGGAACGGTTTAAGAAAAAATACAGCATGTAATAAACCGGACAAACCGGGGAAAGCCTGTGGATACGTTGGCGTTGGGCGCTCAGCGTGGTCCACGGGCTTTTTTCGTTTCAGTTTTTTGGTTGGATTACGATGACCGGAACGCATCGCCGGGCCATGGATGGGGGAACTTTGAATGTGCCGTTCTTGGAATACCGAGAGACGGTATCACTGTGGCCGCGGACTGCGCGGATATGGCAGGCATAGCGCCTCGGCGGCGGGTGAATCCTACCTCTAGGAGGTGGAGTTATGCTCAGCAAAAAAGTGTTGCTGGCATGCCTGGCCGCCACGGCGTCTTTGACCCTGGCCGCCTGCACTCCGGCACAAGGGAACAACGACGGCACAACCCCGAACACCCAGAGCACGGCGCCCAACGATACCACGATGCGGCAAAACCCCTTTAACCGCGTCGGTTTCCGCAACAACGACGGCATGGCCGGCAACGGGTTCCGAAACAACAACCGCAACGTCATCCCCGATGACGGCGTGCAAGGCATCACCAATGCCAATCCGAATTTGGTGACCGGCCGGAATCCCAATAGCGCCAACAACGTGTTTCTCGATGCCGACCGGATGGCGGAAGTGGCGGCCGCCGTGGACGGCGTCGAAAACGCCACGGCGGTCATCGTTGGCGCGACGGCTTACGTCGGATTGGATTTGGACCCGCAAGTCGGCCGGCGGAAAGCCGATGCCGTGGAAGAAGAAGTGGCTCGCCGGGTGAACCGGGCGGTGCCCCGCTATCATGTGATTGTCACCTCCGATGTGGACATGTTGGGGCAGTTGACGGAAATTGATAACGGATTGCGGGCGGGACGGCCCATTGAGCAGTTCCGCGATCAGTTGGACGTCATCAATCAACGCTTGTCGGAAGCCCGCACCCATCGCGCTCCGGTTCGGTAAACGTTGAATGGCCTGATTGTGCCCATGATGCGTGCCAATGATGGAGTGCCCGGCCGTGATGGAATGGTCCCGAAGAGATGGAGCGGTCCAAAGACGATCTCGAAAGGGGAGACGCGCCACAGCGTCTCCTTTATTCGTTTCTGCGTCTTCCCGTTATTGCGTCCTCCGCGATTGTCCTTGTCGCCGATGAACGGCTTCGAGTAAAATAACTACGGCAATCCCATGGCACGACCGCGTGTTGGCAGAATCGTGTTGTGAGACATTGTATGGCGAGGAACCGTCGATTGGAAGCATCGAAGGAGGTTGGGTCATGTTTGAGCGGCTGGCGGCCATCGAGGAGCGGTATGAACAACTGGGGAAATGGCTGTGTGACCCCGACGTGATCAATGACCCGGCCAAATTGCGCGCTTATTCCAAAGAACAGAGCGATTTGGAAGAAATCGTGCAAACTTACCGCGAATACAAGACCGTGGAGGAACAGATCGCGGAAGCCCGCGACATGCTTCAGGACGCCGATCCGGAAATGAAAGAGTGGCTCCGGGAAGAGTTGGGCAAGTTGAACGAGCGGCGGGAAGAACTCACCCGGCGCCTGCAAATTTTGTTGCTGCCGAAAGACCCCAACGACGAAAAGAACGTGATCATGGAAATTCGCGGGGCGGCCGGCGGCGAGGAAGCGGCGTTGTTTGCCGCCGATCTGTACCGCATGTACACCCGGTATGCGGAAAGCAAGGGCTGGAAGACTGAGCTGGTGGAAGCGCACGAAACCGGCATCGGCGGGTTCAAGGAAGTCATCTTCACCATTCAGGGCAAAGGCGCCTACAGCCGGCTGAAATACGAAAGCGGCGCCCACCGGGTGCAGCGGGTGCCGGTGACCGAATCGGGCGGCCGCATTCACACCTCCACCTCGACGGTGGTCGTGTTGCCCGAAGCGGAAGAGGTGGAAGTGGAAATCAACGAGAAGGACTTGCGCATCGACGTGTTCCGCTCCAGCGGGGCGGGAGGCCAGCACGTCAACACGACCGATTCGGCCGTCCGCATCACCCACTTGCCCACCGGCATCGTCGTCACCTGTTCGGATGAGCGTTCCCAGATCAAGAACCGGGAGAAGGCCATGCGCGTGTTGCGGGCCCGGCTGTACGACAAATACCGCCAGGAAGAGCTGGAGAAACAGGCCAGCGCCCGCCGCAGTCAGGTGGGCACCGGCGACCGCAGCGAACGCATCCGCACGTACAACTTTCCTCAAGGCCGGGTGACCGACCACCGCATCGGGCTGACCATTCACCGGCTGGATCAAGTGCTGGAAGGGGATTTGGACGAGATCATCGACGCCCTCATCGCCCACGAGCAGGCGGAAAAGCTGAAGCAAGCGGCGGCTGAACAAGGCTGAGGGCAGCACACGGGTTCGGAAGATTTCGGGGAGCATCGCTGAGCCGGACGGAGCCAGGTTGAACCCCGAGCTCGGGCGATGACCGAAACCGGTTTGGAAGGGGGCAAGCCGATGACGGAACCGTCGGGCGCGGCTGTGACGTTGCGGGATGCGTACCAGTGGGCAAAGGCGCAGTTGAAAGACGTTCAGGAGCGGCCGGAGCGGGCGGCCGAGATGCTGCTGTGCGCCGCGGCAGGCATCCGCCGGGAGGACGTGTATGCCCGCCCGGAGAGGCCGTTGACCGCCGAGCAGTGGGACCGCTATCGGGGGTGGGTCCAGCGGCATCGGGCCGGGGAACCCATCCAGTACATCGTTGGGCACGAGTCGTTTTTCGGCATGTCCTTTGTCGTCAACCGGCACGTGCTCATTCCGCGTCCCGAGACCGAGCTGTTGGTGGAAACCGTGTTGAAGGAAATCGAGGCCGACCCGTCCATCGGTGCGGGACTTTCTTCCAACCGCCCCCGGCGGATTGCGGATCTTGGGACCGGCAGCGGCGTCATCGCCATTACGTTGGCGCGGCACCTGCCGCAGTGGGAAGTGTGGGCGGTGGATTGTTCGGCCGCAGCGTTGACCGTGGCCCAGGAAAACGCCCGGCGCTTGGGAGCCGTCGGCATCCGTTGGCTGCAAGGGGATTTTTGCCAACCGCTGCTGGATCAGGGCGTCCGGGTGGACGTCGTCGTCTCCAATCCGCCCTATGTGGCCCGGCCGGAGTTGGAGCAGCTGGCGGTGGGCGTGCGGGATTACGAGCCCCGTCTGGCCTTGGACGGCGGGGAAGACGGATTGGACGCCTATCGGCGCATCATCGGCCAGTTGCCGGCGGTGCTGGCCCCCGGCGGGTTCGTCGCTTTTGAGGTGGGGATGAAACAGGCCGAGGCCGTCATGGGCCTTTTGCAGGCGGCCGGTTTTCACGCGTGCCGGGCGGAAGCCGATTTGGCCGGCGTGCTCCGCTTCGTGTTGGCCCGTTTTCCCGATTCTGAAGTTTAAAACATTTCGTCCTTGCCCATACTGTGAATGGGCGAGGAGGAATGGGTGATGACGACATCGAACCGGGTGAAACGTCGGATTTATCCATATATCGTTGCTTTGGCGCTGCTCATCTTGGCGGCCGTCGCCGGAAACGCGGGAGGCGTCTTCTCCCGCGCCGATGCGGAAGCGGCCGTGAATGGTTCAGCCCTCGGCGCGGCAGTCCTCGGTGACATCTCCGACATCGAGGACGCCATTCGCTTTCGGGTGTTGGCCCACAGCAACACGGTGGAAGACCAATGGGTGAAAAAGCGCGTGAAAGAAGCGGTGTTGCCGGAAATCCAGCGCTGGCTGCACGGTGCCCAGGACGCCGACGAGGTGCGGCGGCGCATCGTGGAACGGCTGGACGACATCCAGCAGTTGGCAGATGAGGTGTTAAAGGAACACGGCTTTTTGTACCGCAGTCGCGTGACGTTCGGCGACGTGGACTTCCCGGCAGCGTCCTATTGGCAACACCATTTTGACGCCGGACGGTACGAAGCGTTGCGCATCACGTTGGGCGCCGGCCAGGGGGACAACTTTTGGTGCATCATGTTTCCGCCCTTCTGTTTTGGCACCCCCGGCACGACGGTGTCCCCGGCCGATACGGATGCTCCGACCGAAACGGATGCTCCGGCAAACCCGGAGGGCGAGCCGAAGGACGAGCAGAAAGAGGATGCGACAACGGAGCAAGAAACGGCAACGGCCAAGGAAACTTCAAACCGTGATGGCCTGTCGGTGGAATTGCGCTTCTTTGTCTGGGATTGGCTGAAAAGGTGGTTTGCTTGAAAGGCATTTTTCCGTCCTTGCCGTCCGCTGGGCGGGCGGTGGGGCGGATTTTTTTGTTCCTGTGGTATGATGGTGGACAGAGAAGGCTGAATTATCCACAATTTGAACGGGATTGTGGATAAAGTTGTGGACAACGTTGTGGAAGAGATGGGGATGAATATGGGACAAACGACAGGCATGGACACGAAACGGTGGGTGGTGGATCCGAACCAGCCGCCGGCAGTTCTCCGCCAGGCGGTGCAAGAGGCGGCGCAACTGTTGCAGCAAGGGGAAGTGGTGGCCTTTCCCACCGAGACGGTGTACGGATTGGGGGCCAATTGTTTTTCCTCCGAAGCGGTGCGGAAAATTTTTGCCGCCAAAGGGCGGCCCAGCGACAATCCGCTTATTGTCCACATCGCCGACGAAGCTTGGTTGGAGGATTTGGTGAGCGACGTGCCGGAGGCGGCCCGGCGCCTGATGGCGGCGTTTTGGCCCGGGCCGTTGACACTCATTTTGCCTTCCAACGGCCGGGTAGCGCCGGAGGTGACCGGCGGGTTGTCGACGGTGGCGGTGCGGATGCCCGATCATCCGGTGGCCCAGGCGTTGATCGCCGCCTGCGGCTTTCCGTTGGCCGCCCCCAGCGCCAACCGCTCCGGTCGGCCCAGTCCGACGCAGGCCGAACACGTGCTGGACGACTTGGCCGGGCGCATTGCCGGTGTGGTGGACGGCGGCCCGGTATCCATCGGCACCGAATCGACGGTGGTGGACGTGTGCGGCTCGAATCCGGCCATTTTGCGGCCGGGCGGCATCACCCGGGAAGAACTGGAGGCGGTTCTCCAACAACCGGTGGAGACGGTGAAGGCGGATGCGGCCCTGGCGATTGAACCGACGGCTGTGGCAGGCCGCGATACAACGGCGGCCGGAGATGGTCCGGCGGACAGCGAGGCGTCGTACGTGCCGCGGTCGCCGGGGATGAAATACACCCATTACGCGCCCCGGGGAGAAATGTGGTTGGTGTGCGGCACGCCGGAGGCGATGCGGCAGCGCATTGTCCAGGAGGCCACGGCCCGCCTCCGGGAAGGGAAGCGCGTGGGCATTTTGACGACGGAAGAGGGCATCGGCGCCTACCGGCAGCAGTTGGCTGGCCAGCCGGTGATCCTTTTGGCCTGCGGGCGGCGCCGGGAACCGGCGTCGGTGGCACGGGAATTGTACGGTTGCTTGCGGCAGTTCGACGCGGCGGGAGCCGGCGTCATTTACGCCGAGGCGATTCCGGAAGAGGGTATCGGCGTGGCCGTCATGAACCGCTTGGTCAAGGCCAGCGGCGGCCGCCTCCTTCAGGCTTAAGTCGCCTTCAGGCTTCATCGGCACGCTTAACACCGGCCTTCGCCTTCATGCGTCACCACAAGACCGGGCATCGCAAGGCTTGCCGGACAATGGGAACGCTTGCCGTTCGAAAACGCGGGACAAACGAGCCTAACCGGCAGGGCGCCGTCATATAGTGTCCATAAGAGGGCCTGTCAAAGGGCGGGCCGGCCGGGAGGGATTCGATGCCGGGAGTGTTGGACGGGGCGTCGGCCGGACAATGGCTGACCATTGGCACCATCGCCTTGGCGATAGGCATGGATGCGTTGTCCCTCGGGATTGGGGTCGGTATGAGCGGCGTGCGGCGGCGGGACATGCTCCGCTTGAGCGGGTTGGTCGGGTTGTTCCACATGTTGTGCCCGGCGTTGGGGCTTGCCGTCGGGGGATGGCTCAGCCAGCGGATGGGGTCCATGGCCATCCTGCTGGGCGGCCTGTTGTTGTTTTTATGGGGGGCGCAAATGTTCATTTCGGCCACGCGGGGGGAGACGCTCTCCTTGCCGACCCGCCCGGGGGCGTCCTTCAGCATGTGGGTTTTGCTGGCCTTCAGCGTCTCGGTGGACAGTTTGTCCGTCGGCTTTTCCATGGGCCTGTTTTCGGTGAACTTGCTTTGGGCACTGGCCGCCTTCGGCTTGTGCGGCTTCGGGATGTCGCTGACCGGCCTCGTCGTCGGGCGCCATGTAGGACAATATTTGGGCATGGCGGGGGAAATGGTCGGGGGTTTGATCTTGATGATGTTTGGAGTAATATTGTTGTTATAATTGAGGGAGTGCCTTGCAGGAAGGTGGGAGCCCAGTGGAGACGATGCGCTTGCTTTTTGTATGTACGGGCAATACGTGCCGCTCGCCCATGGCTGCAGCCTTGGCCCAGCATCTGAGCGGCGAGGCGGAATTGCCGTTTCAGGTGGAAGTCCGTTCCCGCGGGTTGTACGCGGTGGACGGCGAGCCGATGAGCGCCCACGCCCAAGAAGCGCTGGCCGAGCGGGGCGTGACGGTGGAACACCGGGCGGCCATGTTGGAGGAGGAAGACCTGGCATGGGCCGATCTGGTGCTGACCATGACGATGCAGCATAAGCGGTTTTTGTGGGAAGCGTTTCCCGACTATCAAGAGAAGACGTTCACCTTGAAAGAATACATACTGGAGTTGGAACGGGAGCAGAAACGCAAGACGGAAAAAGGGGACGGTAACGTTACGGAGGACGGGAACGTTACAGAGGACGGGAACGTTTCAGCGACGGCGTCATCGGAAGGAGAGCAAGCCGGCGGGACCGGTCCGGCATCGGAGAACCAAGACAGGGGTACCGCCTCGAACAAGGCCGATGCGCCGGAAGACGGGACGACCGGTTTGACGACCGGTTTATCGGCGGAAGGGGACGAGGCGGAAGCGGACGACTTTTCCTGGGAATATTTGCAGCGCTATTTTTCCGCTCTTGATGTGCCGGATCCGTTTGGCGGCGATTTGGACGTGTACCGCCGCACCCGCGACGATTTGGAAGCGAGCCTCCGGCGGTTGTTGGATTTGTTGGCAACCACTGTCGGGCAACCGACAGATCGGATATAATCCAAAGGGGAGATCTTGTTGACGGACAAAGAACGGTCCGCAGTAAAAGCGTGGGCTGCGAAGAAGGGAGCGGAAGGATGCAAAACCGGCCGTTGAGAGTGGCAATTGCCGCCGATCACGGAGGGTATCGCCTTAAGGAAGAAGTGAAGCGAGAACTGGAAGCCATGGGCATTCCTTACCAAGATTTCGGGACCGATTCGCCCGAATCGGTGGACTATCCCGATTACGCCCTGCCGGTGGCCAAAGGGGTCGCCTCCGGCGAATTTGACCGGGGGATTTTGATTTGCGGCACCGGCATCGGCATGTCCATTGCCGCCAACAAAGTGCGGGGCATCCGTTGCGCGTTGGTGCACGACGTCTTTTCGGCCCGGGCGACCCGGGAACACAACGACAGTAACGTCTTGGCCATGGGCGAACGGATCATCGGTCCCGGTTTGGCGCGGGAAATTGTGCGCACGTGGTTGACGACGGAATACGCGGGCGGACGCCATCAGCGGCGCATCGACAAAATTGCCCGGATGGAGGCCCAAGAAGAACTGGGAGATGACCACGGCCCCGGCTGTGGCCGTTCGTGAGCGCCATGGCTCCTGTGGCCTGGATGGTTCGGCAAGGAGGTGAAGCCGGTGGGTGAACCTCATGCAGACGTGGCCGCTTCGGTGCGCGCGATTATGGATGAGCTGTGGACGCATCAGGCGGAAGCGTGGCGTCAAATGGGTCTCAAGCCGCCCCAGCCGGCTTTGTGGGTCATCGGCGCCAGCACCAGCGAAATACAGGGGTATCGTATCGGGAAGCAAGGCAGCGAAGCGGTAGCTGCCGCCGTTTTCCGGGCGGCCCGGGAAGTGGCGGAAAAGCGGGGGTTTGAACTGGCCTTTCAATGTTGTGAACATTTGAACCGGGCGTTGGTTGTCGAACGCCGGACGGCCTTGGCCCGGGGCTGGGATCCGGTGCGGGTCGTGCCGGTTCCGGAAGCTGGCGGTGCGTTGGCCGCCTATGCCTTTGCCCATTTGGAAGATGCCGTCGTCGTGGAAGCCATTCGGGCCGACGCCGGCGTGGACATCGGCGACACGTTGATCGGCATGCACTTGAAACCGGTGGCGGTGCCGTTTCGTCCCTCGCTTCGCCGGGTCGGACAGGCGCATGTGACGGCGGCTTGGACCCGACCCAAGCTCATTGGCGGCCCGCGGGCAGTGTACGACATTGATCGAAAGGGGAACGCGTGACATGTTGGAACATTTGCTCAAGCAAGATCCGGAGGTGGCCGCCGCCCTGGAAAAAGAGCGGCGGCGGCAAAATGACAACATCGAGCTGATCGCCTCCGAAAACTTCGTCAGCCCAGCGGTGCTGGAAGCGTTGGGTACCGTGTTGACGAATAAATACGCAGAGGGGTATCCTGGCCGCCGGTATTATGGCGGTTGCGAATACGTGGACATCGTGGAAAATTTGGCCCGGGAGCGGGCGAAGCAATTGTTCGGCGCCGAACACGTCAACGTCCAGCCCCATTCCGGGGCGCAAGCCAACATGGCCGTCTACAGCGCCGTGTTGAAGCCGGGCGACAAAGTGTTGGGGATGAATTTGGCCCACGGCGGGCATTTGACCCACGGCAGTCCGGTGAACTTTTCCGGCCAGCTGTACGAATTCATCCCGTACGGCGTCGACGAACAGACCCACCGCATCCGTTACGACGAAGTGCGGGAACTGGCTTTAAAACACCGGCCGAAGCTCATCGTCGCCGGCGCCAGCGCGTATCCGCGCATCATTGATTTTCAAACGCTGCGGGAGATCGCCGACGAAGTGGGAGCCTACTTGATGGTGGACATGGCCCACATCGCCGGGCTGGTGGCGACCGGGCTGCACCCGTCGCCGATTCCCCACGCCCATTTCGTCACCACCACCACCCACAAAACCTTGCGGGGACCCCGGGGCGGCATGATTTTGTGCAAAGCGGAGTTTGCCCAAGCCATTGACAAGGCCGTCTTCCCCGGCATTCAAGGCGGTCCGCTCATGCACGTCATCGCCGCCAAGGCGGTGGCCTTGGGCGAGGCGCTGCGGCCCGAGTTTCGGGACTATTGCCGGCAAGTGGTGGAAAACGCCCGGACGTTGGCAGAAGCCCTCATGGAACGGGGGTTGACCCTCGTCTCCGGCGGCACGGACAACCACTTGATGTTGGTGGATGTCCGCAACTTGGGCTTGACCGGGAAAGAAGCGGAAGCGCTGCTGGACGAAGTGCACATTACGGTCAACAAAAACAGCATTCCGTACGACCCGGCCAAACCGTTCATCACCAGCGGCATCCGCATCGGCACGCCGGCGGTGACGACCCGGGGCATGGATGCGGCGGCCATGGTGGAGATTGCCGACCTCATCGCCACGGTATTGAAACACCCGAACGATGCGGCGGTGAAGGAGGATGCCCGTCGCCGCGTGGCGGCCTTGACCGAGCGATTCCCCCTGTATGCCCAACTGCAATACGCGACGCTGTAACGATGGACAGCTCGGGAGTGGAAGAAAACGACGGGGGGATCGTATGGGCAACATTTACCAGTTTGATCATCCGCTCATTCAACACAAACTGACGTACATCCGCGACCGGAGGACGGGGACGAAAGAATTTCGCGAACTGGTGGAAGAAGTGGCGACGCTGATGGCGTACGAGATCACCCGGGATTTGCCGCTGACGGAAGTGGAGATCGAAACGCCGGTGGCCGTCGCCAAAAGCCGCGTCATCAGCGGTAAAAAGCTCGGCATCATTCCCATCCTGCGGGCCGGTTTGGGGATGGTGGGGGGCATTTTGAAGCTCATCCCGGCGGCCAAAGTCGGGCACATCGGCTTGTACCGGGATGAGACGACGTTGCAGCCCGTCGTTTACTACTACAAACTGCCGCCGGACATCGCCGAACGGGAACTCATCGTCATCGACCCGATGCTGGCCACCGGCGGTTCCGCCGACGCGGCGCTGAAACTGTTGCGGGAGAAGGGGGCCCGCAGCATCAAACTCATGTGCCTCATTGCCGCGCCGGAAGGCATCGCGAGAATTCAGCAGGAACATCCCGAGGTGAACATTTACGTGGCGGCGGTGGACGAGCGGCTGAACGAGCACGGCTTCATCGTTCCCGGCTTGGGCGACGCCGGGGATCGGCTGTACGGCACGTTGTGACCGGCGAGGAACAAACCGTAAGGAGGGACGGACAAGGGGACGGACAAGCCCTCATCCGGCAGCGCATGAAAATCTTGACGGTTTTTGGTACCCGGCCCGAAGCGATCAAAATGGCTCCCGTCGTCCATCAATTGCGCCAGACGCCGGGGGTCTCTTCTTTTGTCTGCGTCACGGCACAGCACCGGGAGATGCTCGACCAGGTGCTGGACGCCTTCGACATTGTGCCGGATTACGATTTGAACATCATGGCCCCGCGCCAAAGCCTCACGCACATCACGACGAAAGTGCTGGACGGCCTCGCTGCCGTGCTGGAGGAGGTCCAGCCGGATCTGGTGCTGGTGCACGGGGACACGACCACGAGTTTTGCCGCCGCTTTGGCCGCCTTTTACCGGCAGATCGCCGTCGGCCATGTGGAGGCGGGGTTGCGGACGTACGACAAGTACGCCCCGTACCCCGAGGAGATGAACCGGCAGCTCGTGGGCGTCTTGGCCGACCTGCATTTTGCCCCGACGGCATGGGCGGCGGAAAATTTGCGCCGCGAGCAAAAACCGGAGGCCCGCATCTGGGTGACCGGCAACACGGTCATCGACGCCTTGCGCACGACGGTTCGCCGCGATTACCGCCATCCGGTGCTGGAGGCGGCGGCCGGGAAAAAGATGGTCTTGATGACGGCCCATCGACGGGAAAATTTGGGCGAACCGTTGCGCCACATTTGCCGGGCCGTGCGCCGCTTGGTGGACACCCATCCAGACATCGTTCTGGTCTACCCGGTCCACCTGAACCCGGCCGTGCGGGAGACGGCGAACGAGCTTTTGGGGCATCATCCCCGCATCTATTTGCTGGAGCCGCTGGATGTCTTGGATTTCCACAACTTTGAAGCCCGGGCCCACCTCATTTTGAGCGATTCGGGCGGCGTGCAAGAAGAGGCACCGGCCTTCGGGGTACCGGTGCTCGTCTTGCGGGAGAAGACGGAGCGGCCGGAAGGACTGGCGGCGGGGACGCTGAGGCTCGTGGGCACCAATGAAGAAGCAGTGTTTGCCGAAGCCCACCGCCTCCTCACCAACGAGGCGGCGTACCGGCAGATGGCCCAGGCGGCCAACCCGTACGGCGATGGACGAGCATCCCGGCGCATTGTCGACGCCATTTTGTACCATTTTGGCCGGGCGGAGTTACCGCCGGAGCCGTTCGTGCCGGGGACACAGATGGAAAAAACTACCTATCTTTAGGACAATTTTGTGACAAAATCTTGTCATACCCGTTTGAACCGGGATGAATGCGCCGGGACTCCCCGGCCGCTTTCGTTGACATGGATCGGCGGCTATTGTACCATAGCAGAGAACGTGCACAATTTGTCCACAATTGGCGGGAGAAAGAAGCGGAAAAGGCAGGGCAGAAAGGGGATTGGGCCGTTGAGCCGTCGGAAACAACAGGACGTTTGGCGAGCGGCGGTTGTGGTCAGTGTCATCGGCCTTGATCTGGCGGTCTTCTTTCTCCTCGGCGTGGCGTTGGGACGCTGGCTGGATCGAATGTTCCACACAGCGCCTCTTTTCTTGATCGCGGGTATTTTAGCCGGATTGGCCGGATGGGTGCTGAGCCTGTTGCCCCTTGTCAAGAGATTGGTAGGAGATGATCATGAGCGATGATTTAAGCCGCCGGGCAAGGGCGGTGGCCAGTGGGTCCTTGCTGTTGATGGCGGTGTGGTTGCTCGGTTGGAGCCTGACGTCGTGGAAACCGCTTTTTCTCGGTCTGTTGGCCGGAACAGCGGCCAGTTTCGTCAATGCCATGCAAATGGCTTGGCGGATTCGCTGGTTTTTTCGGCGTTGGAATGCGACAGGTCGGAAGCCCGTATCGGCCGGCGGCATGGCGTTTCGCTTTGCCATGGCCGCACTGGTGGCGCTGGTGGCGGTGAAATGGCCGCAGCACGTCGATTTGGTCGGTGTCCTCGTTGGACTGGTGACAGCCCCGGTCATGATTTTGATCCATGGCCTTATTTCTCTTAAACGCGATGCCAGCCACAACAACGGAAGCGGAAAGGGGTGAGATCGTTGCACGAAAGTCCCATTTGGGTACCGTTCCCGAATTTGCCGTGGCTGACGTTTGATCTGTCGACCCTGTACATGACCCTTATCACCATGGTCATCGTTTTCATCCTTGCTTGGCTCGGCACCCGAGGGGCCACCACCGGTGTGCCGCGGGGGATGCAAAACGTCATGGAATGGTTGGTGGACTTCGTCCGCAGTGTCATCGGCATTGCCATGGACTTGCGGAAAGGCGAACGCTTTTTGACGCTGGGGCTGACGTTGATCCTATTCATTTTCGTCGCCAACATGTTGGGGTTGTTCTGGGTCATCCAAACGGAACATACCGAGCCCTTCACGTTCTTGGGCATCGAAGTCGTGACGGAAGAAATGCTGGCCGAACACGGCGGCCATGTGGAAATGAACTGGTGGAAGTCGCCGACGGCCGATGCCAGCGTCACGCTGGGCCTGTCCGTCATGATCATCGTCCTCAGCCACATTTTGGGCGTCACCATGGCAGGTCCCAAAGCGTACTTCAAACATTTCGTGGAACCGTACCCGGTGTTTTTGCCCATCAACTTGATTGAAGAAGTGTCCAACACGCTGACGTTGGGCCTGCGGCTGTTCGGTAATATCTTCGCGGGGGAAGTGCTCATCGCCGTCATCCTCATGTTGGGGGTGGTGGGCATCGTGCCGATGGTCGTCTGGCAAGGCTTCAGCGTGTTCGTCGGTGCTGTGCAATCGTTCATCTTCACCGTGCTCAGCATGGTGTACATCAGCCGCAAAATCGAGCACAGCCACTAAAGATTCATTTCATGCGTGGATTCATCGCATGCGCGCCTCGGCGCGAAGTTCGTCCGGGGCGTCGGATGAGCCTTTGGCTTGTCCCACATGACGCGTGGATGAAGAAAAACTTGTCGAAAATGCGAAAGGAGTGCTTGACGGAATGAACATCTTAGCCGCAGCGATTGCAGCAGGTTTGGCCGCCGTAGGGGCCGGTATTGGGAACGGTTTGTTGTTTGGACGCGTTGCCGAAGGGGTTTCCCGGCAACCGGAACTGCAAGGTCGTTTGATGGGTCTGATGTTCATCTGCTTCGGTCTCGTTGAAGCGTTGCCGATTATCGCGGTCGTCATCGGGATTTTGGCTTTCTTTGGCTAAGCGGAACAGGCGCCGGGCGCCCAGGGCACCGGCGCGTTTTGCCGCCCATCGGCATCCGGGCGCCCGCCGTATGTTGATGCAACCGTCCACGACTTGATGCAGAAAGGAGCGAGACGGCGTTGTCCTTTCACCTCGGCAATTTTCTGATTACCATTATCGGCTTCGGGATTTTGTTCCTGTTGCTCAGAAAATTTGCCTTTGGCCCCCTGATCGGGATCATGGCCAAGCGGCAAGAAGAAATTGAGCGGCAAATCAACGAAGCCGCAGCCCGCAGCCAGGAAGCGGAAAAATTGCTGGCCGAACAAAAAGAGCTCCTGCAAAAAGCCCGGGAGGAAGCCAAAGAAATTGTCGAGCGGGCACGGCTGACCAGCGAAAAACAAGCGGAGGAGATCATCAACCAGGCGAAAGCCGAGGCGGAACGCCAACGGCAACAGGCGCTTTTGGAAATTCAACGGGAAAAAGAAGCGGCTTTGGCTGCTTTGCGGGAACAGCTGTCGGTGCTGTCGGTGCAAATTGCGGCCAAGATCATCGAAAAAGAAATCGATCCAGAGGCGCAAAAAGAGCTGGTTGACAGCTTTATCGGACAGGTAGGGAAAGTGCAATGAGCGTAGCCAAGCGTTATGCCAAGGCCATTTTTGAACTGGCGATGGAACAAGGGCGGTTGGAAGCCATCGGCGCCGACTTGGCCCACGTGCGGGAAAGCCTCGACCAACATCCCGAATGGGGGGCGTTTCTCGCCAACCCGCAAGTGTCGGTGCGGGACAAGCAGGAAGCCCTTCGCCAAGTGTACGAAGGCAAAGTGGCGCCCGAAGTGTTGCAGCTGCTGGCCATTATGCTGAAAAACCGGCGCGCGCCGCTCATCGCCGCGGTGGTCGACGAATACCAGGCCTTGTTGGATGAGCATCAAGGCATCGTGCATGCGTATGTCTCTTCGGCGTTGCCGCTGACGGAGGCGGAAGAGGCCAACGTGGCCGCGGCTTTGGAGAAGTTGACCGGCAAAACGGTTGTCGTGCACAAGGACGTCGATCCCGGCTTAATCGGCGGCATCTTGGTGCGCATCGGCGACCGGCTGTACGACGGCAGTGTGCGCGGAATGCTCCAGCGGTTGGAGAAGCAGCTGATCACCGCTTGACGTTGAGGCAGTAACTGAGGAAAGAAGGGGTGAAGCAATGAGCATCCGACCTGAGGAAATCAGCACGATCTTGAAGCAACAGATCGCCAATTTCCAAACGGAATTGGATGTCAGCGATGTAGGGACCGTCATCCAAGTCGGTGACGGGATTGCGCGGGTATACGGGCTGTCCAATGTGATGGCCGGCGAGCTCTTGGAGTTTGAAAACGGCGTCATGGGGATGGCGCTGAACTTGGAAGAAGACAATGTCGGTGTCGTCATCATGGGCCCCTTCACCGGCATTCACGAAGGCGACCGCGTCAAGCGGACCGGACGCATCATGGAAGTGCCGGTGGGCGAAGCGCTTCTGGGCCGGGTCGTAAACCCCTTGGGTCAACCCATCGACGGGCTGGGACCGATTCATGCGACCGAATACCGCCCCGTGGAATCGCCGGCGCCGGGCGTCATTGACCGGAAGTCGGTGCACGAGCCGTTGCAGACCGGGATCAAGGCCATTGACTCCATGATCCCCATCGGCCGCGGGCAGCGGGAGCTCATCATCGGCGACCGGCAGACCGGGAAAACGGCCATCGCCGTCGATACGATCATCAACCAAAAAGGCCAGGACGTCATCTGCATCTACGTGGCCATCGGTCAGAAGCAGTCGACGGTCGTCGGCGTCGTGGAAACGTTGAAAAAGTACGGCGCCATGGATTACACCATCGTCGTCAGCGCCTCCGCGTCCGAACCGGCGCCGCTGTTGTACTTGGCGCCCTACGCCGGATGCGCCATGGGCGAATACTTCATGTACAAAGGACGGCACGTGTTGGTCGTCTACGACGACTTGTCCAAGCAGGCGGCAGCGTACCGGGAGCTGTCCCTCTTGCTGCGGCGGCCGCCGGGACGGGAAGCGTATCCCGGGGACGTCTTCTACCTCCACTCCCGCTTGTTGGAACGGGCTGCCAAACTGAGCGACGAGCTGGGCGGCGGATCGCTCACGGCGTTGCCGTTTATCGAAACGCAAGCCGGGGACGTGTCGGCTTACATTCCGACCAACGTCATCTCCATTACCGACGGGCAAATTTTCCTCGAGTCCGACCTGTTCTACTCCGGTCAGCGGCCGGCGGTCAACGTCGGGATTTCCGTGTCGCGGGTCGGCGGTGCGGCGCAGATCAAGGCCATGAAAAAAGTGGCCGGGACGCTGCGGCTCGACTTGGCCCAATACCGGGAGCTGCAAGCCTTTGCCCAGTTCGGTTCCGACTTGGACAAGGCGACGCAGGCACGGCTCATCCGGGGCGAACGGGTGATGGAAATTTTGAAACAAGACCAGTACAAGCCGATGCCCGTGGAAAAACAAGTGGTCAGCCTGTACACGGCGACCAAAGGCTACTTGGACGAGTATCCGGTGGAAGACGTGCGGCGGTTTGAAAGTGAATTTTTGGCCTACATGGACGCCCAGCCGCTCGGTCAAGAAGTGTTGAAGACGATTCGCGAGACCGGCGATCTGAGCGCAGAGACGGAAAACAAACTGAAACAGTGCATCGAAGACTTCAAAAAAGGTTTCGTCCCCAGCAAAGGTTGAGCGGCGAAAACCACACCCGAAGGTGGTGAGTGACGGTTGCAAGGGACCAAGGCGATCAAAAACCGGATCCGCAGCGCCAAAAACATGGAACAGGTGACCAAGGCGATGGAAATGGTGGCCTCGGCCCGTTTCCGGCGTTGCCAAGAACGGGCCGAACTGGCCCGGCCCTACGCCGCCAAAATGCGGGAAGTCATCGCCAGCCTCGCCGGCGGATCCAGCGGCTTCCGGCACCCGATGTTGGAGCGGCGGGAAGTGAAAAAGACCGGCTACTTGGTCATCACCTCTGACCGGGGGCTGGCCGGCGGGTACAACGCCAACTTGCTGCGGATGGTGGAAGACCAGATTCGGTCCCGCCATCAATCGCCGGACGAGTACGTCATCTTGGTCATCGGACGCAAAGGCGCCGACTATTTGGAGAAACGGGGCTATCCGGTCGTCAAAAAAGTAATCGGCTTGAGCGATTTCCCCACGTTCGCCGACATCAAGGACATCGCGTCGACGGCGGTGTCGCTGTTTGCCAAGGAAACGTACGACGAGTTGTACTTGTACTACAACCACTTCGTCAACCCGGTGACGCAGCAGCCGCGGGGTGAGCTGCTGTTGCCGCTGGCCAACTTGATGGACGATCTGAAAAGCGAAGGTCAGGAAGGCGTCAAACGGTACGTGTACGAGTATGAGCCGTCGCCGGAAGAGGTGTTGTCGGCGCTGTTGCCCAAGTATGCGGAGAGCTTGATTTTCGCGGCCTTGCTGGACGCCAAGGCCAGTGAACAAGCGGCGCGGATGACCGCCATGGGCAACGCCAGCGACAACGCCGGCGAAATGATCAAGATGTTGACCTTGCAATACAACCGGGCGCGGCAAGCGGCCATCACGCAAGAAGTGGCTGAGATCGTCGGCGGCGCCAACGCCTTGCAAGGATAACGGAGAGCTGTGTGAACATGGAAGCGCAAGGAGGGAACGGGCTTGAATAAGGGACGCGTGGTACAGGTCATGGGACCCGTTGTGGACATTCAGTTCGAACGGGGACACCTGCCTGAGATTTACAACGCCATCCGCATCGAACACAAGGCACGGTCCGAACACGAACGGGACATCAACTTGACGGTGGAAGCGGCCATGCACTTGGGTGACAACATCGTCCGCTGCATTGCGATGGCTTCTACCGACGGCCTGGTGCGGGGCATGGAAGCGGTGGACACGGGCAAACCCATCAGCGTGCCGGTGGGCGAAGCCACCTTGAGCCGGGTGTTCAACGTGTTGGGCGAACCCATTGATAACGCCGGACCGGTCAATGCCAAGGAATATCACCCCATTCACCGTCCGGCACCGAGCTTTGAAGAGCTGTCCACCACGGAAGAAATTTTGGAAACCGGGATCAAAGTCATCGACCTGCTGGCGCCCTACGCCAAAGGCGGGAAGATTGGTCTCTTCGGCGGTGCCGGTGTCGGCAAAACCGTGTTGATTCAGGAGCTCATTCACAACATCGCCCATCAACACGGGGGATTGTCGGTCTTTGCCGGCGTCGGGGAACGGACGCGGGAAGGGAACGACTTGTATCATGAAATGAAGGAATCAGGCGTCATTTCCAAGACGGTCATGGTGTTCGGGCAGATGAACGAGCCGCCCGGCGCCCGTTTGCGGGTGGCGCTGACGGGGCTGACCATGGCCGAGTACTTCCGCGACCGGGAAGGGCAAGACGTGCTGCTCTTCATCGACAACATCTTCCGCTTCACCCAGGCCGGTTCGGAAGTGTCGGCGCTGTTGGGCCGCATGCCGTCGGCCGTCGGTTACCAACCGACGCTGGCCACTGAAATGGGTCAACTGCAAGAGCGGATTACCTCGACGAAAAAAGGGTCCGTCACGTCCATTCAGGCCATTTACGTGCCGGCCGACGACTACACCGACCCCGCTCCGGCCACGACGTTCGCCCACTTGGATGCGACGACCAACTTGGAGCGGAGCATTGCAGAAAAAGGGATTTACCCGGCCGTGGACCCGCTGGCATCCACCTCTCGCCTGTTGAACCCGGCCATCGTCGGCGAGGAACATTACCGGGTGGCGCGGGAAGTGCAGCGCATTTTGCAACGGTACAAAGAACTGCAAGACATCATCGCCATCCTCGGGATGGACGAGTTGTCCGAAGAAGACAAAATCATCGTCCGCCGGGCCCGCCGTCTGGAGCGGTTCCTGTCGCAGCCGTTCCACGTGGCGGAGCAGTTCACGAACATCCCCGGCAAATACGTGCCGGTGAAAGAAACCGTCCGCAGCTTCAAAGAAATTGTCGAAGGCAAACACGACGACCTGCCTGAAGAAGCCTTCCATATGGTGGGCACCATCGAAGAGGCGGTCGAGAAAGCGAAGAAGTTGGCGGGATGAGCACCTTCCACTTTGACCTCGTGACACCTGAGCGGACGGTTATCAGCCGGCCGGTGGACATGGTGGTGACGAAGACGACGGTGGGTGAGCTGGGCATCTTGCCCGGCCACGCTCCGTTGATTGCCAACTTGGCCATCGATGTGTTGCGCATCAAGGAAGGCGAACAGACCCGTGAATTGGCGGTGCACGGCGGCTTCTTGCAAGTGACGCCGGAGCGCGTTGTCGTGTTGGCCCCGGCCGCCGAGTTTCCGGAAGAAATCGACGTCGACCGGGCGTTAGCCGCCAAAGAGCGGGCGGAACGGCGCCTGGCGGAAAAAGGGAATCCGGAGATCGATTACGTCCGGGCCGAATTGGCCTTGAAGCGGGCCATGAACCGCCTGAAACTGGTCGGGAAATGAAAACCATGCAGCGTCTCCAGCACAGGAGGCGCTTTTTTGTTGCCCTTCATTAGACACCACCTGACCGATTTGCTATAATGAGGTCGGTCGGCAGTCGGCCATAAATTCGTCACATTTTTGGAAGACAGAGGTAAGTCCTTACGTCCATCAAGAACAGGGGGGACGCCATGGGCGATCACGTATATATCAACAGTTATCTGGTTTTGTCGGTCTTTTTGGTCTTGAGCATTTTGTTGCCCGTCGCGGCGTTGACCGTCGGACGGTTTTTGCGGCCCCACAACCCGACGCCGGAAAAACTGACCACCTACGAGAGCGGCGTCGAGCCGGCCGGGAAGACGTGGGTCCGGTTTCACGTGCGGTATTACATGTACGCCCTGCTGTTCGTCATCTTCGACGTCGAGGCCCTCTTTTTGTTGCCGTGGGCCGTGGCGTTTGACCAGTTGGGACTGTTTGCCCTGATTGAAGCCATCGTCTTTGTCGTCTTGTTGTTCATCGGCCTCATTTACGCCTGGAAAAAGAAGGTGTTGGAATGGGTATAGAGCTGGAATTGGAAGGATTGCCGCCGGAAGAACTGGAAGCGGCGGAGGACGTGAAGCGGAATGTCCTTTTCACCACCCTGGAGCAGCTGAAGGCGTGGGCCCGTTCCCGTTCCATGTGGCCCCTCACCTTTGGCCTTGCCTGCTGTGCCATTGAAATGATGGAAGCCGGCGCGCCCCACTACGACTTGGACCGTTTCGGAGTCATCTTTCGGCCGTCGCCCCGCCAAGCCGACGTCATGATCGTGGCGGGCACGGTGACGAAAAAAATGGCGCCGTTGTTGCGTCGGCTGTACGAACAAATGCCGGAACCGAAATACGTCATCGCCATGGGTTCGTGTGCCACCGCCGGGGGGCCGTACGTCCGCTCGTATTCGGTGGTCAAGGGCGTGGACCAAATCGTGCCGGTGGACGTATATATTCCCGGTTGCCCGCCCAATCCGGCGGCATTGATTTACGGCATCAACAAGCTGCAACATAAAATCCGTTACGAGGCACGGACCGGAAAGAAGGTGACCGATGCATGAGCGACGCGGAGGACAAGAAAGTGACCGGGTCGGAAGACAAGAAAGTGACCGGGTCCGACGGCGAAAAGAAAGACGTGACGGACCAGCTGGCGCAAGAGCGCAACGCAAAACCGGGACCCGGTGCCCGCGCGTCGACGGCCGCCCAGGTCGATTCACCCGCCTCGGACACGACGCCGCGGCCGCAAACCGCCTCTCCCCGCCCGCAGCCGGAAGCTGCGGGTAAAGCGGTAAAAGAAGCAAAAGCCGCCGCGGCCCGGGCCGGTGCCGCCCGGGCGGCCAAAGCGGAAGAGACGCCGCCGGAACCGTCGCCGAAACAGCCGTGGCTGGATGAGTTGGTGAAGACGATCCGGCAGCGGTTGGGCGAAGGGGTTGTGGAAGAGGCAGTCATCAACCGGCTGAGCGAAGACCGCCCGACGTTGACGGTCAACCGCGAACGGTGGTTGGAGCTGGCCCGTTTCTTGAAAGAAGAACCGAAACTGGCCTTCGTCTATTTGAGCGACATCGTCGGAGTGGATTACGGCACGTATTTTGAAGTGGTGTACCACCTTGTTTCCATCGCGCATCGCGAACACCTCACGGTCAAAGTGCGGACGGACCGGGAACAAGCGACCGTCCCATCCGTCGTCTCCGTCTGGCCGGGGGCCAATTGGCCGGAAAGGGAAGCCTACGACTTGCTCGGCATACGCTTTGAAGGCCATCCCGATCTGCGCCGAATCATGCTGCCGGAAAACTGGGTGGGACACCCGTTGCGCAAGGACTACGAGCAGTATGATGAGATCATTTGAAGGCGCACTGGCCGACGTGTGGAGGGTTGACCAATGATGCGGACGGAAGAATTGACGCTGAATGTCGGACCGCAACACCCGAGCACCCACGGGGTGTTGCGGCTCGTGGTGACGTTGGACGGGGAACGGATCACCCACGTGGAGCCGGTCATCGGCTATTTGCATCGGGGAACGGAAAAGCTGGCGGAAGGACTCAATTTTACACAAATCATTCCATATACGGACCGCATGGACTATTTGGCGGCCATGTTGAACAATTATTGCCTTGTCCATGCGGTGGAGACACTGATGGGCTTGGAGATCCCGGAGCGGGCAGAATATTTGCGTGTCATCACCATGGAGCTGAACCGGGTGGCCAGTCACCTGGTTTGGTTCGGCACGTATTTGCTCGACATCGGGGCGTTAAGTCCATTTCTTTTTGCCTTCAACGAGCGGGAGACGATTCTCAATTTGTTCAACGAATTGTGCGGCGCCCGCATGACGTACAACTACATGCGGGTCGGCGGCGTCAAGTGGGACGCGCCGGAAGGCTGGCTGAAAAAAGTGGACGAGTTCGTCCAACGGATGAAGAAAAAAGTCGATGAGTTCCACACCTTAGTGACGGGGAACGAAATTTTCATCAACCGGATGCGCGGCGTCGGCAAGTACGATGCCGAAACCGCCCTGGCCTTCGGTTTGAGCGGCGTCAACTTGCGCTGCACCGGCGTCGACTACGACATCCGCAAATTTAAGCCGTACTCCATTTACGACCGGTTTGAATTCGACGTGCCGCTGTCCCAGGACGGCGACTGTTACGCCCGGTACTTGTTGCGGCTGGAGGAAATTCGCCAGTCGCTGCGCATCGTCGAACAGGCCTTGGCACAAATCCCCGACGGGCCTGTCATGGCCAAAGTGCCGAAGATGCTGCGGCCGCCGAAAGGGGAAGTGTTCACCTCCATCGAGGGAGCGCGGGGCGAACTGGGCGTCCACATCGTCAGTGACGGCAAAGACAAGCCGTACCGGATCAAGTGGCGCCGGCCATCCTTTGTCAACCTGCAAATTTTGCCCAAACTGGCGGTCGGCTTGTCCATGTCCGACATGGTGGCGGTGTTGGGCGCCATCGACATTGTCCTCGGGGAGGTGGACGGCTGATGTTCAACTGGCTGCACGCCCCCATGACCGCCGGCACCTTCATCACCATGACGCTGTTGGCGGTCCTGCTGTTGGTCATCGTGTTGGTGTTCGTCACCTATGCCATTTACTTTGAACGGAAAGTCATCGGCTGGATCCAGCTGCGCCACGGCCCGACGGAACACGGGCCCCTGGGCCTGTTGCAGACGCCGGCCGACGTGTTGAAACTGCTCTTGAAAGAAGACATCATTCCGAAACTGGCGGACAAACCGTTGTTCATCTTGGCGCCGGTGCTGGCCTTCGTGCCGTCCTTCACCGTGGTGGCCGTCATTCCGTTCACCGACGCCATCGGCTTCACCGACACGAACGTGGGCCTGCTCATTTACGTGGCGTTGAGCGGCATCACGATCCTCGGGACGCTGTTGGGCGGCTGGGCGTCCAACAACAAATATTCGCTCTTGGGCGGCATGCGTTCGGCGGCGCAAATGATCAGTTACGAGATCCCCCTGATCCTCTCGGCCATGGGGGTCATCGTCATGGCCGGCTCCATGAACTTGCGGGAAATCGTCGAGTTTCAAGGGCAGATGGGCGTCTGGTTCGTCGTGCCGCAAATCGTCGGTTTCCTCGTCTTTCTCATCGCTGCCAACGCGGAAATGAACCGTTCGCCCTTTGACTTGCCGGAAGCGGAGTCGGAGCTTGTGGCCGGGTATCATACCGAATACAGCGGTTTCCGCTTCGCCATCTTCATGTTGACCGAGTATGTCTATATGTTCGCCATGTCGTCGCTCATTGTGGTGCTCTTTCTTGGCGGGTGGCTGCCTCCCTTGCAGTGGATTCCGGGTCTTGCGTTTCTCAAAGCCATTCCCGGCATCGTCTGGTTTGCCTTGAAGTTTGTCGTCGTCGTCTTCTACTGGCTCTGGCTGCGGGGGACGATGCCCCGGTTCAGGACCGAAACGCTCATGAACTTCGCCTGGAAAGTCCTGTTGCCGGTCAGCTTGTTGAATCTGGTGGCCACGGCCGTCATCAAAGCGTTGGTGTAATGCCGAAAAACAGGACTTCCTGGAGGTGCGAATGATGTCTGCCATTCCCGGCTTTATGAAAGGCTTGGGCTATACGTTCAAGCAGATGTTTGCGGAAAAGTCCACCTACGACTATCCCAACGAACCGCTGAAAATGCCGGAGCGTTTCCGGGGCATCCAATACTTGGACGTCGACAAGTGTATCGTCTGCCTGCAGTGCCAGCGCATTTGCCCGACCCAGTGCATCGACATCAAGGGCAAGCCGAATCCGGCGGGCAAGGGCAAAGTGTTGGAGAGCTTCAACATCAACTTTGAAATTTGTATCTTGTGCGACTTGTGCACGGAAGTGTGTCCGACGGAAGCCATCCTCATGACCAACAACTACGAACTGGCCACGTACAGCCGCGACGATCTGCTCAAAGACATGAAGTGGCTGAACGAAAACACCGAAAACATCCGCCGGGGGGACGCCTGATGGACTGGACGCTGGTCTTTTTCTTCGTCTTCGCCCTCATCGCCCTCGGCGGGGCGCTGTACATGCTCAACCTGTACAAAGTGGTGCACATGGCCGTGTCGTTGGCGTTCACGTTTTTCGGCCTGGCGGGGCTGTACGTCTTGCTGGAGGCGGAGTTCATCGCCTTTGCCCAGATCATGGTCTACTCCGGCGCCATCACCATCTTGATGCTGTACGGCATCATGATGACCCGGCACGACGCCGAAGAGGCGCCGCTGCGCCGGCCGGTGCACACCGGCTTGGCCTTGATCGGCTGCGCGGGGTTGTTCGCCTTCCTGTTTTACGGCATCATGACGACCCCGTGGCCGGCCGCCGGCGGCGAACCGTTGGCCGACGACAACGTCCGGGAACTGGGGATGGTCCTTTTCAACAAGTACGTCATTCCGTTTGAACTGGCGGCCATTTTGCTGCTGGTGGCGCTGATCGGCGCCGTCGTGTTGGCCAAGCGGGAGGTGGAGGAGTAAATGGTGAATCTGTCGTCCTATCTGACGGTGTCGGCCATCTTGTTTTGTCTCGGGCTGTTCGGGGTATTGACGAAACGCAACGCCGTCATCGTCCTGCTCTCCATTGAGCTGATGCTCAACGCCGTCAACCTGAACTTGGTGGCCTTTTCTAAATACGGCCTCTTTCCCGGCCTGGACGGGCAAGTCTTGACGCTGTTTTCCTTGACGGTGGCGGCGGCGGAAGCGTCGGTGGGCCTGGCCATTCTCATCACCTTGTTCCGCAATCGGGGAACGGCCGAGGTCCATGAGATGGATATGATGAAGAGGTGAGGACGATGAGCGAATGGACGTGGCTGATTCCCCTCCTCCCCCTGCTGGCCTTTATCCTCCTCATCGGCTGGGGCCGTTTCTTGCGGCCGGCGGCGGGGTACGTAGCCTCCTTGGCGGTGGCCGTCTCGCTGGTGCTGTCGCTGTACGTGTTGGCGGAAGTGTCGGCCAGCGACGCGTCGGCGGTGCGGCATATCCCGTGGCTGACCGCCGGCGACACGACGGTGAGCGTCGGGTTTGAGCTCAACCGGCTCAACGCCATGATGCTGGCCATCGTCAGTTTCGTCAGCCTGTTGGTACATATTTACTCCATCGGCTACATGCACGGCGATGACCGGTACAGCACGTATTTCGCCTACTTGTCGCTGTTTACGTTTTCCATGCTCGGACTGGTCATCTCGCCCAACCTGGTACAGACGTACATTTTCTGGGAATTGGTGGGCTTGAGTTCATTCCTGTTGATCGGCTTCTGGTATTTCAAGCCGGAGGCGCGGGATGCGGCCAAAAAAGCGTTCTTGATGACCCGACTCGGCGACGTCGCCCTGTTTGCCGGGATGATTTTGCTGTTCTGGCAAGTTGGATCGTTTCAGTTCAGCGACATTTTTGCCGCGGTGGAAGCGGGCCGCATCGACCCCGGCATGGTGACGCTGACGGCCATCCTCATCTTCATCGGCGCCGTCGGCAAGTCGGGGCAGTTCCCGCTCCATACGTGGTTGCCCGACGCCATGGAAGGGCCGACGCCGGTCAGCGCCCTCATTCATGCGGCCACCATGGTGGCGGCCGGGGTGTACTTGGTGGCGCGGACGTATCCGCTCTTTGAAGCGTCGACAACGGCCCTCACGGTGGTGGCGGTGGTGGGCGGCTTTACGGCGATTTTTGCCGCTTCCATCGGCCTTGTGCAAACCGATATCAAACGGGTGCTGGCCTACTCTACGGTGAGCCAGCTCGGATACATGATGTTGGCCCTGGGGGTCGCCGGCTACACGGCGGCGGTGTTCCACCTGGGGACCCACGCGTTCTTTAAGGCCTTGCTGTTCCTGGCCGCCGGGGCGGTGATTCACGCCGTTCACACCCAGGACATCCGGGAAATGGGCGGCCTCTGGCGGAAAATGCCCCTGACGGCGTGGACGTTCCTCATCGGCGCCCTGGCCCTCTCGGGCATTCCGCCCTTCGCCGGCTATTTCTCGAAGGAAGAAATTTTGCTGGCGGCCTGGGAAGGCGGCCATCCGGTGCTGTTTGCGCTGGCGGTCATCGCGGCCTTTTTCACCGCCTTTTACATGTTTCGGCTCTTCTTCCTCGTCTTTGTCGCCAGTCCCCGGGATGCCGCGGCGGCCCAACGGGTGGCCGAAGCCCGCGGGATCGGCCGCGAAATGTCGCTGCCCATGGTGGTGTTGGCCGTCATGAGCGTCATCGCCGGCTGGGTGAACACGCCGTGGTACCACGGCCTGGCCCGCTGGCTCAGCGTCGACGGGCTGGCTTCCCGGTATGAGGCGCCGGCCTTTTTGGGATGGGTCACGGTGTTGACCGTTGCGGTGGCGCTCCTGGGCATTGGCCTGGCGGCGTCCATGTACGTGCGGGGCACGATTCCGGCGGAGCGGCTGGCCAATCGGTTCAGCATCGGTTACGACGTGTTGTGGAACAAATACTGGATTGACGAACTGTACGGCGTGACGGTGGTGCGGGGCGCCTTTGGCCTCGGACGCCTCGTCCACTGGTTTGATCGGTTGGTCATCGACGGCTTGGTGGCGCTGGTCGGCGGCCTGTTTCGCGTCATCGGCCGTATCGGGACGGGCTTGCAGACGGGCCAAGCCCAGGCGTCCAACCTCGTCAGTGTCTTGGGCCTGGTGATCTTGCTCATCATCTTGACCATCGGGGGGGTGTGGGAGTGATGCTGTGGCCGAGCGTGTTGATGTTGTCGCCGTTGGCGGGCATCCTCGTCCTCGCCCTGCTGCCGAAAACCCAACACCGGGCCCTGCGGTGGACCGGTTTTGCGGCCACGCTGTTGCCGCTGGCCGTGGCCTTGGGGATGGCGAGCCGTTTTGACGCCGAGGCCCAAGCGATGCAATTTGCCGGCTCGGCGCCGTGGTTTACGATTCCGTTGCCCGGCATGATGGGCGGCGACGGCTTCGTCTTCCGGTACACGGTCGGCGTGGACGGGCTGTCCATGGCGCTCATTCTCCTGACCGTCATCCTCTGCAGCGTGGTGGCGCTGGGCGCCATTCACCTGACGGAGCGGGTCAAAGGTTTCCTGCTGCTGTTGCTGCTGTTGGAGACGGCCCTTTTGGGCACCTTCGTCTCGTTGAATCTGCTGCAGTTTTTCCTGTTCTTTGAGCTCGTCATCGTCGCCATGTACTTCCTCATCAGCCAGTTCGGGTTTGTGGAACGGGAGCGGGCCGGGCTCGTCTTCCTGCTCTACAACGGCATCGGCTCCTTGGTGCTGCTCTTGGCGCTGTTGACGATGATGGCCGTCACCGGCACCTTGGACTGGCACGAACTGCAAGAGCAGTTGCATCGCTGGGCGGCGGGTGGGGACTTTGCCGCCATGACCGGCCTCAGCGAGTCGTTCCGCTGGGGGCTGCTTTTGGCGGTGCTGGCGGCCTTTGTCATCAAACTGCCGGTGGTGCCGCTGCATTCGTGGATGATTCGGGTGAACCGGCAGGCCCATCCGCTGGTGGTCATGCTGGAGTCGGGGTTGGTGCTGAAATTGGGCGGCTACGGGATGCTCCGGCTCGGGTTTGGGTTGTTTCCCGACCTGATGATGCAACTGGGGACGGTGCTGGCAGTCCTGGGCCTCGTCAACTTGTTCTACGGGGGTTTTGCGGCCCTGGTGCAGCAAGACTTGCGCTCGGTCTTGGCCTACGCGAGCGTCAGCCACATGGGCATCGTACTGCTGGGGATGGCGGCCATGAATGCCAGCGGCCTGCAAGGGGTCATCTTCCAGATGGTGTCCCACGGGCTCTTGTCGCCGCTGTTGTTCTACATCTTGCTCGTCATCCTCGTGCGCACCGGCACGGACCGCCTGAGCGACTTGAGCGGCCTCATTCGGGTGATGCCGGTGTTGTCGGGCCTGTTTTTGGCGGGAGCCATGGGCTACTTGGGCCTGCCGCTCATGTCCGGGTTCGTCAGCGAGTTTCTCGCCTTCCACGGCCTGTTCCAACGCCTCCCGGGCTTTGCTGCCGTCGGCGTCCTGGGGATGGTGCTGACGGCTGCCTACATGTTGCGGGCCATGCAGGGAATGACGTTCGGCCCGACCGTGCCGCAGCTGGAAACCGGCGATATGCGGGACGTGCGGGCGGCGGAATCGGTGCCGGCCATGACGCTGTTGGCGCTGGTGTTCGTCATCGGCATCGTGCCCTCGCTCCTTGGCGATCCGCTTCAAAGCACGCTGCAGACCATTTTGCTGAGGTTGGGGGGATAGGGCATGGTGAACGAAGCACAGGTGGAAACGACGCTGCACCCGGTCCTGGAATACGACTGGTCGCTCATGGCACCGGAATGGGCCGTCCTCGTCACCGCCATCCTCATCGCCGTCGTGGATTTGTTCCTCGGAAAACACAACAACCGCCGCTGGTTGGGCGCCTTGGCCGTCTTGGGCGTGCTGATCGCCATCGGCTTGACGCTCGGCCAACTGGGCAGCGAACCGCGGGAAATCTTGGGCGAACAATACCGGGCCGACGCCTTCGCCCTCGGGTTCAAGCTGCTCATCCTCGCAGCGGCCGTCTTTTCGCTGGTGCAGGTGGTGTACAGCCGTCCGCCCTTGGGTGAACCGGTGCGGGGCGAGCATTTGGCCGTGATGCTGGCGGCGGCGCTCGGGGCCATGATCATGGTCTCCTCGGCGGACCTCATTCCTCTCTATGTGGGGCTGGAGACCATGAGCATCGCCTCGTACGTCATGGCGGGCCTGCACAAGCGGCACTGGCGTTCCAACGAGGCGGCCTTCAAATACATCGTCTACGGCGCGGCGGCTTCCGCCACGCTGCTGTATGGGTTTTCCTTCATTTACGGCCTGACCGGCTCGACCCGGCTGTTCGTCATCGGCGAGCGGCTGCCGGAACTGTGGTCGTCGGATTACGGCTTCGTCCTGATGGTCGGCTTCGTCCTCATGCTGGTGGGCTTCGGGTATAAAATCTCGGCCGTGCCGTTCCACACGTGGGCGCCGGACGTGTACGAAGGAGCTCCGATTCCCACCGTCTCCTTCTTGTCGGTGGTCTCCAAAGCGGCCGGTTTCGCCATGATGGTGCGGGTGTTTTTCCTCATTTTCTACGGCGACTTGTGGTCGTCCAAACTGCCGGCCGTCGGCTGGCTGCTGGCGATCCTGTCTGCCGCCAGCATGATCCTCGGCACCACCGCCGCTTTGAGTCAGGTGAACGTCAAACGCCTGCTGGCGTATTCCAGCATCGCCCAGGCGGGGTACTTGCTGGTGCCCTTTGCGGTCATGAGCACGATGATGTTTGACCAGATGTTGTTCTTCCTGCTGGCCTACTTGCTCATGAACATGGGGCTCTTTACGGTGCTTCTGGTGGTCGTCCGCAACGGGCAGGCGGCCGTGGCGAGCGCTGCGGCGGAAACGGCCGCGGCCGGCACGGCGGGCGCGATGACGGCGCCGGCTGATGGGGCGGCGGCCGAAGGCGATTTGCGCCTCTTTGCCGGATTGTACCGGCGGTCGCCGTGGCTGGCGCTGGCCACGACCATCTTTTTGCTCTCCTTGGCCGGGTTTCCGTTTACGGCCGGCTTTTTCGGCAAACTGTACATCTTGCTCGGCACCGTGGCCATGGGCAACTGGTGGTTGCCGGCGGTCATGATCGTGACGACGGTCGTGTCATACGCCTTCTACTTCAAAATCGTGCGGCAAATGTACTTGCGTCCGGCCGCCGACACGGCGCCGCTGCGGGTGCCGCCGGCCTTGGGCGTGCTCATCGCCGCGGCGGCCGCGGCGACGCTCGTCTTCGGGATTTTCCCCGGCTTGGCCTTTGACTGGATGCATCAGTATTTGCCCATGTTGCAGCAGTTTTTCACACCGGGCACGCCGGCGTTATGACGGAATCGGATTGGAAAATTCCGGGAGGTCTTCCCGGATTTTTTTGTACCGCCTGAAATTGGCAAACGTCATCGATTTGTTATAACGTGGCATGGGCCCGACACTTTTGGCGGCGCATTTCGTCGCGTATAATAAGAACGAGAGGAAGGAGGAAGCGGGGTGAATGCCATGGCCTGGACCGGGGTCATCAGCATGACGCTGTCGCTGGTCGGGGTGTTGCTGGCGTGGACGGCGTTGCAGTCCGTCCGCTGGGACGTGTTTGTCAAGAACACGAAAGCCCCCTCGTTCCAATTGTTGCTCGTGTTGCTCTCCCTCGTCCTCGGCCATGGATTTGCCCGCTTCGTCATGGATTACGTCCAATGGTCTTCCCTGCTCCGGTATTTTTTTTGACCGGCTGAACATACGAACATGACCGGGGAAAATCCCATACATACGCATCGGAATTGGCAAGATGATCCGGGGGGACGGATTACGAGAACGTGGAGGGAATAAGGTGGAAAAAATCGTCGTGCGTGGAGGCCGAACGTTACACGGCACAGTAAAAGTCCAAGGCGCCAAAAATGCCGTCCTGCCCATTTTGGCCGCCGCATTGCTGGCGCAGGAAGGAACCAGCACCATTCAGGATGTCCCGCAACTGGATGATGTCCACACCATGTGTGACGTATTGCGTGCGTTGGGAGCCCAAACCCGTTTTAGCCCTTCCGGGCTCGTGGTGGACGCGCGTGACATCAGCTGCAGCGAAGCGCCGTATGAGCTGGTGCGGAAAATGCGGGCGTCCTTTTTGGTCATGGGGCCGCTTTTGGCGCGCCTCGGCGAGGCCCGCGTCTCGCTTCCCGGCGGTTGTGCCATCGGCACCCGTCCCATCGACCAGCACTTAAAAGGATTTGAAGCATTGGGCGCCCAAGTGACCTTGGAAAACGGGTCCGTTTATGCGGTGGCCCCGCACGGGTTGACCGGCACGACCATTTATTTGGACGTGGCCAGCGTCGGGGCCACGGAAAACATCATGATGGCCGCAGTGCTGGCCAAAGGGACGACGATCATCGAAAACGCCGCCCAAGAACCGGAGATCGTCGACCTGGCCAACTTCCTTAACGCCATGGGAGCCAAGGTGCGGGGGGCCGGGACCGGGACCATCCGCATTGACGGCGTGCCCGGCCTGCGGGGGACGACCCATACGGTGATCCCCGATCGGATTGAAGCGGGGACGTTTATGGTGGCCGCCGCGATGACCGGCGGGGACGTTTTCGTCGACGGCGCCATCGCCGAACACTTGAAGCCGGTCATCGCCAAGCTGAAGGAAATGGGCGTCCTTTGCCTGAAAGAAGAACAGGGCATCCGGGTCCAGGCCCCGGAGCGGTTGCGCAATGTTTCCTTGAAAACGTTGCCGTATCCCGGCTTTCCCACCGACATGCAACCGCAAATGATGGCCCTCATGCTCGTGGCAGAAGGGACCGGCATCGTCACCGAGACGGTGTTTGAAAATCGGTTCATGCACGTTCAGGAATTCATTCGGATGAACGGCGACATTAAAATCGAGGGGCGCACCGCCATCATCGAAGGGCCTTGCCGCCTCAGAGGAGCCCACGTCACCGGCAGCGACTTGCGGGCGACGGCCGCCCTGGTGTTGGCCGGCCTGGCCGCCGAAGGCACCACCCACGTGTACGGGCTGCATCATCTCGATCGGGGATATCTCGACTTCGTCGGCAAACTGAAAGCGCTGGGGGCCGACATCGAACGGGTGGTTGAAGAAGAACCGGAACCGCCCCGCAACCTCGTGCCTTTTCCGGCGGATCGTCTTGACGATGTCTCCCGCCGTTCCTCGGTGGCGGGGTTGCGGTAAGCCTGGCAAGAAACGATGGATTGGAACCGTGTTGGTTCTGATCCATCGTTTTTCTTTTCTAGTTGCTTTTCTGGCCACATATTGTAATTTTTTGTATAATATTCCTATCCTTAACATTGCCTGAAGGAAAAATTTACCGGTTGGGGAGAAGGGAGAGGCTGGCATGAACGCATTGGAGCGCATCATCAGCATGATGCCGTATTTGGAAGAGCTGTTGCGGGACGAAGATGTCATGTTGGGCGTGTCCGATACGGAAAAAATTATCCATTACGTGCCCGGCAAAACCCTCGACGCGGCCAAAGCCGGCGACCCGCTCGTCCCCGGGGACGGGATGTACGAAGCTGTGACCAGAAAGCAAGTCATCCGCACCTATGTCCCCCGGGAAGTGAAAGGCGTGCCGTTCCGCTCGGTCGTCATGCCCATCAAAGGGGACGATGGTGAAGTCATCGGGTCCATTGGGGTCGGCTGGTCCTTGGACAAACAGGAAAAAATCATCGATGCGGCCAACCACTTGTCGGCGTCGTTGGAGCAAATTTCTGCTTCCATCGGCGACGTGACGGAACGGGCCCAAGCGTTGGCCTCCATTCAAGAGTCCATCGTCGAACTGATGGCCGCCATGCGGCAAAACGCCGAAAAGACCGCCGAGATCAGCCGGCTCATCAACGACATTTCCAACCAGTCTCACATGTTGGGGTTAAACGCCTCCATTGAAGCGGCACGGGCCGGGGAACAAGGCCGCGGCTTCGCGGTGGTGGCCAGCGAAATCCGCAAACTGGCGCAAAACAGCCGGGACGGCGTGAAGATCATCGAAGCCAGCATGAAAGAACTGATGCAATCCATCGAGGTCATTTACGAGAAAATGAACGAAATTTCCGAGATGGTCAATGGCCAGGCGGCGGCGACCGAACAAATTACCGCCAGCATTCAAGAACTGACGGTGCTGGCGGAGACATTGCTGAACACGGCGAAGTAAGCGTTGATTTTCCCTGCATGGACGGTGTTCCCCGTCGGAGATCGATCCGGCGGGGCATTTTTTTTGTCTTAGCCGCATAGGATGGGAGCGTTAAGACGAGCTGACTACGCACCAAAGGAGGAAGAAACCGTTGCGGCGCAAATGGATGCTCCTCGTTGCAGGACTGGTCTTTTCCATTCTCGTCTTGCCGACGCTGGTCGTGTGGGGATTCGGCCATGAGGAATCCCGCCAGGAAATTCTCCGGCGGCAAGAGGCGATTCACCTGGAGCCGGAGCCGGCAGAGCCGGTGGTGGCGGTTTATTTGAGCGAAGAAAAACGCATCGTGCACGTGCCGCTGGAGCGGTACGTCCGGGGCGTGGTGGCGGCGGAAATGCCGGTGGAGTTTGCCCTGGAAGCGCTCAAAGCCCAGGCTATCGCCTCCCGCACGTACATCGTGCAGCGGATGATTCAAGGGGATTTTTCCGACGTGCCGGAAGGGGCCATGGTCACCGACACGCCCCAGCATCAGGCCTATTTGACCGAGGCGGCCCTGAAGGCCCGCTGGGGGCTGGCGTACGAAAAGAACATGGAAAAACTGACGAAAGCCGTGGCTCAGACCCGCGGCCAAGTGCTCACCTACGGCGGCAAACCGATTTACGCGGCCTTTTTTTCCACCAGCAACGGGTATACGGAAAACGCCGAGGAGTATTGGCAAGGCGGCGGCCTGCCGTATTTGAAAAGCGTGCCGTCGCCCTGGGACGCCCATTCGCCGAAATTCCGCGCGCAGGTGGAAGTGCCGGTGGACGAATTTCTCGCCAAGTTGTCCCTGGACCCGTCGGTCACGGCGACGGCCGACGGGAAGCCGTGGATTGAAGTGGTGGCCAAAACGGCCGGCCACCGGGTCAAAGAAGTGCGGGTGGGCGATGAGCGGCTGAGCGGCCGCCAAGTGCGGGAAGCGCTGGGGCTCAACTCCACCGATTTCACCGTGGAAGTCAAAGGCGACGTGTTGGTGTTTACGACGACCGGTTACGGCCACGGCGTCGGCATGAGCCAGTATGGGGCTGACGGCCTGGCCAAAGAAGGGAAGACGGCCGTCGAAATTTTGCAGCATTACTACCGCGGCGTGGAGTTGGCCGACTACCGACAATGGATCAAAAAGACGGACAAAACGTGAGGCAAAACGGAAACAAATGGCATCCCTCAGGTTTAGAATTGTCTAAAACGGTCCACACTGGATCCTGAGGTGATGCAAAAGATGGATCAAAAAGAACAAGAAAAACAGTCAAAACAATCGGAACAAGTCCAACAGGAAAAAGCGAAAGACGACAACGTCCACGTGATGGCGAAAGCGGCATCGGAAGAGACCGGGCGAAACCGGCTCGGACGGTGGAAAATGTGGTTCCGCAAACGTTGGGTTCCGCCGGTCGTCTACCTGGCCGTGGCCGCCATCATCTTTACCATCATGTGGCAACTTCAGGACCGAAACGATTACTCCCTGACGCCCGATGAACTGGGCATTTCGGTCCAGGAAGAAGCGGGTTTGACGCAGGAAGAAGCGGAAACGGTGCCGGTCACCGGCCAGGAGGAGACGATGATCGAGCCGTATCGGGCCGATGATGCGGTCATCGTGCGCCACTACTTCGACGAAACGGCCAGCGATGAAGAAAACGCCAAGGCCATGGTCCGCTACGGCGACAGCTACAGCGCCCATACCGGCATCGATTTTGCGCTGGAAAACGGCGAGCCGTTTGAAGTGGTGGCGGCCTTGAGCGGCACGGTCCGCCGCGTCGAACAAGACCCGCTGGTGGGCCGCTTGGTGGAACTGTCCCATGACAACGGCCTGGAGACGGTGTATCAGAGCTTGGCGGAGGTGTACGTGGAAGAAGGGGACACCGTCACCCAGGGGACGGTCTTAGGCATTGCCGGCCGCAACGAATATGAACAGGACCTCGGCAACCACGTCCACTTTGAAGTGCGGAAAGACGGCGAGACCGTCTCGCCCCTCGAGTATCTCCAGACCGTTGCGCCGGAACGCGAATCGTCCGTGAATGATTCGGCGTCGTCGGTCCGGGAAGACGTCCACGGCACCTCCGACAGCCAGTCCGAGTCCTCGGACACCGGCGAGACGGACCGCCAATAACGAGCCGCAAAGAATCACGAGCCGCACAACCCGATAGCCGACACATCACGGTCAGCCATGAGACCGTCTCCCCGGCCCCCGCATCGATCTGCGGGGGCTTTGTTTTTTGCAAGAAACGGGGCTTGTCAGGCTTGGAATCATAGAATATATGCAGCACCCCCTCATATAATGTACCAGACATTGCGAAAGCAGGGAGGCGAGGGGTGTGCATGATTACATTAAGGAACGGGCCGTCAACATTGCGCGGTACATCACCGAGACCCGGAACACCGTGCGCATGACCGCCAAAGCCTTCGGCGTATCCAAGAGCACGGTGCACAAAGACATTACGGAACGGTTGCCCGAAATCAACCCGCAGCTGTACGAAGAAGTGAAAAAAATTTTGGAACACCATAAATCGGTCCGGCATTTGCGCGGCGGAGAGGCGACGAAGATCAAATACAAAAAGAAAAAGTCGTCCGAGCTGTATATGGAAGACGCATCGCGGCCCCTTGTCGCAACCCGTAAAAGCGGGCAACGGAAATATTGACGATTTTTGGAGAACTCGATCGAAAAACGGTACGTGACGGCAGGAATTTTGCTATCGGTGGCGAATAGGGAAGAAGGATACATGTTCTCATCTGCATGTCAACTTCATCAGCGGGAGGCAGGTGGTACGGTCGGTACCGCCTCTCTCAAGGCGCCGGTGAGGACAAGTATTTGGAAGCATGAATACATACCGCGAACGTCACACTAAAGACAAGCGAAACTGGAGGAACGACGCATGTTACGGGGACTGGATCTGGCCACGGCCGGGATGTTGGCCAGCCAGCGTTGGCACGATACGATCAGCAACAACATCGCCAATATCAATACGGTCGGCTTCAAAGCGGAAGAAGCCGTCATGCGCACGTTTCCTGAATACTTGATTTGGCAGTTGGGGATTCAACGCCCGTCGCCGCAACTCGGCTCCCTGCCCCACGGCGTGCTGGTGGACGAGCGGCTTCCGCTGTTCCAGCAAGGGACGCCGGTGGAGACGGGGCAGCCGTTGCACGTCGCCATCGTCGACGATCCGCAGCCCGATCCGGAAACGGGCATCCCTCCGGTCACCTTCTTTGCTGTCCAACGGCCCGACGGGACCATCGCTTTAACCCGCGCCGGGCAGTGGACCCGTGACGCG
>PKQY01000074.1 GCA_017577895.1 Bacillota bacterium
TGCAGCGCGGGGCAAGATGCCCATCAAACCCGCGCCGCCAACGGGGATTTGCGGGAGGAAACTGTGTCGGTTCACGAATTGCCGTCGTTTTTGGACGGGCAAAGCGAGGGCGTGCGCCTCGTGTATCAGGCGGCGGCGCTGTCGAACGATTTGTTGGAGCGGATTCCGTGCTATTGCGGATGCGGGAAAAGTGCCGGGCATCAAAGCAGTTTGCACTGTTTTGTCCATGCCTATCGGGAAGACGGTTCGGTGATCTGGGATGATCACGGCACTCGTTGCGGGGTTTGTCTGGAGATTGCCGCCGAATCCATCCGGTTGCGGCAGGAAGGAAAAAGTGTGCAGGAAATTCGTGAATATATTGATGAAAAATATCGTGACGGGTATGCCGAACCGACGCCGACACCGATGCCTTCGTGAGGTTTGTTGTCGATGAAGGTGCAGAAAAAACGCCGCAGCGGTTTGTCTGCGGCGAAATTTTTTTGCGGAATTTTTAAGGATGAAAGCAGCTTTGTCTGCCGTATCGTTTATTGACGATGCCGGAAATGGATGAACGTGACCGCCAGCGCCAAGACCAAGACCGTGCCTTTGATGATGTCGTATGTATAATACGGCAAGTTGAGCATGGTAAAGCCGTTGATCAGTACGCCGATCAATACAGCCCCGAAAAATGTTCCGATGACGTTCGGTTTCCCGGCGCCGAAGACGGAAAACCCGATGAACACCGCCGCGACGGCTTCCATCAACAAGGGGGCACCGGCGTCCACTTGTCCGGAACCGACCCGGGCGGCAAACAACAAGCCGGCCAAAGCGGCAAACATGCCGGACAGGACATACGCCGCCGTGCGGACGCGTTGGACGGGAACACCCGACAACCGGGCCGCTTCCTGGTTGCCTCCGGTCATGTACATCAGCCGTCCCCAACGGGTGTGGTTCAAAAACACGTGCACCAAGATGATCAGGATCAACATGATGATGACCGGAATAGGGATGCCCAGCCATCTTCCTTGCCCGAGCCACAAGAAGGCGGGGTCGAAACTGCCGGGCGCGGTGGTGCCGTCGGTCATGGCCATGTGGTTGTAGATGGAGTACCCTTTCGTGTACGTCTTGTGCACCCCGGCAATGATGTACATGACGCCCAGGGTGGCCAACAGGTCGGGAATCCGGATTTTGACGATCAAAAAGGCGTTGATCAGACCCACCAGCATGCCGAGCAAAATCGGCACGATGATGACGATGGGCAGGGGCTGTTCGTACCAGACCATCAGCGATGCTGCGACGACGGTGGTGAGCGACACCGTGGAGCCCACCGACAAGTCAAACCCGTCCACGATCAAGGAAAAGGTGATGCCGACGGCCACGAGCGTCACGATGGAGATGGAACGCAAGATGTCGGTCAGATTGTCATACGTAAAAAAGTACGGATTGACCAGGCTGAAAAAGACGATAACAAGCCCGATCAACACGATGGCGCCGAATTTATACGAGTAGGCCAGAAACGTCTCTTTCATCTTCGTCCCTCCCGCCGCTGGCGTAATATAAGATGTTTTCTTGCGTCATGTCTTGGCCTGCGAGTTCTTTGACGATTCTTCCGCCGCTCATGACGAGAATGCGATGGGCGATGCCGAGCAGTTCGTCCCATTCGCACGTCAAATACAGGACGCCTTTTCCTTCTTGCGCCAACTGTTGAATGAGGCGGAAAATTTCCTGCTTGGCGCCGACATCCACGCCTTTGGTCGGCTCGTCGAAAAGAAAGATGTCGGCCGAGGCGGAGAACCACTTGCCGATGGCCACTTTTTGTTGGTTGCCGCCGCTGAGCCGCCCGGCCAACTGATGCAGATTGACGGTTTTGATCCCCAACGCTTCCACCACCCGCCGGGCATGGGCTTGTTCCCGGGCCGATTGCAGAACCCCCCAGCGGCTGAATCGCGGGAGGGCGGGGAGGGATAAATTTTTAATGATGTTCTCCTCGACAAAGACACCTTCTTTGCGCCGTTCTTCCGGCACGAGCACGATGCCGGCGGCGATGGCGTCTTTGGGCTGCCGTAGGACGAGCCGCTTGCCCCGCAAAAAAATATCTCCTTTTTCGATTGGATCCGCCCCAAACAAGAGCCGGGCCAACTCGGTCTTGCCCGCCCCCACCAGTCCCGCCACCCCGACGATTTCCCCGGGATGGACGCGCAAATGAACGTCGCGGACTTTCCACCCCCGGGACAGTCCCCGGACTTCCAGCAACGGAGGGGTGGCTTTAGGCTGACCGCCGCCGGGCGAAGGGGTTTCGGTGGAAATGCGGCGGGGGTGGCTTCTCGAAGGCGCTTCTTCCCACGTCTTGCCCAACATGTATTGGATGACTTCGGAAATAGAAGTGTCTGCGGTCGGTTTGGTCATGACGTGTTTGCCGTCCCGCATGACGGTGATGCGGTCGCAGATGCGGAACACTTCCGGCAGGCGGTGGGAAATGAAGATGCAGCCCACGCTGTCGGATTTCAGTTGTTCCAGGATGCGGTACAGTTGTTCGGCCTCTTTTTGGCTCAAGGGGGCGGTGGGTTCGTCAAAGATGACGAACCGCGCCTTTTGGGCCACCGCCCGGGCGATCAAGGTCAGTTGTTTTTCCGAGAGGGAGGCGCCGGCCACGGTTTTGGACACGTCCAACGGCAAGCCGACCCGCCGGGCGATGGCCGACGCTTCCCGCAAGAAAAACCGGCGGGAGATCCACCATTTTCCTTCGCCGGACACTTGCCGGTCCAGCAATATGTTTTCGGCGATGGTCAAGCCCGGCACCAAGGCGGTGTCCACTTCTTGGTAGACGCAATGGATGCCGTGCCGTTTGGCATCCAGCGGGGAACGGATGTCGACGGGCTGTCCGTCGATTTCAATGGTGCCGGCGTCTTTTTCGTAGGCGCCGGACAAAATTTTCATCAGCGTGCTTTTTCCGGCGCCGTTGGCCCCCAGCAGGGCGTGGATTTCCCCGCTCTTTACCGTAAAGTCCACATGGTCCAGGGTCCGCACGCCGGAAAACGATTTGACGATGCCTTTCATGGCCAGCTGTCCTTCGTGCGCCATTCGCCGTCCCTCCATTTCGACAAATTTTGCGCAAGGGCATAAAAGAAGCCCGCTGGAAAATCCAGCGGATCGTTGCGAAGTTCGTTATCCGTCGTTTATTTTGCTTTGTATTTTGCTTTGGCTGCGGCTTCTTCCAGTTCTTTCATCCAGTCCACATGACCTTGATCGTTGGAGCCCCATCCTTCGACGTATTCATGCAGTTGCTCCGTGGTGATGGGTTCGGAGGGCAGCTGCTCCCGGGTGATGAGCACCGGCGTCAGCACCACGGTTTCCGGGGTTTCGTCGCCGTTTAATTTTTGGTACAAGTAACGCACCTGTACTTTCCCGATGTCCTTCGGATCGACGGCCGCCGACGCCACCCACGGGCTGTTCGGATCTTGAATCATTTGCAAGTCTTCATCGCTCATGTCGATGCCGTACACTTTGATTTCCGTCCGTCCGGCCTGTTGGATGGCCCGGGTGGCCCCTTTGGCGAATTCATCCCAGGCGGCCCAAACGGCCGCGATGTCGCCGGGATTCGGATATTGTTTCAAAATGGCTTCCATTTGCGCCTGGGTGTCCAGCGCCGTGTTGGAAGTGGCCGAGCCGAAGGCGGCGATTTCTTTGATGTCCGGATGTTCTTTCATAAAGGTTTCATAGGCGACTTGCCGCCGTTCCATGGGCGCAAAGCCTGCCACCCAAATTTTCACGATGTTCCCCTTGTTGCCGATGTCCTCGGCCATTTTGTTGAGGGTCATGCTGGCCATCTCTTCATCGCCTTGTTGGAGGACGGTGACGCCGGGCACTTGGATGTCGGCGTCAAAAGCGACGACCGGGATGTTCTTCTCCAGCGCTTTGCGGACGCCCGCTTCCAGAGCTTCGGCGGTGCCATGGTCGATCAAGATGCCGTCGAACCGTTGGTTGATGGCGGCGTCCAGATGGGAGGCCATTTTGGCCAGGTCACCTTCGGCGGTAAAGACGGTGAGGGTGCCCCCGAACGCTTCGACCTGATTTTTTACCCCTTCAATGTATTGGGCGGAAAAGGTGCCCAAGTTCAGCTGCATGATGAGGGCGATCCGTTTGTTCAACAGCGGGTGGGTTGCCGCCGATTCGGCAGAACCGGCACCGTCGTTGCCGGTCTCGGGTTCGGCGGCCGTTTGGTTGCTGGCGCCGCAGCCGGCCAAGATGAGCGTAAAGGCCATGATCAGTGCTAAGATATGGCAGAAGCGAATGCGGATGCGGTTGTGCAATCGTCGTACCTCCGTTTCACCGATGTTCGTTTCTCAGATGTTGCCGTTGTATGGAAATTTATGGTTGAAATTCCGGATCGTCATACGGGTGCGCCACCCAGCCGGACGGATCGATGAACAGGCGCACGGCCACCACGCGGCGGGTGTCGGTCAACGTGAAGAAGTGGGGCGTGCCTTCCGGCACCGAAATGACGTCGCCGGCGTCCAAAATGGCGTCAAAATACCCGACGTCTTTCGGTCCTTTGATGGTGAAAACACCCTCGCCGGCCACGATGGCCCGCACTTCGTCCTCGGAATGGGTGTGGACTTGTTGGAACTTTTGCAAGAGTTCATCCAAATTGGGCGTCTCTTCGCTGAGGCTGATGACGTCCCATTTTTGGTAACCGCGCCGTTGGGCCAAGGAACGTATTTCTTCGTCATAAACGGCCAGCACTTCTTCTTTTTCCTCGTCGCTGAGCACGAACTTGTCTTTCAGATGGGCCGGCAATTTTTCCGTGTCCCAGTGTTCGTACAGAACGCCGATGCCATTCAAAAATGTCTTGACGTTGTTGTTCCCTTCAATGCGTTCTCCGGTGTTGCGCAAACGAATGACGGCCATGAATCACCACTCCTTTTGGATGATGTTGGTTATGCGTGATGCGCCGGCGATGATCGCGCCGACTGCGCCGTGAGCAAGCGCAGATGATACTCGAACAAGAATTCGAAGGCTTCCAAATGCCGCTTGGCGGCAAAGGCGCTGTTTCCCCATGCGTAAATGCCGTGGTTGCGAATCAACACACCGGGAACCCGGGGATCGGCCTCCCGGGAAATTGCTTTTGCCAAAGCCGGGATGTCCGGGTCGTTTTCGACGATGGGCACGCCGATGACGGCGTCCTCTTCCCAAATGCCGAGGGCCTTGATCAATTCGTGCCGTTGAAAGCGAACCCGGCCTTCCCGGGCGTACAGTTCCGAAATGACGTTGTTGGCCACCGTGTGTACGTGGAACACGGCCCGGCAATCGCTGAACCGGCGGTACAAGGCCGTATGGATGAGCGTTTCGGCGGAAGGTTTCAGCCGGGTGCTGAGTAGCGGCGTGCCGTCATCGGACACGAGCAAAAAATCTTCCGGCGTCTGCTCCGATTTGTCTTTGCCGCTGGCCGTGACGGCGATGACGCGAGGCTCCGACGCCACCAGCAGGGAGAGATTGCCGCTGGTGGCCGGAAACCAGCCGCGGGAAGCCAATTGCGCTTTAATGAGGCGCAGTTGTTCAAAGGCCCGCTGGACATCTTCCGCATGGGCGGACAAAACCGGATGGGCCAATGGCGTTGCTTTTTCTGCCGTTGCCATGGGACACCTCCTTTCCTTGGCCGTTTGGAGTGAACGGGTGAGAGCGGGTTTATAGCACGGGAAGGCGATTACGGCTGTTGGGCCGCCGTTTCAGCGTATGCGGCCGCACGTCCTCCAGAATGTCCATGCAATCGAAAAACGTTTCAAACGGATGATGGGGAATCCCCAGTTCCGCACATTTTTGCGCGAGGAAGTCGCGGGCGATGACCAGGTCGGCCAACTTGGCAGCCGCCAGATCGGTGATGCTGTC
>PKQY01000075.1 GCA_017577895.1 Bacillota bacterium
AACGAGCCGCCATTCGAACCGCAACAAAAGCGCCGCGAACCGCGCGGCGCTTTTTCTTTTCGCTATTGCTGATTGGTATTTGGCCGATGCTTTGCTTGTGCATCATCCAAAATTCATGATTACTGATTTGCAATTGGCATTACTGATTGTAATTGGCCGTCAACGTCGTGCCGGGATAATAGAAGGCCAAGATTTGCCGGTAATCGTGTCCGTCTTCCGCCCGGAAGCGGGCGCCGTACTGGCTCATGCCCACCCCGTGGCCGTACCCTTGTCCGACAAAGGTGTAGCCGCCGGCCACCGTCGAAATGGTTTTCGCCTCCTGTGTCCCGTCCATGACGGCCACCGTGGACTGGTTCAATGTGGCCGCCGCGCCATTGGCCCCCACCGCTTTCATGCCGTACACGCGGGCCGGTTTTTGGCCCGCGGCGCTGAGGACATTCAGCTGGTCATTGCTTTTGAGCGTAAAGAGCAAGCTCTTCAGGCCGAGAACGCTGCGCAGCTCGTTTTTCGCCAACGTGACGCTGCCTTGCGTCCCTTCGAAGCGCATCTCGACCACCCGGCCCGAGGGAGACGTCTTCGTCGGCGTGAGGGCCGTCAGTTGGCCGATCTGAATCCGGTTGTTCTCCAACCGTTGCTGCAGCTGTTCCTTCGTATAGGTGACTTCCCAACTGCGGTGGGAATTGCCTTCGCGAATGTCATACGGGTCGGGCACGCTCTGCAAGTACGGCACCGACGCCGACCAGACGTTTTCCGCCAGTTCCGTGTAACCGCCGTTGGAAGCGGAGAACCATGCGGTAATGACGCGGCCGTTATAGGTCAACACTTGCCCTGCCGTCTGTTGGATGGCTTCGTTGGACCGCGGATGTTCCACCCGGTAGCCGTCGTATTTCTGATATTTCGTCGTGTCGTCGATCCAGCCGCCTTCCGGCAAACTGCGGATATGGTTCACCGCAAAACTGCGGGCGGCCACCGCCTGGGCCTTCAACGCCTCCATCGGCCAACTGGCCGGCATTTCGCTGGGCAAGACCCCTTTCAAGTAATCCTCCACCGGCAATTCGTTAATGGCCAAAAGCGACGTCTTGGTCACCGGCGCCTTGGTCTCCGCGTCGGTCACCGTGACGGTCCCCCGGCGGAATTCCATCACGTTCCGGTACGGATTGGAGTTGGTCCGCTCCCCCTTGATCCAGCGTTTGATATCGACCAAATTGTCGTTCTTGCCGGCATCCTGCGGCACCAGGCGCAAGACGGCCGCACCGTCCAATAACACTTGATCTTGACCGTTTCCCGAATCGTCCCGCTTTTCCAAGCGCACCGTCCCGTCAGGATTCAGCACGGCCCGGTATCCGATCAGTTCATTGGCAGCCCCCCGCGCTGGCAACACCAAGGTATTCCCTGTGCCATCGCGGGCGACATAATCGTTGCGCAAGGCAAATTCCACCTGCGTGACAGGCATCCGTTGGCCAGCGGCATCGGTGTGCGTAATTTCCACCCGAACCAACGGCTGCCCGGCGGCTTCAGCAGCCGTCTGCGTCCCTAAGCCCACCGTCACGGCCAACAACGCCATCGCCGCCGTCAGCGCCAGCCACGACCACGCACGGCGCCCGGCGCGGCGCCGCGGCCCTGTGTGTCCGTTTCCCCGCATCGTTTCTCCTCCCCACAAAAAGCCTCATCCTTACGCCCTGCTTGTGCTATTTGTTTGCTCTACAACGTTCGCTCGCTCATGCTTGGTTCGCGCATGCTTGGTTCGCTCATGTTTGGTTCGCTCATGTTTTGTACGCTCTATTTGACCGCTTTATAAAAAGAACGCCCCACGGCCTGACTGTTACAGGCGCTCATGGGGTGTTGTGATGCCGCGATTTATGCCGCATGTTGTGTATGTTCGGCTTGCTGTTCGGATGGCGATGCATTGGCGTCCGTTCCATCATTGATGTCCGCTGGTTCCGTGTTCGGTGCCGGCTGACCGGTTCCGCCGACATTCACCGAACCATCAACCGTGCCCTGGGCCGGACCCATGGCGGCAACGGTCTTGCGGGGCACCTGCCAGGCCGTGGCAATGGCTTCCGCAATGGCCCGGGCCAGGCGTTTGCGGAAGGCCGGATCGTTCAACTGCGCCGCTTCGCCCGGATTCGTGATAAACAAGTTTTCCAACAAGATGGCCGGCATCCGCGATTCCCGCAACACGGCAAAATTGGCCCGTTTCATGCCCCGATCCCGGAAGCCCATCTTTTCCACGATAATCTGATGGATGATGCGCTGCTTGTCCACGGTTTCTTGTGACACCGGTCCGCTGTATATGTACGATTCGAAACCGTTGGCACTGGCCTTGTCGTTGGCATTCACGTGAATGGAGACGAAGTAATCGGCGCCCCATTCATTGGCCTGCCGAGACCGCTCTTGGAGCATGATGTAAATGTCTTCACTGCGGCTCAACATCACTTCGACAAAGGCATACTCTTCCCGGAAAATACGGGCGATTTCCAAGGCGATGTCCAACGTGATGTCTTTCTCTTGAATTTTGTTGCCGTTGGCCAGTTTGCCGATGGCGCCCGGGTCTTCTCCGCCATGGCCGGCATCGACGAACAGCCGGAAAGGCCGCTCAATGCTCCAGCCTTGATGGCCCGGCCCCGTGCCGTTCCCGGCATCGGGCGAACCGGCCCCGCCTTCAACACCCTGACCGTCGTCACTCCCTTCGCCCTGGCCGTCCTGGCCATCGGCGCCTTCACCGGGAGCTTGTCCACCGCCGGCGAGCTGCATTGCCCGGTAAATCATGACCGCCGCCTGATCCCGTTTCACCGGCAAGTTGGGCCGGAACGTGCCGTCCTCATAACCGGTCATGACGCCGTTGCTGGCCGCAATGCGCACATACTGCCCCAGGTCCGTGTTGGGCACGTCGGACAACTTGGGTTCCGCCTTCATCTCCAGCCCATACGCCAACACGATCATTTTCGCCAGCTGGGCCCGCGTCAAGGAATCGTCGGGGCGGAAACGCCCGTTTTCATCTCCCGAAACGATGCCCGCCTGTTGCAGCCCGCCAATGTAGCTGAGACCCGGCTCCACATCGATAAAATTGGCCGGTGCCGCCGGTAGTTTCACGGCCATGGCCACAATTTTGGCTGCTTGCCGGCGGGTGATCTGTTCTGACGGCCGGAACGTGCCGTCCGGGAACCCGTTGATAATTTTCGCCCGGCTCATCGCTTGAATGGCCTTCTTGCCTTCTTCCCACTGGTAACGGGCCATATCCTTAAAAGGCAACTCCCCGCCGGCGGCAGCCGTGGATGCCGCCGCAGCTTCGGCCGCCGCAGCGGTCATGGGCATCCCAACAAGACAAAGGGCGACCAACAGGATACCGAGCAGCCAATATGCGGTTTTGTGCTGGATCAACGTGTCCCCCCTCTCCCCATCTTGGAAGAATATTCGACAAGCGGGATCAATTTCCTGCATCATCCGCCGTGACCGCCGAGACGATCATCTGGATCAATTTCCCGCTCTTTTCCTCCACGCCCCGCAGCTGATAAGCCGGCGCAAGCGTGCCGTCCTCAAAGGCGTAGTAAACGAGCTCCGCTTCGTCGATGACGACTTTCTCATCGGGGTGGATGAAATACTCTTCCGCAAAGACAACCCGTTGCAACGCTTCCGAGAGGGGAACCAGCGGCACTGCCCGCTGCTTCGTTTGGACATGATCCAAAAGCGGCACTTTGGCTTCGACCACCGTGCCTTGCTGCACGTGCACCGTCACGGCTTCCGCCAAATTCGGCGCCCCGGCCAGTTCCGGGATGAAGGTGACGATGCGTTTGTCCCCTTCACCCGATGGGGTTTCCACTTGCACGTTCATGCCGGTGACGTCGATGCCGATCCGTTTCAAAAACGCCTGGGCCTGTTTGGCAGCCGAACGGTTGCCGGCCTGACCATCCAGCTCTCCCCGATACACGTACTCCATGGCGGGCAGGCCTTCGACCGAGAACAACAGCGTGGAGCCGTCCGCACCCCGATACCGGAACCCTTTGGCCGTCACCTGTTCGTCTTGGCCGAGGCCCAACACTTGGGCGATGGCCTGACGCTGTTGTTTCTCAGGAAGCAACGAATCATCAAAGCTGTAAACCGGCTTTTCCGCCGGCAGCGCCGACTCATCCACCTTCAGTTCCACATGGGCCGGAAGCGTGTCGGCGCGGAACGGCATGACGTCACTCATGGTGATATAGGACGAACTGAACACAAACTCCCGCACCGGCTTTGCGGCCGCAGCGCCCGCACCCGCCGAGCTGCTGCCGGCAGACGGTTTTTCCTCGGCGGTTGCCCCACCGTTCGCCGGACCCAAAGCCACGGCCGGACCGTCCGGTTGCCCGCCGGCGACCGCTTCCTCACCGCCGGCCTGCCGCTCCACTTCCTCGCGCCCGTCGCCGGTATTGCCGTCGCCATCCGACCGGGCCGCCATGCCCGGCTCCGCCGCCGGTTCCGTCGCCGGTTCATCGGCCGGGCTTCCGCCCTTCAAGGCCGTTGCCGCTTCTGATGCCTCCGATGCCGGGTCATCGTCCGCCGGAGACGGCGTCGTCGGTTGCGGTGACAAAGGGGACGGATTTTCGTGATCCCAGACGAAACTTTTGCCGCCTTTCTCCCCTTCCGCCTGATTCAGCGGCGGTTCTCCCCCGGGCCACATTTGGCCGGCCATGACGAGGACAAGGGCTGCGGCCGCCGTCCCGGAAAGAATCCCCAACGGCCAACGCCGCCGGATCTTCTGCTTGCCGTACAAGCGGCGGTGTTCGCGCAACAGTTCAGCCCGCAAACGGGCCTTAAAATCCGGCTCCATGGGGACTGGAGACTGCAGGAGGGCTTGGATTTCCGCTTCCAATTGCTCCATTTGCTCCATTTCCCGCTTCTCGTTGCTGCTCATGCCGTCGTCTTTCTTCATGATCCCAACCCCCCTTTCACGCCGGATTCTTTTAACTGTTTCAAGGCCCGGTACAAAATGGACTTGGTGGCACTTTCCGACTTGCCGATGACGTTGGCAATCTCTTTCACCGGCATATCTTCGATAAACCGCAGTTGCACCACTTGCCGCTGCTGCTCCGACAACTCCGACAGGAGCAACCCCAAATCCAACCGCAGCTCGACATGGTAGTACGGATTATCGGCGTGATGGTCGTTTTCCAAAATTTCCACCGGCTCTTCCGTCCTCTTCCGCGTGCGGTCCACCAGCGTATTGCGGGCAATGGTATACAACCACGGCAGAAAGTCGTCGTCGCTGCCTTCAAAACGATGCAGCTGCCGCAAGGCTTTATAAAAAGTCTCGGAAGTCAAATCTTCCGTTAATGTCCGATCTTTGCACCGATACCAAAAAAACCGATAAATGAGATCGAAGTACCGATCGAATAACTGCCCAAACGCTTCCGGATCCCGTTTGGCAGATTCAACCAGCGACGGTTGCTGCATGAAGGGTGACCCCCTTCTACTATATTTAACGTTCAAAACCGTTGTTTTGTCGCACGTTTGAACCGAACCGCCGTCTGCAACATGCGGCCGTCAGCAACATGTATGTAAAGCGGTTTAGTTGCATATCGATCCTATCATATCACAGCTGCGCCCGCTTGATCTTAACTGGTTCTTAAATCTGTCAGGAATCATCTGCCACCGGGCATACCTTCGGCCACATAAAAAATCCGCCAGGAACTCCCGGCGGATTGTCAATG
>PKQY01000076.1 GCA_017577895.1 Bacillota bacterium
GTGCAAGAAATGGAAAACCGGTATCAGCTGTTTGCCAAGACCGGCACCCGGGACATCGAACGGTACAACCAGTTGATGGAGATGCAAGGCCAGAAGCCCTTGCCATACATTGTGGTCATTATTGATGAATTGGCCGATTTGATGATGGTGGCCCCGGGAGATGTGGAGGAAGCCATCAGCCGGTTGGCGCAAATGGCCCGAGCGGCCGGCATTCATTTGATCATCGCGACACAACGGCCGTCGGTGGACGTCATTACCGGATTGATTAAAGCCAATATTCCATCCCGTATCGCCTTTGGCGTCTCGTCGCAAGTCGATTCCCGGACGATTTTGGACATGGCCGGGGCCGAAAAACTGTTGGGCCGCGGCGATATGTTGTACTATCCCGTCGGTTATCCGAAGCCGGTACGGGTACAGGGGGCATTCATCAGCGACCGGGAAGTGGAGGCGGTCGTGTCTTTCGTCAAGTCCCAGCAGCCACCGGAATATCGGGAAGATTTGATCGTTCCCGATACGGGACAGACGACGCAGGCAGAGGAAGAAGACGAACTGTTTGAAACGGCTATGCGACTCGTCATCGAAACCCAACAAGCGTCGGTGTCGCTGTTACAACGCCGGCTGCACATCGGCTATACCCGAGCGGCCCGGCTCATCGACGCCTTGGAAAGCCGCGGTATCATCGGGCCTTATGAAGGCAGCAAGCCTCGGGAAGTGCTGGTCAAACCCGATCAAGTGAGTTAACGACATTATTTTTTGAATGGTGGCAATGAGACCTTGACCTTGGTACATTAGAATAGTTATAATTGTTTTGTGTCCTTTACCATAAAAAAGTGGGTGATGATGGGTGATGGAGTGCCCCCTTTGCCATCGAACCAAGATCGGTCAGATTGGCATGCACCGTTATTATTGCAGCGATTGCTACATCGAATTTGAATCCCGTGAAGATGAAGGCATGAAGATCTACGACATCATGGATGACGGGACATTAAAGGTACGCGAATATGAAGCAATGACAGCGGAAATGGATTAAGAAACGGCCGTACGGGTCGTTTTTTATTTTTCATACACACTTTTTCATACACACTTTTTCATACACGCTTGTTCCGCAGGCAACGCTATAGGTAAACCATTGGAAAGGGGTTCGTTCATGGCTGTCCAACCATCGGCGTGGTTTCGTTCGATATCGTGCGGTGGGATGAAGGTCCACGTGTTTCCGACCCGCCAATTCAAGACGGTCACGTGCGTCTTGATGATCCAACAAGCCCTGACCGAACAGACGGTCACACCGACCGCCATGTTGGCGCAAATTTTGCAACGGGGCACAAAGCATTACCCCACCATCCGGGAGATGAGACAATACCTCGATCATCTGTATGGCGCTGCCTTTCATGTCGACGTGGACAAACGGGGTGAGCGGCACGTCATCCAAATGTACCTCGATTTGCCCCACGAAAAATTTTTGCGGGATGAAACCGGTTTGTTGGCAAAAGGTATCGATTTTCTGGCGGAAGTGCTGCTCCAGCCGCTGGTGGAAGAGGAAACTCGTTTTGTCGACCGATACGTGCAGGCAGGAAAAGAGTCGTTGAAGCGGAAAATCGAAGGGATCGTCGACGACAAAATTCAATATGCCCAATACCGTTGTATCGCCGAAATGTGCCGGAACGAATCTTTCCGCTTGTTGCCTTATGGACGGTTGGAAGACTTGCCGGCCATGGATGCGGCCGACCTGTATCGATACTACCGACAATTACTGGAAACCAGCCAGCTGGATTTGTTTGTGGTGGGGGATGTTCAGGAAGAGACCATCGAATCCCTCGTCCGGCAGTATTTTCCACTTCCGGACCGCAACGTTTCGTTACCGACGGCAGCAGGCACTCCGGTCGCTCCGGAAGCCGTGCGAACGGTGACGGAAGAGCTGGATGTGGCTCAAGGAAAATTGAATCTCGGTTTGCGCACCGGGGGATTGACCTTGGCCTCGCTTGAGTACCCGGCGTTGATGATGTACAACGGCCTTTTGGGCGGTTTTCCCCATTCCAAACTGTTCCGAAACGTCCGCGAAAAAGCGAGCCTGGCCTATTACGCCTTTTCGCGCCTGGAAAGCATCAAAGGTTTACTGCTCATTCAGACCGGCATCGAAGTGAGCAATTATCAAAAGGCGTTGGACATCATCCAGGAACAATTGGAAATGATGCGGCAAGGTGACTTCAGTTCGTTGGAAATCGAGCAGACGAAGGCCATGCTCATCCATCAGTTGCGGGAAGTGTACGATCGGGCCGGTACGCTCATTGACTTTGCCTTCCGTGGGCAAACGGCGCAGGCAGAGCAAACGCCGGAAGATTTGATGGAAAAAGTGAAGTCCGTCACCCGGGAGGACATTCAAAAAGTGGCGGAACAGATTCATTTGGATACGATTTACTTTTTGCGAAATCGGCAACCAAAAAAGGAGGTGAAATAAGGGATGGAGATCATCACGCATGACCGGTTGGAAGAAACGGTGTATCACGAAACGTTGAACAACGGATTGCAAGTGTTTCTTTTGCCGAAGACGGGATTTCGGAAGACGTACGCCACCCTCACTACCCGGTTCGGCTCCATCGATCACCGTTTCCGGACAGCGGACGGTGACGTGGTGGAACTGCCTGACGGCATCGCCCACTTTTTGGAACACAAAATGTTTGAAGAAGAGGACAGCGACGTTTTTTACCGTTTTGCTCAGCAAGGAGCCTCAGCCAATGCTTTTACCAGTTTCAACCGCACGGCCTATTTGTTTTCCTGCACCGACCGGGTGAAGGAAAACTTGTTGACCTTGCTCGACTTCGTCCAACGCCCTTACTTTACCGATGAAAATGTGGAGAAGGAAAAAGGCATCATCGGCCAAGAAATTCGCATGTATGAAGACGATCCGGATTGGCAAGTGTACTTCGGGCTGTTGCAGTCGTTGTACGTCCAGCACCCGGTTCGCATTGACATCGCTGGAACGGTCGAATCCATTGCCAAAATCGACAAGGCATTGCTGTACCGCTGTTATGAGACGTTTTACCATCCCAGCAATATGATTTTGTTGGTCGTCGGCCGTCTGGAGCCGGAAGCGACGTTGGAGTGGATCCGGGAAAATCAGGCCGCCAAATCGTTTGCGCCCCCGCCGTCGGTCGAACGCCTGTATCCGGAAGAACCGGCCTCCGTCGCTGCCCGGGAGCGTCGGCGGCAATTGCCGGTGGCGGTGCCGAAATTCATGTTCGGGTTTAAGGAAGCGCGGCCGCTTTCCGGAGAGCCTTTGTTGCGCCGGCAATGCGAGACCGAATTGGCGTTGGAAGCGTTGTTTGGAACGGGATCGGAGTTGTATCAACAACTGCACGATGAAAATTTGATCGATGACGGGTTCGGTTATCAAACGGTGGAAGAGACCGCCTATGCCATGTCGATGGTGGGAGGAGAGACGCCGGATCCGGATCGGCTGTTGACGATCGTGCGGGAGCACTTGGAACGGAAGGTGCAGGACGGGGTCTCGGAAGCGGAGTTTGAGCGTATCCGTCGCAAAAAAATCGGTCAGTGGCTCCGTTCCTTCAATTCGTTGGAGTTTGTGGCCAACCAATATACGACCTACCGGTTCAATGGGACCGATCTGTTTGCCGTCTTGCCCATGTTGGAGCAAATGACGGCCGAGGCTGTCAACCGGCGGTTGCGGGAACATTTGACGCCGGATCAGATGGTCGTATCCATCGTCGAACCACTCCCTGCGTCATGAGCGGCGACCAGGGAGTTTCGACCAAGGGATGTTGACGAGGAAGGGATTTCAATTGAACACCGGACGAAGAGTACTGATCACGGGGGCCAGCGGCGGCATCGGCAGCGCGGTTGCGCGGGCTTTTGCGGAGCAAGGGGATCACCTTTTGCTCCATTATTTTCGTTCCCATGATCGCATTCATCAGTTGGCCGAAGAGTGTTGGCAAAAAGGGGTCATCGTCCACTTGGTGTCCGCCGACTTGAGTCGCTGGGAAGGGCTGAAGGCCATTCGGGAGGCCATGCATCGGTACGGCTTTTATCCGAATATCCTCATCAACAATGCCGGAACGGGCCTGTACCAGTTGGCGGAAAACGTCACCGAACAAGCATGGGAACAGATGATCGGGCTGCATTTGCGGAGCAGTTTTTTTCTGTCGCAGATGGTGTTGCCTTTCATGAAACGGACCGGTTTTGGACGCATCATTAACGTGTCGTCCATTTGGGGTACCGTCGGCGCCGCCAACGAGGTTGTATATTCAACGGTCAAAGGCGGGATGAATGCCATGACCCGGGCGTTGGCCAAAGAAGTGGCCAGCGCCGGCATCACGGTCAATGCCGTCGCGCCGGGAGCCATTGAGACACCGATGAATGATCATCTCACTCCGGAAGAAAAGACCGACTTGGCGATGCAAATTCCCGCCGGTCGGCTGGGAACGGTACAAGAAGTGGCAGCGTTGATCCGTTTTCTCGCCTCCGAGCAGGCGGCCTACATCAACGGCCAAGTCATTGGTGTGGACGGGGCTTGGTGGTAGAGGGCCGATGGCAAGGAACGAATATTTTTCTTTTTCCTGTTGCACATTAGAAATGCACCGGAAAAACGGGGTGAACTAAGCAAGGAGGCGAGAAGATGTCGGTATTAAAAAATTTCAGCCAATGGAAGCAATTTTTAAATGAGAAGATTGATCAGGCTCAAGCAGCTGGCGTCTCCGATCAGATGATTCAAAATATCGCCTACGAAATTGGCGACTACTTGGCGAAAAACATCGACCCGCAAAACAATGAAGAGCGGCTGCTGAAAGAACTGTGGGACGTCGGCGATGAGAACGAACAAAGAACGCTGGCTGGCTTAATGGTCAAATTGGTGGATCAAAAGTAAGACGAGACATGTGCGAATGGTCGCGTCCATCTTGTACTTTTACAAGATGGGCTTTTTTGTTATGCTATAAAGGGGCTACAAGGATCTGCCTGTGATTATCGTTTGATTTGCGAAATACATAGTTTTTTTGCTTTTTCAACGGGTAGCCTGTAAGTATTGAAAGGAGGGTTATCGCTTGGATAACCTGGGTGAATTACTGCGGCAGGCGCGCCTGGAGAAAGGGAAGACGCTGGAAGAAATTGCAGAGGAAACCAAGATCCGGGTTCGTTATTTACAGGCCATTGAAGAAAACAATTTGGACATTTTACCGGGACACTTTTATACCCGTGGATTTATAAAAAGCTATGCCGAGGCGGTCGGTTTAAATCCGGAAGAATTGTTAAAGTTGTATGTACCGGAGGAAAAGACCGAAGAAGATGAGGCGAGCAGTTCACTGCCGCCGCGGCGCGTTCGTCATCAAAGCTATCGGATTCAACCGAAACCCTCCTTTTTCACGAAAGGATTTTCCAGCTTACTGCTCCTACTGTTCGTCGGTTTGATCGTGGTGGTCATTTATTGGTTTATGACATCCCAAGGCGGGGAACAAGGAGGACAAACGTTGCCTCCGGAATCCTTGCCCAAAGTGTCCGTGGAAGATAAAGAGCCGACGTCTCCGCCTTTGGCAGAAGGCGGCACCCAACCGGACGAAGCCGCCAATCGGGACGGGGCGGTGCCGGAACCAGAGACAACACCGTCGGAAGAGGAGCCGGTTGATGC
>PKQY01000077.1 GCA_017577895.1 Bacillota bacterium
TGGCCCAGGCCGTGGAAGCCGGCGGCGGCAGCGCTGTGGCCGTCCACGGGCGCACCCGCGCGCAAATGTACGAAGGAAAAGCCAACTGGGACATCATCCGCCAAGTGAAAGAGGCGGTCCGCATCCCAGTCATCGGCAACGGCGACATCTTCACCCCGCAAGACGCCAAGCGAATGCTGGAGACCACCGGCTGCGACGGCGTCATGATCGGCCGCGCCGCCTTGGGCAACCCGTGGATGTTGTACCGGACAGTGAAATATTTGACCACCGGAGAACTGCCGCCGGAACCGACGCCGCGGGAGAAAATCGAGGTGGCGCTGGAACACTTGGACCGGCTCATCGCCGTCAAAGGCGAAACCATCGGCGTCAAAGAAATGCGCAAACACGCAGCCTGGTATCTCAAGGGCCTGCCCCACTCCGCCGAAATGCGGGCTGCCGTCAACCAGCAGACCACGCGGGAAGGCATGCGGAACTTGTTGCTGGCCTACGCCGAAGAGCTGGAACGGCAAAGCGCATCCCGCATCGCATGAAGCGTCCGGCGCGCCAGGACGCTGCTGGCACCCTCTGCATCGGCACAACCGTATCCATCACAAAACGAACGGCCCCTTGAAACGAACGGCCACTTGCCCGTCGGGCAAGTGGCCGCTTCTTTCTCACATTCTTCCCCGTTTAAGCGGTTTACAACAATTTGCCGATATCGTTCACCACAGCCGCATCATCCACTTCCGGCCCCATTTCGTACAAACCCCGGATGTTGCCTTCCTGATCGACCAGATAGAAGATGGACGTGTGGGCTACCAGTCCGTTGTCCTGCTTTTGGGCATAAAACCCGTAAGGGCGGAGAATTTCTTGAATCTTTTCCTCACTGCCCCGCAAAAACACCCAGTTGTCCAAGTCGGCACCCACGCGCTCACTGTAAGCCCGCAACACCTCCGGTGTGTCCACTTCCGGATCGAGCGTGATGCTGATGAATTGCACTTTGTCCGACCATCCCTTGGCCTTCACGGTCTCTTGCATGCGGGCCATGGCCATGGTCGTCGGGGCACACACATCGGGACAGCTGGTATACATAAATTCCACGATCCGAACTTTCCCGTCGGATTCTTGAAAACGGAACATCCCGCCGTGGGCCGACTCCAACGTAAAATCCGGCGCTGTCCCGTACGTGGGCAACGCATTTTGCCGCCACCAGAGCGTGTACGCCACCATCCCGAGTATTGCCACCAACAACACGACAATGGCGACGACAAACCATTTTCGCTGTAACACCGCCATGCGAACCCCTCCTTTTGGTCGTCAATCCCGTTACTATGAACGATGCCACAAATGTGTCGTCCTGACATCCCTCGAAAGGGGGATGGAATGTGACATTTTTGTGACACGCCGGTTTTGTCGCAAAATGTACAACGATTTCTCAAAATGTTGTCAGCAAGAAGACCGGAAACCGTATTTCAACCGTGAAAAACAAGGAGTACTGTAAAAGTAGCAACAGCCAAAACTTACAAAAAGGGGGTGTCACCACATGGCCAAACCGCACGTGCCCACCCAGACAGAAACGAAGACAACGCCGGAACACGAAACGCCGTTGAAAGGAACCTTGGCGTCGGTCCTGTTATTGGCACTGTTCATTGTCCTCGTCTGGGGCGGCGTGTTTGCGCTGTATCTGTCCCGCATGTAAGCACGTCCGATTTTTTCGTCAAAAGGAGTGTTCAACATGCACCTTCACCGCTATGAACGCATCTGGCTCGTCATCGGTTCGGCGACGTTGCTCGCCTTCTTGGCGGTCCTGGCGGTCCAAACGTTCGCCCTCGGACTGGCACCACCCAGCGACTTGGGACAAGCGTGTCTGACCAGTCCCGACGAACTGGCACCGCCGTACAACCAGCCGGGACTTTATCCGGTCGGTGAAAATGAATACGACTTGGTCATGGTCTCATACGCCTTCGGCTTTGATCCGGGAACCGTCGAAGTGCCGGCGGGTGCCAAAATCAATATCAAGGCTACCAGTAAAGACGTGGTTCACGGCTTGCAAATTCCCGGCACCAACGCCAACATGATGCTCATGCCAGGACATGCCAACGTCGTCAGCACCACCTTCGACAAACCGGGCGAATATCTCATTTTGTGCAACGAATATTGCGGCATTGGTCACCAAGCCATGATGGCGAAAATCATCGTCAAATAACGGCATGTCCGAAAGGAGTGGACGTCATGAGTGGAAAAAGCGCCTATGAACTGACGCCGGCAGAAGCCCGCCTGTCCATGGCCCACTTTTACGTGGCGTTTCTCGCGCTGTTCATCGGCGGCCTGGCCGGACTGACCCAGGCACTGCAACGGGCAGGCCTCATCACGCTGCCGGGAGGCATCAACTATTACCAAGTGTTGACCGCCCACGGCGTGTTGCTCGCCTTAGTGTTGACCACCTATTTCATCATCGGCTTCTTACTGGCTGGGGTGGCCAAAACGACCGGCGGTCTCACTCCGGGTGCGAAACGTTTCGGTTGGATTGGGTTTTGGCTGATGACCGTCGGCACGACTTTGACCACCATTATGATTTTAGCCAATGAAGGCACTGTTCTCTACACTTTTTATGCGCCGATGAAAGCTTCGCCGTGGTTTTACCTCGGCTTGACGCTGGTCGTCGTCGGCAGCTGGTGCAGCGGCATCGCGGTGTTCATCAATTACGCTCACTGGAAAAAGAACCACCGCGGCCAGATGTCTCCGCTCTTCGCGTTTTTGACCGTCGCCACGTTCATCCTTTGGTTCGTGGCTACATTGGGTGTCGCCATTGAAGTGTTGTTCCTGCTCTTGCCCTGGTCGTTCGGCTGGACGGACACCATCAACGTCATGCTGAGCCGGACGTTGTTCTGGTACTTCGGACACCCGTTGGTCTACTTCTGGCTGATGCCGGCTTATATCGCTTGGTACGTCTGTTTGCCGAAAATTTTGGGCACGAAAGTGTTCAGTGATTCGTTGGCCCGGATGGCCTTCGTCCTGTTCATCATTTTCTCCGTACCGGTCGGGTTCCACCATCAATTGTTGGAACCGGGCATTTCGCCGGGATGGAAGTTTTTGCAAGTGTTTCTCACCATGGTCGTCGTCGTGCCGTCTTTAATGACCGCTTTCTCCCTGTTTGCCACCTTTGAGTCGGTGGGCCATCAAAAAGGAGCCAAGGGACTGTTCGGCTGGTTGCGGGTATTGCCGTGGGGCGACGCGCGCTTTCTGGCGCCTTTCGTCGGGATGGTCTTCTTCATCATCGGCGGCGCCACCGGCATTGTCAACGCCAGCAACCAGTTGAACCAAGTGGTGCACAATACGCTTTGGGTGGCGGGACACTTTCACTTGCCCGTCGGCACGACCGTGGCGCTCACCTTCTTCGGCGTCGGCTATTGGCTCATCCCGTATTTGACGAAACGAGTGTTCACTCCCTTGATGAACAAACTGGCCGTCGCCCAAGCGATCATTTGGGCCATCGGCATGCTCATCATGTCCACCGCCATGCACATCGGCGGATTGATGGGCATCCCGCGCCGGACGGCGTTTACCGATTATCAGGGCATGGCCGCTGACTGGATTCCGCTGCAAGTTGTCATGGCCATCGGCGGTGTCATCTTGTTTATCGGCATCGTCCTGGAAGTCATCATTATGCTCAACTTGATGTTCTTCGCACCAAAAGGAAACACCGAGTTCCAATTGGCGGAAGCGGCCGCCGAAGAAGCAATGCGCACGCCGCCGGTTTTGGAACGCTGGGGCGTTTGGTTGGCCATCACCGCCGTGTTGGTGGTCGTTGCATATACGGTGCCGATTATAGACATGATACAAAATGCACCTCCCGGAGCACCGCCCATTCGCACGTGGTGACCGAACGGCTTTCAACAATTTTTTTACAGTTTCCGTGCCATCTCTTGTCCCCGCTGAATGAATGTGGTAATGTTTGAGATCGAAGTATGGGATGAGAGGCCCATCAAAACAAGGGGGGGTACAGTTGAGTTTGTTCTTCAACAAAAAGTTCCTGGGTATCCTGTCTTTGGTTGCGGTGTTGGCGCTGGCGGGTTGCGGCGCGGCATCCAATCAAAACAATGCCGATCAAGGAACGCAACAAGAACAACAAACCGATCAAGCCCAAGAAGGCGGCACCACCGGTGAAGCGGGCGGCGATGGCGCTGTGGCCTTTGACGAAGCCAAAGCTCGGGAAACGTATCAAGCTTCTTGCGCCGGTTGCCACGGTGCCAATCTGGAGGGCGGCTTTGGAACGGCTTTGAATAACGTCGGTTCCCGCATGGATGCGGACGCCATTTATGACGTCATCAAAAATGGCCGCGGTCAGATGCCCGCTCAAGGACAAGTGAGCGACGAAGATGCTCGTAACGTGGCCGCATGGCTGGCCAGCTTGAAATAAAGCTTGAACAAGCAATCAGTTGAGACTCAATGTCCTTGGGATTGACGGCTGTCATTCCCAAGGACGTTTTACTTTTTCAACAGGTATCATCGTGCATAAAACGCCCTGGGGAGTTGCCTGTTGCAATCCCCAGGGCGTTTCGCTTTGAAAGCGTAGAACCGTTTCATAGCGGTGAATTAAGATGACGCTAACCTTCTGAACGGCGGCCGCGGACCATCATTGACCGTGCTGCATGTTTCCGTTCATGGGTCCTTCCTCATGTCCGGCAAGCCCATCCGCCTTTTTCGCCTGCTCTTCGGCGGCCTTCATTTTCGCCTTGCGGCGTTCCAAGGCGATTTTGTCCACGTCTTCCATCGTCGCAATGACCGGCGACAACTGGGGATTTTCGGCAAGAAACTCTTCCGCCGCTTCCCTTGTCCCAAACAAGGCAAACCCCATTTTCATCGGTGTCTCAAGGCTGGCTCTGACCGGAACAGCCTCGTCCACCGGAATCCATTCCAACGTATTGTAATCCCGGACCCACGCTCCCAAGGGCTTTTCTTCCAATATCCGGATTTGATTCATGAGGCATCCGATATCGTCGGTGAACAGATGCCGCCCGTCGGCGGTGACTACCTGACCGGTGTACCGTCCCATGGGATCATTCCGATGGTAGACCACCATATTGCACATAGAACACACTTCGTTTTCTCCCGGTTCCGTCGGCAATGCCGCTTGCGGATGGCCGGCATGGTCTTCAGGAGATTGGGCGCCGTCGGAACCATGGGTTTCGTCATTCGATTCATCGGCATCTTCGCCGCCGTTCACTCCGTTGGTCGGGGCTCCGGCCTGTTCCGACATCGACTGTCGGTTTTCAACGTCATCGACACCGGACGTGTTGGCGCCGCAGCCTACAACCAAAACGAGACCCATCACCATCAGAAACATCAACCACTTTTTCATAAACCATCTCCACCCTCTTGCAAATTTCTCACCGTTTCGCGATAAACTTCCAACAGCGACCGCCCGCGGCACAAGTCCGCCAGCGGCCCGCTGTAAAGGACGCGGCCTTCATGAAGGAGC
>PKQY01000008.1 GCA_017577895.1 Bacillota bacterium
CCCTTCCCCCCCCCCCCACCCCTCTCCCCCCCCCCCCCCCCCCCCCGCCCCCCACCCCCCCACAAACCGCGCCCCCCCCCCCCCCCGCCCCGCCCCCCCGGCGGGTGTTTTTCTTTTGTCTGCGGGAGGACGGCGGCGTATTGGCCGGTGTGGACGCGCCGCCGCAAGCCGCAAGCAACACCAACATCAGCGTGGCGAAAAACGGGATCACCCATTGATTCAGACGTTTCATTTTTAGTTTCATATTAACCCCCCTTTTTTGATGATTCGGTGTTTTTGGTCGACAACGCACCGAGCCTTCCCACCCCCTTTCAAAAGTTCATTCCGATCCAGTTCGTTCCGGGGCTTTAGGCGCCGAGATACGCTTGACGCACGACGTCGTCGGCCAACAGTTCCTCGGCGGTCCCTTGCCGGATGATGACCCCGTTTTCCAACACATAGGCCCGGTGAGCAATTTTCAAAGCGGCATGGGCGTTTTGTTCCGCCAGCAAAATCATCGTCCCGTCCCGGTTGATCTTTTGAATGACGTCAAACATCTGCTGCACGATGAGGGGCGCCAGTCCCAAAGACGGTTCATCCAGCAGCAACACTTTCGGATCCGACATCAAAGCCCGTCCAATGGCCAACATCTGTTGCTGCCCGCCGCTGAGGGAACCGGCCGCCTGGTTGGCCCGTTCTCGCAAAATCGGAAACAGGTCGTAAATGTACGCCAGTTTCTCCTTGATCAACGCTTTGTTTTGCCGATGGACGTAGGCGCCCAAGAGCAAGTTTTTGTACACCGACATGGCGGGAAACAGCTTTCGGCCTTCCGGGCATTGAACGATGCCCAATCGGACAATCCGATCCGCCGAAAGCCGGCTGATGACGTGCTCTCCAAACCGAATCTCTCCGGCCGAAGGACGGTGTAAGCCGCTGATGGTTCGAAACAGGGTACTTTTGCCCGCGCCGTTGGCCCCCAACAACACCACCAGCTCGCCGGGCCGCACTTCCAAATCGACGCCTGCAAGCACCCGGTACGCCCCGTATTTCACCTCAAGTTGCCGCACGGTCAGCATCGGTTTCGCCTCCCAAATACGCTTCAATGACTACCGGATTTTTTTGAATGTCTTCCGGTGTCCCTTCGGCGATTTTCATGCCGTGATTGAGCACCATGATTTTGTCGGCGAGATTCATCACCATCTTCATCTTGTGTTCCACCAGGCAAATGGTCAGACCCGCATTGGCCATTTTGCGGATCAAGGCCGCCAGTCCCTCGGTTTCTTCCGGGTTGACGCCGCCGGCCGGCTCGTCCAGCAACAACAACGACGGTTGGGTGGCCAAGGCCAAGGCAAACGCCACCCGTTTTTTCGCTTCCTGGGAAATGTCGGCCACCAAGCGATGGGCCATGTCTGCCAAGCCGACGAATTCCAGCGCTTCATACGCCTTCTCCCGGCTTTCCCGTTCTTCCCGGCGCAACCGAGGCGTTCGGAAAATGGCGTCCCACAAGCCGGAACGGGTGCGCAAGCGATAACCGACGATGATGTTGTCCAAGACGGTGGCGTGTTCAAACAGATGGGTCGTCTGAAACGTGCGGGCAATGCCCAAACGGGCTACCTGATCGGGGCGCATCCGGGTGATGTCTTGGCCTTGAAACAAAATGCGGCCGGACGTAGGCTTAAACACGCCGCTGATCAAATTGAAAAACGTCGATTTTCCCGCCCCATTGGGCCCGATGATGGCGGTTATCTTGCCTTGTTCTACCGTCAAGTCCACTTCGTTGACGGCCACCAGGCCACCGAACCGTTTGGTCAACTTTTCCACCTTTAACAACACGCGCCCCCACCTCTACCCTTGTATGCTGTTTTCCACGTTTTGCACCGGCGCTTCCGTCTCCCTCGACGCCAAAGTGGCACGCCGTTCATTCCGCGCGGATATTTTCGCCCACCATGTGCGCAAACCGCCCACGATGCCGTACGGCATATAAATGATGATCAACACCAGGATGGGACCGAAAACGATCATGCGATAATCTTGCAAAAATTGCAACGATTGTGTCACCCATGTAATTAACAACGTCCCGATAAGCGGACCGGCCAGCGAACCGATGCCGCCTACCAGTAAATAGGTGAGCATATCGAACGTAATCGTGATGTTGCCGATGCCGGGACCTAAAAAACGGACAAACATGGCGTACAGTCCGCCAGCCAAGCCGGCAAAGAACGTGGAGATGACAAAGGAAAGCAGTTTGGTTTTCATCAAAGGAATGCCGATGGTTTCTGCCAATTCTTCGCTGTTGCGGACGGCGATGAAACTCCTCCCCACCAGCGAATGTACGATGCGGTACATGACGAAAATGGTCAGGACGAGAAAGAACAGCACCACGTAATAATGACTTATCATCGTTTCAAAGCGGATCGGACCGATGGGCTCCGGATACGGGATCCCGATCAACCCCCGCGGCCCCTCGGTCAACTCGTCCCAACGTTCAATGATCAAATACATAATGAAACCGACACAGAGGGTAAAAATGGCAAAATAATGTCCTTTCGTCCGCAACGAAATGAGCCCGACCAAAAAACCGAGGACTGCCGTGACAATGCAACCCAAGAAAAGTGAGAGCCAAAAGGGAAAGGAAGCCTTGACAGTCAACAGTCCGGTTGTATAGGCACCGACCGCAAAAAATCCCGCATGAGCAAGGCTCAACTGCCCGGTATACCCCGCCAGCAAATTCATGCCGTAGACGCTGATGGCCCAAATATAGCTCAAAGTCATCACAAACAAGACATATGGCCTTTGCACGATGTGCGGAAATAGAACCGCAAATATCACTAATGCCAGTATTCCGTATTTTTTCGCGGAAGCCCAACTCACCTCAAGCAACCTCCTTCGCAAACAACCCGGTCGGCTTGAATGTGAAAATGATAACCAGCAGCAAGAAAGCAATGATGTCCTTGTAATCGCTGGAGATAAACGTGCCACCAAAGGCTTCCGCCAATCCGAGGATGTATCCGCCGACGATGGCACCCGGAATGCTTCCCATGCCGCCCAACACTACGATGACGAACGCCTTCATGATGACCAAATGTCCCATGGCCGGAAAGACCAAATTGATGGGTGCCACCAGCGAAGCTGCGACGGTGGCCAAGGCGCCAGCGATAAAAAACGTCAACATGGATACGCGGTTGGCGTTAATCCCAACTAAATACGCTCCTTCCCGGTTTTGGGCCATGGCCAAAATCGTGGAGCCCACCGTCGTATGCCGCAAGAACACGTGTAAGGCCGCCATCAACACGAGGGCCGCTAAAATGATCAACAGCTTCTGCTGCGTGACTGACACGCCAAACCAAGTGACCACTTTATCGTAGGGAGAGGGGAGCATGCGGAATTCGGCTCCCCAGATGGCTTGCGCGCAAGCTTCCAGAAACAGCAATACACCGATGGCCGCAATTTTGGCGTGAATCGGCGTCGCGTGGCGCAACGGGTGAAAGACAATCCGTTCCTGCAACACACTCAACAGGCCGACGACGATGATGGACATCAACATGGCCGCCCAATAATTCCAGCCTAAGAGGACACTCAACGTATACGTGCCGTAAGCGCCAACCATGTAAATGGCCCCGTGGGCGAAATTGGGAATGTGCAAAATCCCGTAAACTAATGTCAAACCCAACGCCACCAGTGTATAGACGCTCCCCATGGCCAAACCGTTCAACAATTGTTGCATCAACATGCGCGCCCCGCCTCCATTGGTTCACTCGTATTTGCGCAATTCCAAGCGGGCAATGTCACGGAGATGCACTTCGTCGGGACCGTCCGCCAAGCGCAACGTCCGGATGTGGGCCCACATGGCCGCCAACGGAAAGTCGCCACTGACGCCGGCGCCGCCGAATGCTTGAATGGCCCGATCCAACACCCGTAACGCCATATTGGGCGCCACCACTTTGATGGCCGCAATTTCTGCCCGCGCAGCCTTGTTGCCGACGGTGTCCATCATGTAGGCCGCCTTGAGCGTCAACAGCCGGGCCTGTTCAATTTCGATGCGGGATTGGGCAATCCATTGCTGAATGACCCCTTGCTCGGCCAGCGGTTTGCCGAAGGCGACACGCTGCTTCACCCGTTGACACATCAGCTCCAGCGCCCGCTCGGCAGCACCGATGGTGCGCATGCAGTGGTGAATCCGTCCGGGACCGAGCCGTCCCTGGGCGATGGCAAAACCTTTCCCTTCTTCCCAGATAATGTTAGAAGCCGGCACCCGAACGTTTTCAAAAATCACTTCCGCATGGCCATGAGGAGCATGATCGTATCCAAAAACGGTCAACAACCGCTTCACTTTGACGCCCGGGGTGTCCATGGGCACGATGATCATCGACTGCTGCTCGTGTTTCGGCGCATCCGGATTCGTTTTGCCCATGACGATGGCGACTTTGCAACGGGGATCGCCGGCGCCCGACGTCCACCATTTCCTTCCGTTGATGACATACTCATCGCCGTCCCGCACAATGCTGGCCCGGATATTGGTAGCGTCCGCCGACGCCACGTCCGGTTCCGTCATGGCAAAACACGACCGAATTTCTCCGTTCAACAGAGGAATCAACCATTTTTGTTTTTGCGCTTCCGTACCGTAACGGACCAACACTTCCATATTGCCGGTATCCGGCGCCGAACAGTTGAACACTTCCGGCGCAATGAACGAGCGGCCCATGATCTCGCACAGCGGCGCGTACTCCAGGTTCGTCAGCCCGGCCCCGTACTCACTGTCCGGAAGAAACAAATTCCACAATCCCGCCGCCTTCGCCTGAGCCTTCATCTCCTCCATGATCGGCGGCACTTGCCAAGGATTTTCTTCCAATTGCTTGTAATACACCGGTTCATTGGGATACACCACTTCGTTCATGAATTCCGTCAATTGTTTGATCAGTTTTTTCGTTTTCTCTGAATAGGCGAAATCCATGCTGACCTTCCTTTCTATGGCTTAAGATTTTATCTTATTTTTTTGAAAATCGACGCTTTAAATGACATTTTCTTGTTTCCACTTCTGAATCGTCGCCTTGTCATACCCGATTTCCTTCAAAATTTCCTCGGTGTGCTCGCCCAACAGGGGTTCCGGCATCCGGATCTGCGCACCGGTTTCCGACAGTTTAATCGGAAAACCGATCTGCCGAATCGTGCCGATCAGGGGATGTTCCACGTCTATAATCATTTGCCGGTGTTGCACTTGGGGATGGTGAATCACTTCATCCAGATTCAGGACCGGGGCGACGCACGCATCCTGCCCTTCGAACACCGCCAGCCAATGCGACAGGGGCTTGGAACGGATAATGGCGGCAATTTCCCGTTTCATTGCTTGCTGTTCTGCCAGCGGCGCATTCAGCCGGGGAACGAAATCGTCCCGGCCGATTCCGCGGCAAAACACTTCCCAAAACTTCGGTTCCAACGCCCCGACCGAAAGATACCGGCCATCGGCGGTTTCATAGACGGTATAACACGCCTTTTCCCCCGTCAAATTCAACATTCCCCGCTGCGGCAACTGGCCCGTGGCGAGAAAAGCCGGCAAACTGGCCTGCAGCCAGGCAATGACGCCGTCCGTCATGGAAATGTCCACCATTTGTCCTTTGCCCGTTCGTTCCCGGACCAGCAACGCCAATAAAATCCCCACCGCCGCCATCAAGGCCCCGCCGCCCACATCGGCCACTTGTACCGACGGGATGGTCGGCGGTCCGTCTTGGTCGCCTTGCAGTCCCAACATCCCGGCATAACTGATATAGTTGATGTCATGGCCGGCGACTTGGGCGAAAGGGCCATCTTGTCCGTAACCGGTGATGGCGCAGTAGACAAGGCGCGGATTGAGCTCTCGCAACTGCTCATATCCGAGACCCAGCCGGTCCATTACCCCCGGGCGGAACGACTCCACCAGCACGTCGGCCTGCTGAACGAGGCGGCGGAAAATTTCTTTTCCTTGTTCTGTCTTCAAATTCAACGTGATGCTCCTTTTGTTCCGATTCAACGTGACGAACATGGCCCCCAACTTCCCTTGCAAGGGCGGCGCCCAACGGGCATAGTCTCCCAACTGCGGATCTTCCACCTTGATGACGTCGGCCCCAAAGTCAGCCAACAACCACGTGCAAAACGGTCCGGGCAACAATCGAGTCAAATCCAAAATGCGATAACCACTCAACGGCAACGTCATGGATGTCCCCCCTCAGCAATTCGTTGGGCGGCGTACTCCATCAAACGGCGCACGCGCTGGCCAAAATCGCGAAACCGCGGATCTTGCGTCTGACCCGCTTTCCACCGGTAATAAATTTGTTGAATGACGACCGCCAATTTGAAATACGCAAACGTCAAATAATAATCGATGTTCTCCACGTCCCGCCCGGATTTTTCGGCATAGCGCTGGATAAATTCTTCCCGGCTGAGGAAACCCGGCGTCGTCGTAATGGGGGACAAGATTGTCAACTTCAACAGTTCCGGATCGTCATGCAACACCCAATATCCCAAGGTAACGCCCAAGTCAAACAGCGGATCGCCAATGGTCGACATTTCCCAGTCCAAAACGGCCGTCACCCGGGACAAGTCGGGGGCCAGAAGCATATTGTTCAACTTGAAGTCATTGTGCACGATCGTCGTCTCCCGGGAAGGGGGCAAATGGTCCAGCAACCATTTGGATACGCTTTCAACGGCGGGAATGTCGTCGGTTTTGGCCCGCTCGTAGCGCATGATCCAGCCTTCGACTTGCCGCTTCAGAAACCCTTCGGGCCGCCCGAAAGATGCCAGTCCCGCTTCCTGATAATCCACCTGGTGCAGCTGGACGAGCGTGTCCACCAGCACTTCGGAAATGCGTCGACACACGGCTTCGTCCACCGACACCCCCGGCGGAAACTGCTGGTCCACAACGACTCCGGACTTTCGCTCCATCACATAAAAGGGCGCACCGATGACCGACTCATCGTCACAAAACAAATACGGTTTCGGCACTAAGGGAAAATACGGATGCAACCGCTTTAAAAATTCCGACTCCCGCTTCATATCGTGGGCTTTCGGAGGCAAGGGACCGAACGGCGGACGCCGCAACACAGCCTCCCAATCGCCAATCTTCAACAAATAGGTCAAATTGGAAGCGCCGGTAGGAAACTGACGAACTTCCATCGGCTCGTTATCCGGCACTTCCTCCAAATGCGTCACCAAATAACGTCGGACCGCTTCCCGGTCAAAATCTTCACCCGGGCGGACGGCAATGGTCTGGTCATGCAACCTTTTCCTCCGCCTCCCTTGCGGAAATGTTTTCTATTTTCTTTCTGTGTTTCACATTAGCGAAGCTCCCTCGTTTTGTCAATATAGGATTCTGAACTATCATTTTTTTTGATGATTCGAAAATATATTTTAAAAGAAAGTCATTACCAACCCATGGCCACCGCCGCTTTTTCCCGGTATTCGGCCGGGGTGCCGAGCACGTTTTCCAAGGCGCGGGCCCGTTTGACGAACAAATGGCAGTCAAACTCCCACGTGAATCCCATGCCGCCGTGATTTTGCACATTAGCCGCCGCACTGCGGATATATGCTTCGTTGATAAACGCCCGGGCACTGTAAATGGCCGCTTCTTGATCCTGGGCGTCGTTGTCCAATGCCCAAGCCCCGTAATACGTCAGGGAACGGGCACTTTCCAAATCCAGCTTCATGTCGACGATCCGGTGCTTGATCGCTTGGAACCGCCCGATGGGCTGACCGAACTGATGCCGGGTGTTGGCGTAGTTCACTGACATGTCCACCACCTGGGCCATGCCCCCGACCATCATGGCGCACAGCGCCGCGTTATAATGTTTCAGGGCGGTCTGCAATAAGGACCAGCCGACGTGTTCCGGTCCGAGCCGGTTTTCTTGCGGAACAACCACATCCTCAAACCCGATCTCCGCCAAGTCCCGGGTCAAGTCCATGTTTTGCAGCACCCGCACCGAAAGCGCCCCAAGTTCCCGATCCACCAAGAACAACGTCAGGCCTTGCTCGCCGGAACCCGGCGCAGTCCGCGCCAAGACGAGGTACGTCTGGGCTACATCGCCGTAAGGCACGACCGTCTTCCGCCCGTTCAACCGGTACGCATCCCCGTCCTTCGTCGCCGGCATCTGAATGTCTTCCGGCGCAAATTGCCCGGCAGGGGGCTCCAACAGGGCGAAGGTCACCATCCGTTTCCCGGCCGCGATGTCCGGCAAATAGCGGTTTTTCTGCTCTTCCGTGCCGTAGGCCAACAGCAAGGGAACGGCCAAAGACAACGTTTCCGCATACGGCCCCGGCGCCACCACCCGCCCCAGCTCCTCATAAATCGGCACCAACGAAACAGCCCCTTGACCCAGTCCACCATACTCTTCCGGAATGGGAATACCTAAAAAGCCCAGTTCGGCCAATCCGGACCACAACTGCGACAGAACTTCCTTTTTTCCTTCCATGTACTGCCGCGCCAAGGCCGTTCCGCCTTTGTCCGTCAAATATTGACGGAGCGTCTGCTGAAACATTTCTTGCTCTTCGTTCAATGCAAAATCCATTGCTGTCCCTCCTCACAGTTCCTTCCGTTGAAAACTTTAAAACTTGATGTCCTTCGGCAAACCCAAGATGCGTTCCGCCACAATGTTTTTCTGAATTTCCGAGGTACCGCCCTCGATGGTGTGGCCAAAGGCGCGCAAAAACGCATTTTGCCAACTGATGTCGTCCACAGCGTCTTCCTTCCACAACGGGCCGTAGGCCCCTTGCAGCGACACGGCATACGCCGTCATCTCCTGGATCAACGTGCCGCTGACCAGCTTGTCCATGGACCCTTCCGGACCCGGATGACCCGTCTTCTGCTGCTTCGTCAAGTGCCGGTAATACGTAAACAACGCCGCTTTTGTCCGGGCATAAAAGGACATTAACTGTTGTCGCACAAACGGGTCTTCGATCAACGGACGACCGTGGCGCTCCAATTTTTTCGTCATGGCCACCAATTCTTCAAACTGTCCTTGCAGGCGAAATACCCAGCGGGCGATGCCGACCCGCTCATGGCTCAACAAGATCAAGCCGACCCGCCAGCCGTCGCCTACTTCCCCGACAACGTCGGCATCATCCACTTCGACGTCGTTGAAGTACACTTCGTTGAAATCCCGCTGATCGTTCATCTGATGAATCGGTCGTGTCTCGACGCCCGGCTGATGCATGTCGACGAGAAACGCCGTAATCCCTTCGTGTTTTTTGCCCGTGTTGTCGGTGCGGGCCAACAAGAAACACCGGTCCGCCACATGGGCGTAGCTGGTCCAAATTTTTTGCCCATTGATCACCCACTTGCCGTTTTTCCGCTCGGCTCGGGTTTGAATGGAAGCCAAATCAGACCCGGCGTTGGGCTCCGAATACCCTTGACACCAAATTTCCTCGCCGCTCAAAATTTTCGGAACATATTTCCGGCGCTGCTCTTCTGTTCCGATCTGGAGCAACGTCGGTCCCACCATGTATATCCCGATCACGTTCAACACCGGCGGCGCTTTTACCCGGGCCATCTCCTGCTCGTACACGACTTCCTCCATCAACGTCGCGCCCCGGCCGCCATATTCCTTCGGCCAAGAGATGCCGGCCCAGCCCCCCTCGTACAACGTCCGTTGCCATTGCCGCAAAAACTCTGCCCGTTCGTACGGATCTTCCGGCAGGTCCGTCTTCCCTTCCAGCCACCCTTCCGGCAAATGTTGTTCCAACCATTGGCGCAACTCCATGCGCATCTTCTCTTCCGACGGCGAAAACGAAAAATCCATGTCCTCTTTCCTCCTCGCGTCTGATTCGTGTCAAACCATCAACCTTTTCCCAGTTTTCATTATATGATTTTATTGGGAAATATTCTGTAAATAAATTATAGGCTTTTCCACCAATTTTGTCCATCCGGTGCTCGGCCTGTAGAACAAAAGTTTTGTCACCATCGTCTACAGGCCGAAGCGCCTTTGGATCGACACAGACTTACACGCCATCTTGTCTTGCCGCCGGTTGCTGGCTGGTCACCCCAGAAAACTGCCGGTTGACGAGAAAAATCCCGGCCACGATGAGCCCTCCGCCCATGAGCAAAAACAAACTGACGGTTTCTTTCAAAAACATCACACCCAACAAGACCGACACCAATGGGACGAGAAACATGTTGGCGGCCATGCGGCTCGCCTCGCCCCGTTCCATGACGGCAAAATAAAGGACCCAAGCCAGAGAAATGCACACCGCCGACGTATACAACAAGGTGAACCAAAACGTGCCCGTCCACGACACGTGGGACCAGTTTTCGAACACGGCACTGAGGCCTAACAAGACGCAGCCGCCGATGACAAATTGTCCCGCCAGCAACCAGAGTAAGGACACTTGTCGTTGGACCCGTTTGACGTAAATGGTCCCCACCGCCCAACCGACGGCCGCGCCGAGACCAAACAAGATGCCGGCCATCGACAACGAACCGGCCACGCCTTCCCATCCGACGACCAACACGCCGGCGAAACCGAGCAGAAGGCCGATGGTTTTGTTCCACGTCAACCGTTCCCCTAACCAATGGTGGGCCAGCCAGCCGACGAGAATGGGCTGCAAGTAAATCAACACGGCCGTCAGCCCCGACGGCAAATAATAAACCGAGAACGTCTGCAGGCCAAAAAAGAGTATGGCCAAAAAGACCGACAACCACAACCAATGGGGCAACAAGCGGCGGGCGTTGACCGCGCCGCCCCAAAGACACGCCGGCAACACCAGAAACAACCCGCCCAACAAGGTGCGCAAACCGGCAAAAAAAAGCGGCGGCGCATAGGACAACCCGACTTTCACCGCCGGAAACGCAGAACTCCATGAAAGAATCAACAAGCCGTACATGAACAAGAAAAAACGGAAAAACCGGTTGCCGCTCATCTCTCCCACTCCATTATCCATGCCTGATAAGATCAGGTCTCACTCTGGAATTTCCAGGACGATTTTGCCGAAATGCTCCCCTTTGTCCATTCGGGTTAACGCCTCACCGGCCGCCGACAGCGGATACTTCCGGTCGATGACGGGACGCAACCGGTGTTCACAGTACAGTTCCAACATGCGGGCAAAATCTCGAGGGCTGCCCATGGTCGTTCCCCGGATGTCCATCTGGCGGAAAAACACTTGACGCATCACCAATTCCGGGACGACACCGGCCGTCATGCCAAAACTGACGATACGGCCCCCGGGGTTCGTCAGTTCGACAAGCTGGACAAATCCCGGACCGGCAATGCCGTCCACCACCAAATCCGCGCCGCCCATCATTTGCCGCAACTGTTTTGTCCAGTCATCCCGCCGGTAATTGACTCCTCCGGCTGCCCCCAGTTCCATCGCCCGGGCTATTTTCTCATCGCTGCTGGACGTGACAAACACGCGGGCGCCTTTGGCCACCGCCATTTGCAAGGCAAATAAAGCCACCCCGCTGCCGATGCCCGGAATGAGCACCGTTTCTCCGGGTTGCAGTCGGCCCCGGGTGAACAACGCCCGATACGCCGTCACACCGGCCAGCGGCAGAGCGGCCGCCTCTTCCCACGTCAAATGTTGGGGTTTCGGAACCACTTGTTCCGCAGGAACGACCACGTATTGGGCGAACGTGCCGTTGGTTGGCATACCTAAAATTTCGAATTCAGGACTTGGATGCGCTTCCAAATCCCCCCAGCGCAGACCCGGATTGATGATCACCTCATCGCCGACTTGCACATGCTCTACCCCGTCGCCGCAGGCCACCACTTCTCCAGCGCCGTCGGACCCTAAAATGACCGGCAACTTCATCCCCCGATACGTCCCGTAGGAAATCCAAACATCACGGCGGTTTAAGGCGGCAAAGCGCAACCGAATCAACACTTCACCGGCTTGCGGTTGCGGCGTTTCCACATCGACATAACGTACGCTGTGCGGACCTTCCGCCACCGGCAACATGACTGCTTTCATGGCTGTTCCTCCTTCCCCATCTTTTGCAATCGGCCGTCTTTCACTTCCACGATGGTCCTGCTGGCTCCCACGTCGCCCACAAACTGCAATACATGGTGCAGCTGGTGACGGGCAAAATACTCCCCGACCCGTCCTCGCGCCAACTGCTCCAACACGTTTTGCCCCGCCATCTCCCGGGCCAGGCGCGCTGCGTCGTTGAGTTTCACGCCGGTCAGATCCAACCGGCCGACAATTTCACTGGCGCACAAAAAATCTTCGTAGGAAAAATGCCCTTTCGAACCGGCACATATCAAAAATACGTTGTCATACTCACAGGCATTCAAATAGGCAGCAACCGCCGGCACGTTTCGCAAACACCCCAGCAACAACCGGCCAGCGGCTTCGGCGGCGCGAACCGCCCGGGTGCCGTTGGTCGTCAAAAAGATGACGTCTTTGCCGGCCACCCGTTCCGCCGGAAATTCATCGGGAAAAGGGCCGCAGTCGAATTCCGCCACTTTCACGCCGTTCTCTTCGCCGCCGGTAATCGGGCTCGACGAAGCCAACTGTTGCCTCAGGCGGCGGGCTTCATCCAAGCTGGCGACCGGAAACACGCGGGCGGCTCCCCGTTCCACCATGGTCACCATCGTCGTCGTCGCCAACAAGACGTCCATCACGACGGCCACTGCGCCGTTCAAGCGCTCCGGCTGGATTTCCTCTTTCGTCAACCATACGTGCAACCGTTTCATACCCCGCCCCCTTCAAACCGAACTGTTGTGACCGGACTGTTGTGAATTGTCTAAACATGAAGCCTCAACAGGCAGAAAAGGGGCTGAATGGACCCTGATATGGCCATTCAGCCTCTTTGAAAAACAATTGTCCCCTACATGCCGATGATGTGATAACCGCTGTCCACGTGAATGACCTCCCCGGTAATGCCCCGGGACATGTCACTGAGCAGAAACACAGCAGTATCGGCCACCTCCGCCGGATCCGTGCCCCGGCGCAGCGGCGCCTTTTCCTGCATGGTGTGCAACGAAGTATTGAAATTTTTCACGCCCTTGGCCGCCAACGTCCGGATGGGACCGGCTGAAATGGCGTTGACGCGGATGTTGGAAGGCCCCAGATCGTTGGCCAAATAACGGACGCACATGTCCAAGGCCGCTTTGGCCACACCCATGACGTTGTAGTTGGGCACAACCCGTTCGCCGCCCAAGTAGGTCATGGTCATGATGCTGCCGCCGGACGTCATCAGCGGCTTGGCCGCCCGGGCCACGGCCACGAGGGAATAGGCGCTGATTTCTTGCGCCAACAGATACCCTTCCCGAGACGTATCCAAAAAGGCCCCTTCCAAATCTTCCGTCTTGGCATACGCCAAACTGTGAACGACGCCGTGCAACTCGCCGAAATGGTCTTTCAAGCGGGAAAACACCGCTTGGATTTCGTCCTCCTTCGTCACGTCGCACGGCAAAAGGAGGGAGCCGGGCATGTGTTCATCGGTCAGTTCCTGTACGCTTTTGCCGAAGCGCTCCCCTTGATACGTAAACGCCAAGTTGGCCCCTTCCCGGTGCAATGCCTGTGCAATGGCCCAAGCAATGCTCCGTTTGTTGGCCACCCCCATGACCAAAATGTTCTTGCCCTGTACTAATCCCATAGCCACACCTCTTTTACGAATGCTTCTCGGAAATACTTCCATAGGGCCAGCTTCAAACTTGGGTACACCAATACGATACCACAGGCAACCATCGCCAACAATGCCAAAGGCATGCCAACCCTGCCACGGTCAACCCACAAAACGCCAAAAAGTCGCCGGGCCCATGGCCCGGCATGATCACGCATCGATCAGCGCAGCCGGCCGCCCAACCGTTCGCCCAATGCCGCCACCACCTGCTGATGGATGGCATTGACCTCGTCGTCGGTCAGTGTCCGCTCCGGATGACGGAACACCATGGAAAAGGCCAAGCTCTTCTCCTGAGCGGCCAACGGTTGTCCGCGATAGACGTCAAACAAGGACAGCCGTTCCAGCCACGGGCCCGCCGCGTCCCGGATGACCGCTTCCACTTCGGCAGCCGGAACCGTCTCCGACACGATGATGGCCAAGTCCCGTTGCACCGCCGGCTGGGTCGGCACGGGACGATAGTTGACTTCCTGCGCGACGGCCAAGCGGACTAACGCGTCAAAATCCAACTGGAAGGCGTACGCCTCTTTCAGATGGTGCCGTTCGGACACCGTCGGATGCAATTGCCCCACCACGCCCACCGTCACATCGCCGATTCGGCAGCGGGCGGTGCGGCCAGGATGAAACCCGGTCACATCCGGCCACGGCTCAAAACATACCGCATCGCCCAGCCCGAGCCAGGCGAACAGATCTTCCAACACCCCTTTGACGAAATAAAAATCCACCGCTTCCGACGCGCCGCTCCAATGCTGGCGCCATTGCCCCGTACACAATCCGGCCAACGCCCACCGTTCCTCCGGCAGTTCCTTCAAAGGCCATTGGGAGGCGTGGAACGTTTTCCCTAATTCAAAGACAGCCAAGGAATCGATTTTCCGGTTTCGGTTGTATTCCGCCACATCCAACAAGTGGGGCACCAAGCCCGTGCGCAGGCGGCTCCGTTCTTCGCTCATAGGCATCTGCAAGACAATCGGATGGGCCGTTCCATGGAGCGGTGCCACCTCGGCCATGGACTGGTCATCGGTCAGCGAATACGTAATGGCCTCGGTCCATCCCCTGCGGACAAACCAGTGCCGCACTTGGCGGCGCAACCGTTGTTCCCGATTGAGGCCGCCCGGCGTGAGCACCCCTTCCGGCATGCTGGTTGGAATCCGATCGTAACCGTACAGCCGGGCCACTTCTTCCGCCAGGTCGGCTTCGATGGTCAAGTCACCCCGCCGGGAAGGCACGTGGATCGTCCAACCGATTTCCGGTTCGCCGCTGGTCGACCGTTGTTCTTGGTCCGACCACGTCGTATACGTAAAGCCGAGCCGGCGCCAAATGTCCTCGACCGTCGCCGCGTCCAGCGCGGTCCCCAGCAGTCGGTTGATGCGCGACAACCGCACATCCACTTGCACCGGCGGCTCCTCGACAGCCACTACTTCCACATGCCCAGCATCGGGTTCGCCGCCGGCCAACTCCACCATCAACTGGGCGGCCCGCTCCAAGGCCGGCAACAAAAATTGTTGGGCCACGCCTCTTTCAAAGCGGTGGCTGGCTTCCGAACGCAAACCGAGTTTTTGCGCCGTCCGTCGCACACTGACAGGGGCAAACTTGGCCGCTTCCAAGAAAATGGTGGTGGTGGCGTCCGTCACTTCCGAATTGGCGCCGCCCATCACCCCGGCCAGGCCGATGGGTTGGTTGCCGTCGGTGATGAGGAGCATCTCCTCATCCAACTCCCGCTCCACGTCATCCAACGTCACCAAACGTTCCCCCGGCCGCGCCTTGCGCACGACAATTTCGCCGGTTTCAATGCGATCGGCGTCAAAAGCGTGCAACGGCTGTCCGTATTCCAGCATGACGTAGTTGGTGATGTCCACCACGTTATTGATGGGCCGCATGCCGGCCGCCATGAGCCGGTTTTGCAGCCATTGGGGAGAAGGGGCGATGCGCACGTTGCGAATGACCCGCCCGGCGTACCGCCAACACGCGTCGGGCGCTTCCACCCGCACCGGAAAACGAATGGGGCGATCCGTCTCCTGCAACGACACCGTCGGCAGTTTCACCGGTCGGTCGAGAATGGCCGCCACTTCGTAGGCGACGCCGATCATGCTCAAACAGTCGGCGCGGTTGGGCGTCAACGCCAGCTCCAGGACCACGTCGTCCAAGCCGAGGAACGACACCGCCGACTGGCCCACTTCCGCCTCTTCCGGCAAGACGAGGATGCCTTCGGTCTGATCTTTTCGCAACAGCCGATCCGGAATGCCCAACTCGGCCGCCGAACAGATCATGCCTTGGGATTCGACGCCCCGCAGCTTGCTCTTCTTGATTTTCACGCCCCCGGGCAGCCGGGCGCCGATGAGCGCCACCGGCACTTTCTGGCCAGCCGCCACGTTGGGCGCTCCACAGACGATTTGCAACACCTCATCGGTGCCGACATCGACCCGGCAAACGCTGAGCCGATCGGCGTTCGGATGTTTCTCCCGTTCCAACACATAACCGACGACGACCTTGTCGATATCCTGGCCAAGCCGCTCGATCGCTTCCACTTCAATGCCGGCCAACGTCAACCGCTCTGCCAGCTCCTCCGGCGAGATGCCGTTCAAGTCCACATATTCCTGCAACCATTGGTACGATACCCGCATGATCCATCCTCCTGTCACTTCCGGGCAAATTGTTGCAAAAAGCGCATGTCGTTGGTGTAAAAGTGGCGAATGTCTTCAATGCCGTACTTCAACATGGCAATCCGTTCCACACCCATGCCAAAGGCAAAACCGGTGTACTTTTCCGAGTCGTATCCGGCCACTTCCAGCACCCGGGGATGGACCATCCCGGACCCCAAAATTTCCAGCCAACCGGTGTCTTTACATACCCGACATCCGTGTCCGCCGCAAATGACGCACGAAATGTCCACTTCCGCGCTCGGTTCGGTAAACGGAAAAAAGCTGGGCCTTAGGCGAATCTCCACATCGGTGCCAAACATTTCCCGGGCAAAGGCCAACAAGATCCCCTTCAAATCGCTCATGCGGATGCCTTCGTCCACCACCAGCCCTTCCACTTGCGTAAACAAGTGGGAATGGGTGGCGTCGTCGTCATCCCGCCGGTACACTTTCCCCGGGCAAATGATGCGCACCGGCACTTGGCCGCCTTTTTTCTCCATGGCCCGAATTTGCACCGGCGACGTATGGGTGCGCAGCAAAATGTTTTCGGTGATGTAAAACGAGTCTTGCATGTCCCGGGCCGGGTGATCCGGCGGAATGTTCAACGCTTCAAAGTTGTAAAAGTCGGTTTCCACCTCGGGCCCTTCGGCGATTTCAAAGCCCAAACCGACAAAGATGTCCTCAATTTGCTCAATGACCCGTGACAACGGGTGCTGGCTGCTGACGGGTTGCCGTTTCCCCGGCAGCGTCACGTCCAGCCGTTCCCGTTCCAGCTGCGCCGCCAAGGCTGCTTCCTTCAAAGCCTTTTCCTGTTTTTCCAGCTCTTGTTCCCATTCGTCGCGAATGCGGTTGGCCAGCTGACCAATCACCGGCCGCTCTTCCGGCGCGAGTTTTCCCATGCCCCGCAAAATTTGCGTCAGGGCGCCTTTTTTTCCTAGAAATTGGACCCGCAACTGTTGCAATTCGGCGGGCGTCTGAACGCGGGTCAATTCTGCCGCAAACTGTTGCCGCAACGATTCCAGTTGTTCGCGCATGACGTTCCCTTCGCTCATGACCATCTGCTCCTTTTGCCAAAATACAAAGTCCTCCCATCCACAAGGGACGGGAGGACCGCGGTACCACCCTTCTTAGGCAATCAAAGCTTGGATTGCCTCACTCTGGCAGGATAACGGCTTGTCCCGCACCTCCCTACACAGGTGCTTCCACCGGTGAGGGCGCCCGGGACCACAGGCTCTTACGGTCACAACGCCAGCCACTGCTCGGATACTCAAGCAGCACCATCCCACCAAGCACCTTTCAGGAGGGGACTCCGGAACGAACTTCGCCGCCGGCCGATCGTAGGACGCTTCCAGTCCACGACGTCCATTCCCTGGCACGCCGGTTCCGACGGCTACTCCTTTCCTTCATCGTCTTTGTGCTGATGCCATTGTTTTCAAAGGGCTTTCAGGCTCGTTTTCACGAATCTCGTTTTCACGAATATTATATGAATTGGCGCTGACTTCCGCAAGGGCAACGGCTTCCGGTTATTCCGCCAGCATCCGCTGGATGAAGTTCGGCAAATAAAATGCCGCCCGAAACACATCCGGATTGATGTAGAGCGTGTCTTTCGACTGCAGCCGACTCAAGTCGGCCGCCAGCGGATCCCATTTTTTCGACGCCAACGTAAAACTCCAGAAGCCTCCAGGATAAGTGGGAATGGTCGCCAAATACGTTCGGACAATGGGGAACAATTCCCGCAAATGCCGCACTACTTTTTTCAGCACCGGCGCGTGAAAAAAGGGCGATTCCGACTGGCAAACCATCAGTCCGTCGTCCTTGAGGGCCCGGTGCACGTATTCGTAAAACGACTTTTCAAAGAGCACGGTGGCCGGACCGACGGGATCGGAAGAATCGACAATGATGCAGTCATACGTCCCCTCTTGTTCACGAATCCATTGGTTCCCGTCCCGATAGTCCGGGCGAACGCGGGGATCCAGTTGTGGCCCGAACACTTCCGGCAACCATTGGGCACTCACTTCCACGACCCGTTGGTCGATTTCCACCAACGTCACTTCTTCCACTTCCGGGTATTTGACCGCCTCCCGGGCCGCGCCGCCGTCACCGCCGCCGATGATGGCCACTTTTTGCGGCTTCGGGTGGGTGGTCAACGGAATGTGAGTGATCATCTCGTTGTAAATGAAGCCGTCGCTGGAAGACGTTTGGGGAATGCCGTCCAACGCCAGCACATGACCAAGGGCGTCGTTTTCGAAAACGGTAATTTCCTGAAAAGGCGTCTTTTCATGATGCAACAGCCGATTGACCTTCCAACTGCCAATAAAACCCAGTTCTTCATCGTCCACCAGCCACAGCTCGTCCTGCTTGCGCACGTATCCTTTCGGCAACTGGTTGTTCATTTTCGCCTCCTCAAACCATTTGATGATCATCTGCACTCATCATAACAAATCCTGGCCCTTATTCCAAAGCCTTAACACATGTTTTGGCGAATTCGCTCATACAACAGCACGGCGGTCGCCACCGACACGTTCAACGATTCGGCTGCCCCGGTCATGGGAATGACCAGCCGCACATCGGCCGCTTCGGACAGCCGGGAGGAAACGCCGCGGGCCTCGTTGCCGACGAGAAACGCCACCTTTGGAGGAAACGTGTAGCGGTCCAACCGCTCCGGCGCCTGCACTTCCGCAGCCACCACTGTCACCCCGCTCCGCTTCATCGGCTCCAGCCAATCCTCCAGGGGACCTTGATACACCGGCACGCGAAACAGCGAACCCATGCTGGCCCGCACCACCTTGTCGTTATACAAGTCCACGGTACCTTCGCCCAACAGGAGAAAATCGGCGCCAAACGCCTCCGCCGTGCGCACCATTGCCCCCAAATTGCCCGGGTCTTGCACCCCGTCCACCAGCAGTCCGGTGAGCTCTCGCTTTTCCAACAGTGTTTCCAACGGCTGCGGCGGCGGCACCATCGGCATGACCGCCGCCACCCCTTGCGGGTGTTGGGTCGTCGACAGCCGGCGAAAAACGGGCGGCGGCACGACGTAGCACGGCACTTTCTTTTGCCGCAGCATCGTCAGCCATTCATCCGGCAAGTCAGTGCCATCCCGGACGATGACGGCCCGGGGTGTCCGCTGGGCCAACAACGCTTCTTCCAACAAGTGCATCCCTTCAATGAGGAATGCCTGTTGTTCGTGGCGGCCTTTTTTCGTCTGCAGCTTTTGCCACTGTTTGATCTTCGGATTGGACACGGAAGTGATCGGCTCCATCAACTGTTTTCCTCCAACCGTTGCAAATCGTCGTTATGGCCGATGACCACCATCACATCCCCTGCTTGCAACCGGTCCTCGGCTCGCGGGGCGATGTTGATGTGCTTGCCGCTTTTGATGGCGATGACGTTGCACCCGTAGCGGGCCCGGATGTTCAACTCGGCCAGGCTTTTGCCGACCATCGACGGCGGAACCGAAATGTCCGCCAAACTGTAGTCTTCGGCGAACTCGATGAAATCGAGGATGTTGGGGGAAATGAGATTGTGCGCGACCCGCACCCCCATGTCCCGTTCGGGAAAGATCACTTTGTCGGCGCCGATTTTCTGCAACAACTTCCGGTGCAGTTCGTTGCGCGCCTTGACGACGACCATCGGCACTCCCATCTCTTTGATGATCAACGTGGCCATGATGCTGGCCTGGATGTCTTCGCCGATGGCGATGACGACGATGTCGAAGTTGCGGATCCCCAACGCCTTTAAGGCATGTTCGTCGGTGGCATCGGCCTGCACCACGTGGGTAATGACGTCCAGATGTTCGTGGACCCGCTTCTCATCGATGTCGATGCCCAACACTTCGTAACCCATCTCGGACAACGTGGTGGCGACACTGCTGCCGAAGCGCCCCAAACCGATGACGACAAATTGCTTTTTCATCCCATCACTCCGTCTGGATGACCGTCATAAACAGCCACTCATGAACTGCTTTTTTATTGTACATACTGCCCGCCAGGAAAACCATACTAAGAAGTGCAAAACCATCCTTTTCATCGGGAGGACTGCTCTGTGAACATCGACTTGCGGCAAGCCATTTTAAACAACGTCCACGGCAAATCCGCCGCCGAATTGAAAGAGATCATCCAGGACGCAGTAGGACAGGAAGAACAAGTGTTGCCGGGGCTGGGCGTGCTGTTTGAGGTCATCTGGAAACACAGCCAGGAAGAAGAAAAAGACGGCATGGTTCAAGTGTTGCATCAGCACGTCTGAAATGCTACGTCCGAGACGCCGCAACGGACAACCGCCCTTCGCTGTGGAAGCGAAGGGCGGTCATGCGTTGTCTCATTCGCCTCGGTGGAGCTTTTCCACCGTCGCCCGATCCAATTTTTGAATGACGCCGACCAGCAATTGCACGCCGTACTCGAAATCGTCTTCATGCAAAATGGACACATGGCTGTGAATGTACCTTGTCGGAATGCTGATGACCATCGTCGGTACCCCGATGCCGTGCAGGTGAAAACGTCCGGCGTCGGTCCCGCCGCCGGCCATCGCGTCGTATTGGAACGGAATATTCAGCTCTTCCGCCGTCTCCAACACGAGATTGCGCAGGCCCACGTGGGGGATCATCGATGCATCGTACAACAACACTTGCGGCCCCTTGCCCAGTTTCGCCTGCGCGTCTTGCGGCCGAATTCCGGGCGTATCACCGGCGACGCCGACATCCACCGCAAAGGCCACATCCGGCCGGATTGTGTTGGCCAATGTCTGTGCCCCGCGCAACCCCACTTCTTCCTGCACCGTCGCTCCCGCGTAGACGACGTTGGGGTGCGGAGTGGCCTGCAACCGCTTCAACACTTCGACGGCCATGGCGCACCCGATCCGGTTGTCCCAGGCTTTGGCCAGCAACAGTTTCGGGTTTTTCATGACCGTAAACGGCGTCACCGGAATGGCCACATCCCCCGGCCGCACGCCGAAACTTTCCGCTTCCTCTTTACTGGATGCTCCGATGTCGATGAACATGTCTTCTTTTTTCACCGGCTTTTTGCGTTCCTCCGCCGGCAAAATGTGGGGCGGTTTTGAACCGATGACGCCGATGATGGCTTCACCGGAACGGGTGTACACTTTCACCCGCTGCGCCAACATCACCTGTTCCCACCAGCCGCCCAACGTCTGGAAGCGCAAGAATCCTTCCTCCGTAATTTGCGTGACCATGAACGCCACTTCGTCCATGTGACCGGCCACCAATACCCGAGGGCCGTCGGCGTCGCCGACTTTTTTGCCGACGATGCTGCCCAGGCGGTCAGTCACCAGCTCGTCGCTCAACGGTTTTAAGTACTGGGCCATCAATTCCCGCACCCGGCCTTCAAAACCAGGCGCCCCGGGCGCTTCGGTCAATTCTTTGAACATTTTCAAGCGTTGCTCATCGGCCACGTTCGTCCTCTCCTTTCTTCAACCCGCACCACGGCCGACTGGTCGATTCATCGTTCCTCCGGCCGTAGGCTTCCTCTTTTTGTCTCATCCTGATGGTCATTATACACCACGGAGTTGGCCGCCGTTGGTTCCGTCCCGCTTTCGTCCCATGCGGGCAAGTACGCCATCAGTTCCACTTGGACCGCTTCCGTGTAACTTTGCCATCCTTTTTTCAACCATTCCCACCATCGCATGTTTTGACACCCTTTCCCATGCCGTGATTCTTTTTTAGCATTTCCCAAGGGCGTCAAAACTAGACCCGTCAGGCCACGAACGTGTTAAAATGGGCATAAAAAATTCGGAAGACGAAACTGAGGAGGACCGGCCATGCCCAAATTGAAAATCGTCACCGTCACCGTCCGTTCAACAAAGACCATGTTGGAACCGGAAGCCAATTGTTTTCTCGTCGGCACGGCCCATGAAAGTGTGCTCATCGACGCCGGCTACGATCTCCAAACGAGCGCGGAAGCGGTGGAACGAGCGGTGCGGCAACACGGATTGGCGACGCCGACCCGCATTTTGTTCACCCACGCCCACCCCGATCACGCTCCTGGAGCCAAACACTTACGTCACTGGCACGCCACACTCCAGTACCATCCGTTGGAAGAAACCGAGGTGCAAAAAGCTCTTTCGCTCCCGGAAAGCGAACTTCACCATCAAAGCGTGCGGTTGTCCCATGAAGCGACCATCACCATCGACAGTCACCCGCTCATCGCCCTCCACACGCCCGGGCATACGCGGGGCCATCTCTGTTTTTGGTTGCCGGAACAGAAAATTTTGTTCTCCGGCGACAACGTCTTGGGCAAAGGCACGACATGGATCGGCGGTCCGGAAGGCAACATTCGGGACTATTTGCAATCCTTGGAACAGCTGCAACAGTTGCCCATCGCCCGCATCGCCCCCGGTCACGGACCGTGGGTCGACGAAGCGCCGCGGGAGCGCATCGCTTACTTGCATCGGCATCGTCTGGAACGGGAAGCGCAGGTGTTGTCCTTGCTGCATGCCCAGCCTCGCCGTCAGGCGACGGCGGCCACGCTGGCCGAAGCGATTTATCGGGACGTTCCCGCCGCCGTTCTTCCGTTTGCCCGCCTGACCGTCGAAGCCCACTTGCAAAAGTTGGAAGAAGACGGAAAAGTGCGCCGCCTCCCTGGCGGACGTTATGAAGCGATTTAGGGCAACATGGGAAAGGGGCCGCCGCGGTATGCCGCCAACGCCGTCAAACTGGCGCGGGTGGGCTGGACAAATTTCAACTCGCCTTGCTCGCCCCGCCGGAGCGCTTCTTGTGGCGCCATCCAAAACCCCTGCTCTATTTCCACCGGATCGGGATCCGGTTCCTGCCCTTCCGGCAAAAGAGCGAGGAAAAACCGGGTGTTGTAACGGTAGAGGGACGATTTGGGCGTGACGCGGTGGCCGAAATAACGCAACGCCGTCAAATCCAGGCGCCAGCGGGTTTCCCGAAAAATGTCCCCAAAAGCCGCCGCATCCCGGCTCACTTTTTCCCGCCATGCCCGCCACATGTCGGCGCCGATGGCCTGTTTTTCCCCGTGATACAACAATATCCCGACTTCTTCAAACAGTTCCCGGGCCGCTGCCACATAATAATCGACGTCGACGGCCAGGTTTCCCGTCTCCCCACCGTGCAAACAATGTTTCGGGAAACGGGAGTCCGCCGCCTCCAGTTTTCCGCCCGGAAACACACAATACCCCGGCAAAAACCGCATCGTCGACGGCCGTTTCGTCAAATAAACTTGGGTGCCATCGGCATGCGGCCGTATCAAAATGACCGTCGCCGCCGGCAGCGGCGTAACAGGCTGGTTCACCGACATCGGACGACCGCCCCTTTCCTGTCGCATCTTTTCAGCCGAAACCCCTCCTTCAAAGGCCGTATCGCTTCTTTTTTCGCATCAACGTCGACAGATCGACTCCCAGGCGCTCAGCGCACCGTTTCAACGGCCGATACCGCTGGAGGAAATGGGCCAACACCGCTTTTTCCACCTGTTCCATGATGGCTTTCAAATCGCCTTTTTCGAAATCCACGTGCCGCCACGACCACGCATATTCCGGCCCATCCGGCAATCGTGTCTGCAACGCCTCCGGTCCGCCCAGCCGTTGCAATTCTTCCTGTATCGGCTCCGGCAAATCGTCCAAACCGATATGTTCCCCTTCCGACACGACCACCAGCCGCTCCACCGTGTTGCGCAATTCGCGCACATTCCCGGGCCACGTATATTCCAGCATGGCTTTGATGAGCTGGGCATCCATCGTCTTGTTCACCTGATACTTTTGGTTGAACTCCTTCAAAAAGTGCAACATCAACGCCAACACGTCTTCCGGGCGCTCGCGCAACGGCGGAATGGCGATGGAAATGACATTGATGCGGTAGTACAAATCTTTGCGAAACCGGTTTTCCTGTACCATTTGCCGCAAATTGGCATTGGTGGCGGTGATGATCCGGGCATCGACCTCAATGGGTGCAAGCCCCCCGATGCGCTGAATGCGTCGATCTTGCAAGACGCCCAACAGCTTCACCTGCAGCGTCGGCGGAATTTCGCCGATTTCGTCCAGGAACAGCGTCCCCATGTGGGCCACTTCAAACAGCCCCGGTTTCCCCTTTTGCCGCGCCCCGGTAAACGCCCCCGCCTCGTAGCCGAACAACTCCGACTCCAACAAATTTTCCGGAATGGCCCCGCAGTTGACTTTGACAAAACTGCCGGTGCGGCTGCGATCGCTCATCTGGTGGATGTAGTGGGCCAGCACATCTTTGCCGACGCCCGATTCGCCCAACAGCAACACCGGCGTGTTGAAATTGGCAATGCGCATGGCCAAGTCGACAATTTTTTCCATCGTGTCGCTCTGATAGACAAACGATCGGCCTTCCACGCCGGCCACCGTCACTTTTTCTAACTTTTGGCTTTGCATTTGCCGGATGTGCTGGCTCCGTTCCAGCTCCCGCTTCAACCGGTTCAACTCCGACAAGTCCCGCACTTGGGCAATGACCCGAAAGAGCCGACCGTCTTTGTTGTATACCGGCACGGCGGTGACCAATGCTTCATTGCCGTTGGCATACCGGATCACCTCATTGGCCGCCTCTCCCGTCTCCAACGCCTTCAACACGCAGGATTTCGGAATCCATCCGTTCGCCAACAGATCATGGACGGTGTGATGGTCCAACTGTTCCGGCGTCAGACCGGAAATGCGCAAAAACGCCTGGTTGTAGCCGGCCGTCTTGCCGTCGGCATCGGTCATGTAAATGCCGTCGTACGCGTTTTCGATTAATTGTTGCAACAACAGTTCCGCTTCGTCGGGCGTCAAGTCGGTCCACAGCACCGTCGCTCCCTCCGGTTTCCGTCGTCCGAAGATGGCAAAATTGCCTATCGATATGCAATATTGCTATAGCTATTTTACGACAAATCGTTGAACAATGACCATTCGAAACTTTTCGCTGGCTCCTGGACCGCATCGGCCCGAATGGCATCATCCTTGCATTGCAAACCCGTTCGGTTCTTGGGAACCGCCGCATGAACCTTTATCGGTGAGGTGAGAACATGTCCAAAGCCGTATGGTATCCGACGGAGGAGATCATCCAATCCAGCCGGCTGTACCAATGGATGAAAAGTCTGGGCTTTGACGACTACGATGCGTTTTTCAAGGCTTCGGTGGAAGACATCGCCTGGTTTTGGCGGGAAGCCGAAAAAGCGTTGGGCATCGTGTGGGCCAAACCGTACGAACAGACCTTGGATTTGTCCCGGGGCATCGCCTGGCCCAAATGGTACCTCGGCGGTCAGCTGAACGTAACCTACAACGCCTTGGACAAATGGCTGGCCGATCCGGGCATGCGTCAACGGTTGGCCGTCGTCTGGGAAGGGGAAGACGGCGAGGTGCGAAAGTACACCTACCGGGAAATGGCCATTTGGGTCAATCAATTGGCGCAAGGGCTGTTGGATCAGGGCATCCGCACCGGCGACCGCATCGCCATTTACATGCCGATGATTCCCGAAACGGTGGCGATCATGCTGGCGGCGGCCAAAATCGGCGCCATTGTGACGCCCGCATTTTCCGGTTACGGCGCCGACGCCGTGGCCAAGCGGCTGCAAGGCTGTACGGCGAAAATGTTGGTGACCGCCGACGGATTTTATCGCCGCGGCAAAATGATTCCCATGAAGGAAGAAGCCGACAAGGCGTGCGAGCTGGCGCCGAGCGTCGAAAAAGTCGTCGTCGTGCGCCGTTTGGGCCGGGAAATTCCTTGGCGGCAAGGCCGGGATGTGGAGTGGGCCGAATTGGAAAGCCGCCGTCGGCAGATGGAGTGCCCGCCCTTCGCCAGCGATCACCCGTTCATGATCATTTACACGTCGGGCACGACCGGTCGACCCAAGGGGGCGGTGCATGTACACAGCGGTTTCCCCATCAAAGCGGCCTTCGATGCCGGCTTCGGCATGGACTTGAAGCCGGGAGAAGTGCTGTTTTGGGTAACGGACATGGGCTGGATGATGGGACCTTTCTTAGTTTTCGGTGCGCTGTTGAACGGCGCCACCATGGTGCTGTACGAAGGCACCCCGACGTACCCGGGCCCCGATCGGATTTGGAAGCTGGTGGAAGCCCACGGCGTGACCCACTTAGGCATTTCGCCGACACTAGTCCGCTCTTTGATGCCATTCGGCGAACAATTGGCCCGGCAAGCGGATTTGTCCAGTCTGCGGGGCATCGGGACGACCGGCGAACCGTGGAACCCGGAACCGTGGCATTGGCTATTTGAAAAAGTGTGCGAAAAACGCATTCCCATTTTCAACTACTCGGGCGGGACCGAAATTTCTGGCGGCATTTTGGGCAATGTCCTGTTGCGGCCCATTGCGCCTACCGGTTTCAACTCGCCCCTGCCCGGCATGGATGTGGACGTGTTGGACGCCCAAGGACAGCCTATCCGCGGCGAGGTCGGCGAACTGGTCATCCGCCAACCGTGGGTCGGCATGACCAACGGCTTCTGGCAGGAGCCCCAGAGATACGAGGAGACGTATTGGAGCCGCTGGCCCAACATTTGGGTCCACGGCGACTGGGTATACCAAGATGAGGAAGGGTTTTGGTACATTACCGGCCGCTCCGACGACACCTTAAATGTGGCCGGCAAACGGCTCGGCCCGGCCGAGATGGAGTCGGTGCTGGTGGACCATCCTTTTGTCCAAGAAGCGGGCACCATCGGCATTCCCGACGAAGTCAAAGGCGAAGTCCCGGTCTGTTTTGTCGTCCTCAAACCGGGGAAAAGCCCGTCGCCCGAACTGGCGGAAGAGCTCGTGGCCTTGGTCGGGGAACGGCTGGGCAAAGCCTTGCAGCCAAAGCAAATTCACTTTGTGGACGATTTGCCCAAGACGCGGAACGCCAAAATCATGCGCCGCGCCATCCGGGCGGCCTATTTAGGACAAGACGCCGGCGACTTGTCCTCCTTGGAAAACCCGGAAGCCGTCCGGGCCATTCAAGCGCTGGCCAGACAACACGGTTAAAAAACAACGCCACGCCCGAGCCCGTCCGGACGTGGCGTTCAATCTTCTTCGGTCGCTTCTTCGCCTTGTCGAAACACTTGCCGGCCTTCCCAGTACACCGCCGTGACCCCTTCCACGTGGCGCATTTTTTCGATGAGGGACATCACCGTCTTGGAACGGTTGACTTGCACGAGCAGTTCCAATCGTTGTTCTTCTCCCGGAATCACTTGTTGGACCCGCACCAAGGAACGGCCCAGTTGCTCCGCAATCTCTTCCAACACGCCGGGGCGATCTTGCACCTGCACATACAACAATCCCCTTGTGCGTTTGCCCACCTCAAACTTGGGCAATACCCGCAGGACCAACAACACGATGATGGTGGAGACGACCGCCATGACGTATTCACCCGCGCCGACCGCCAGGCCGATGCCCATGGCAATCCAAACGGTAGCCGCCGTCGTCAAACCGGAAACGACCAAATCCGGCCGAACCAAAATGGCCCCGGCGGCCAAAAAGCCGATGCCGTTGATCACTTGCGCCGCCAGACGGGCCGGGTCGAACCGGGCATTGGGATGGTCAAGCCAGTCGCGAAAACCGTAAATGGACAAGAGCATCAACAGGCAACTGCCCAGCGTCACCAACATGTGGGTGCGCAAACCTGCCTGTTTGTTGGCGTGTTCCCGCTCCCAGCCGATCATGGCCCCCAACAGCGCCGAAATGACCAGCCGTTGAATCGCGATCCATTCCACGCTCGTCGTCCATGGTCCCGTATGGAAAAAGGAAAAAAGCTCTCTCAAAAAACATCACTTCCTTCATCGAACGACATGTCGGTCAAAGTCCCCGAAAAGCGGCGGTGTGTCCCTTTCTCCTCAACGGTGACTGTGTTATGCTGAAAAGGTACAACATTCCAACAAAGCAGGGGAAAAAGATGCGTTGGATCGCCATTTCCGACATCCACGGTTGTGACGACACCCTTGTTCACCTGCTGGAAAAACTGCAGGCCAAACCTGAGGAACTGCTGTTTCTCGGCGATTACGTCGACAGCGGACCAAACAGCGTCGCCGTGCTGCGCCGTCTCATGCAGTTAGCCGAACAAGGCGCCACGGTGTTGCTCGGCAACCACGACGTCCTGTTGATGGACTGGTTAAACGGAGTGGAAGACATTGCCTATTACATGGATGTCGGGGGAATGGCCACCATCAACAGCTTTTTGGCGGCCCTCGAACTTCCTCCGGTGGATGTTTTTTCCCTCCGGTTCAGCAGGCAAAAAGAAAAGGAAATCCAATCACTCATCCAACGGGAATTTGCCGCCGAACTGCAGTTCCTCGCAAACCGTCCCCTCTATGAGGTGCGAGGGTCGTTTTTGTTCGTCCATGCTGGCATTCATCCGGACAAAGGACTGGCCGCCAGCCGCAAGGAAGAGTTGCTGACGATCCGGGAGGAATTCATCCATCATTACCGAGGCGACCAGTTCATCGTGTTCGGTCACACCCGCACCCGACGCCTCCACGGCACCGACCATGTTTACCGCGGCGCAAACCGCGTCATCGGCATCGACGGCGGCTGTGCCTACGGAGGCCAGCTGAACGCCCTCATCATTCAAGATGCCTCATCGGCGGCACCGGTCATGTCATCAACCAACCGGGATGACCCGTTTGTGCTGCAAGAAGTATTTGTCCGGTCAATTCCGGGACAAGGCAATCATTTTGTCGGCAATTTTGTCCAAAGGTAGAACATAATCGACGCCGCCCAAGGCAATGGCCGCTTTCGGCATGCCGAAGACGACACACGTCTCCTCCGCTTCGGCAATGGTCGAAGCGGCGCCTTTTTGTTTGGCTGCCAGTAACGCTCTGGCCCCGTCACTGCCCATGCCGGTCATGATGATGTAATGCAGATGAAGGTGCGGCAAGCGGGACACCGACTCAAACAGCACGTCGACGGAAGGCCGATGCCCGTTCCGAGGAGGCTTTTGATTCAACACGATGCGATACGTCCGGGGTTCCTCAAAGACCGCCTCCATGTGGTACCCGCCGGGAGCCAAATACGCGACCCCGCCTTCGATCACTTGCCCGTCTTCCGCCTCGGTCACGTGAATTTTCGCCAAGTCATTCAGCCGTCGCGCCAACGAGCGGGTGAACTTCGGCGGCATATGTTGCACGATGAGAATCGGGTTCGGAAAATCTTCCGGCAACGCCGTCAGCACCGTTTGCAACGCCCGCGGGCCCCCGGTGGATGTGCCGATGGCAAACAGGTGATAAAAGTTCCGCGAAGGGGATGCCGCCTTCTCGGTTCGTTGTGACCGATTGATGGCCGCCACAGGCGGTTCCTCCGTTCGGCGGGCCGTCGAGGGAGCCGCCAGCCGGGGCACGCGCACTTTCGCTGCTGCTTTTAATTTATACAGCAGCTCGTCCCGAACGCGTTCCACCGTCAAAATCCCGGAAGGTTTGTGTAAAAAATCAACCGCCCCCATCTCCAAGGCGGCAATGGTCACTCCGGCGCCCCTTTCCGTCTGCGAACTGAACATCAACACCGGAACCGGATACGTTTTTAGAATTTTTTCTAACGTCTCTAGCCCGCTCATGCCGGGCATTTCCACGTCCAACGTCACGACATCGGGCCGAAGCTCTTGCACGAGCTCGATCGCCTCAAAGCCGTTCTTGGCCGTGCCGATCACCCGAAAGTCCGGATCGGACTCGATCATGTCGCTAATGAGTTTCCTCATGAAAGGCGAATCATCGACCACCAACACCCGGTACTGCATGAAAGCAGGCCTCCTCCTCAGCCGCATGCAAGGGACAAACAAAACAATTCCTGGAAACCTCATCATACTCCAATTGAGCGAGTTTTTTCAACCTCGAGTTTCACCCCTTTGGCAGAACCGGAATAGGGTATAACAACCCAACAAAAAGGTGGTGAAACTTGATGGAAATGACGTTGGCCCATGGATTGTACTTGATCGGAACGTTGGTCATCATCGCAACGATGCTCATGCGGCAAAACGTCGTCATGGCGTCGCTCATCTTCACGTTTCTCGTCGCCTGGGCCTATAGCGGCCATCTCGTTGGAGGACTGCAGGCCATCTTCAACGCCATCATGACCGCGGCCGGTGAACTGTTCAACATCTTCCTGATCATCGCCTTGATGACGGCCCTGTTACAAGCGTTAAAGCGCATCGGCGCTGACGAACGCATGATCAAACCGTTTGAAAAAGTGATGATCAACGGCCATTGGTCTTTCTGGATTTTGGCTTTCGTCACATACTTGATTTCCCTCTTTTTCTGGCCAACGCCTGCGGTGCCTTTGGTAGCCGCCATTTTGCTGCCAGCCGCTTTGCGCGCCGGACTTCCCGCCATGGTGGCTGCCGTCTCCATTTCCTTAGCCGGTCAAGGGATGGCCCTCTCATCCGACTACGTCATTCAAATCGCACCTTATTTGAGTGCCACTTCTGCCGGCGTGAGTGTCGCCGAAGTCGCCGACAAAGCGCTCATCCTGTCGCTCATTTCCGGCGGCATTGCCTTATTGGTCGCCTACCTGCTCTATCGGCGGGAAATGGTCCAACCGGGTCCCCACTTGATTCAAGCCTGGGAAGAGCTGGCATCGTCAGAAAACCGCATCTCCCTTTCCTCCGAAGCCCTGAAAGACCAGCGGTGGTCCACCGTCTTCGCCATCCTCGTTCCCGTAGTGCTACTCAGCGTTGTCGCCTATATGTTGTTCGCTAAATTTTCCCCGCATATTCCGGCCATCGAAGGAAGCAACGGCGCGGCCCTCATCGGCGGCGCGGCGACCTTATTGTTGGTGCTCGCCTGCCTTTGCGGCAACTGGAAGCGTTCTCTCTATCAAATCAGTGAAGATCTGGTAGGCGGCTTGCTCTTTGCGTTCCGCACCATGGGGCCGGTCCTGCCCATCGCCGGCTTTTTCTTCATCGGCAACGGGGAATTTGCCGCCCGCATTCTTTCCCTGCCGGTCGAGGAAGCGCCTTCGTTCCTGTTTGAACTCGTGCAAATGGGCCACGCCTACATCCCAGAAAACATGTTTTTCAGCGCTTTCGGCATGCTCATCGTCGGCATGCTCACCGGATTGGACGGTTCGGGATTTTCCGGTTTGCCGTTGACCGGTTCCTTATCCGGCGCCATCGGCACCTCTTTGGGAATCGACCCGGGGACCTTGGCCGCAATCGGCCAAATGGGCGCCATTTGGGTCGGCGGCGGGACCTTGATCGCCTGGTCCTCTTTGGTGGCCGTGGCCGGATTCACCCGGGTGCCTGTCTTGGATCTGGTCCGAAAAAATTTCTGGCCGGTCATCGCCGGATTAGTCATTAGCACGTGGTTTGCCATCTTCTTTTTCTAACAAGATTCCTTCCGAAAAATGTGCATCTAGAAATGAAAACAGTGGCACAAGGATCCAATCACCGGCATTCCCCGGTGCATAATCTAGCTTGAAACCATGCAAAAAGGGGGATGCCACATGTGCGGCAGTGCGCTCTGCCGGCGATTCGCCGCCATTTTAGGTGCCCAGCCGCAAATCATCAACGGCGTCTGCACCGCTTCCAGGGTGCGGAACGACATCCGTCCTGTCATTTTGGGCAAGCGTTCCCGATCGTTTTTGACCCTCCCGCAAGCATTTTCCTTTGAAAGCATCGGGAGAGACGGACGGGCGTTGTGCTTGGGCGAAACCGTCATCTTATCGGATGAAATCAACCCTTTCATTACACGCCTTCGCCGCCACGGCATTAAAGTGACGGCCTTGCACAACCACTGGTTGTTCACCCATCCGGACCTCTGGTATATCCATTTCGAGAAAGTGGAGAGGCCGCTCGTTTTCGCCCGTCAAGTGCGGGACGCGCTCAATGTGTTGAAGACAAGATCATCAAGAATGTAACGAAACAGGACAAAAAGGGTGCAAAGGAGGCTTCTTCAGCCATTCATTGCACCTTTTTTGTCGCATCTCTTTCCTTTGACAATCATATTATTTTTAGATAAATTAATATAAACATTATTTTTATTCTATATCTTGCGAAAGAAAGGGGGAAAAGGAGCGTGACACAGTCTTTTGAACAATCCTTGGACCGACGCTTGGAACAAATTATACATGAAGGCTCGGCCCTTTTTGTACAACATCAGCAATCAATCCAAGACACGTGGCAACGGTTGGTCCAAAAAACGTCTGAATATTCATTACTACCTTGGGCCGACCCGCACATCGGACACAAAGTCCACGTGCTGGCCAAACTGGCCCTGAAATACGTGCCCATGATCTCTCAGTCCAACATCCAAGACATTTTGCACCAATTCCGCGAAGAATGTCAGGCCATGTATCCGGAACCGTTCGATTCCAACGAAGTCATTCTGATTTTATCGTTGCTGGAAAACATTGCTCATCAAATCGTTCACCGGACATACAGCAGCGATGTCTATATTCATCAGGCCATCCACTATCTTTTTACCGTGGTCGGACGGCACTTGCTGCGTCCGGAAACGATGCCCTTGCATATCAACAGTTTCTTGCAAACGTTGTTTGACAACCGTCACATGCCGTTGTATTGGATTGCCCGCGTGTACCACCAGGACGGCCACGTTTGTCTACGGGATTTATTGGTGCCGAAACCCCGGAAATACGCGCACCCGTTTAAAGAGATGGTGAAAATGCTCAAATCGCCGACGGCTGAAAGTCTGGCCGACTCCCTGCTCTGTTTGGTGGAAATGCCGGTGGAACGTTCTAACGTCGAAATTCTCAACCTGCCAATGAACGATGAAACGCTGTTGGTCGCCACCGACAAGGCATCCGGCACGATGATGAAAACGTTTTTATCCCTGGCCATCGATTTGTTCAAACAACATCAAACGGCGGCCAAATACGACACTTACATGCATGACGCGTTGATCTTGTATGACGAGTCGATCATGCAGGCGAAAAACTTGCAGGAGACGCTGGAATTGATTTGCGCAGGATTTGTCCGCTACTTGCCTTTTGAACGGGCGGCGTTGTTTTCCTATTCCTATTCCGATCACACGGGCATCGGCATCTACGGATACCAGGTCAGCGATCACGCCATTCGTAAAATCAAAGAGCAAATATCCAATATCCCGCTGATCAATCACGGCTTGCGAAAAATTCAACCGATTTATGTTCCGAATGCCGCCCAATGGTTGCCGAAACATTACGTCGAACAGTTTCAACTGGAGTCGGTGGTCATCACGCCGCTTTTCTCCCCGACAAAAAACAAAATGTTGGGCGCCATCATCCTCGATCAAGGAGAAGGAAAACCGTTCCGCCTGCCTGCCGATACGTTGAACACGGTAATGACCTTCAGTCGACATGCCGCCGAAACGTTGACCAAATATTTAGACGAGATTCAATGGCCGGTCGATGACTGGCATCATTTGCGATTGTCGCCCAGAGAGTACGATGTGCTGAAATTGATGGCCGACGGCGCTTCGATCAGTGAAGCAGCCAAGACGCTCTATCTCAGTGAATACACCGTACGGGACTATGTGACATCCGCCATGAAGAAGCTGAACGCCAAAAACCGAACGCACGCGGTGGCCTTGGCCTTAAGGCTTGGTCTCATTTCATAAGTCCATCATTTTATACATTTCATCATTTCGTGATTCTCATTTTTCTCGTCTCGAAAGCAAGAAAAGAGGATGGACCCAGGGACCATCCTTCTCCTTTACATATTGGAAAACAATGCCCGATACCAGATGCGTTTGGCCAGTTGCGGTTCGTTCGTGATGTGGACATGTTTGATTTCCGAATACTCGTCCAATGCATACTTGCCCAATTCCCGCCCCAGTCCGCTTTGCTTATATCCCCCAAACGGCCCGTCGCTGCGCAACCGGTGCCAATCGTTGATCCAGACGGTACCCGCGCGGATTTTGCGGGCGATGGCCAAAGCTTTTTCCTCATCGCGCGTCCAAATCCCGGCCGCCAGCCCATAGATCGTATCGTTGGCCATCCGGATGGCTTCGTCCAAGTCTTCATACCGAATGACCGACAACACCGGGCCGAAAATTTCCTCTTGCGCAATCTTCATGTCGTTCCTCACGTCGACAAAGATGGTCGGTTCGATGAAGTGCCCTTTCTCACATCCCGGCACGTGCGCTTCCCGGCCCCCGCAAACGATCTTGGCGCCTTCGTTTAATCCCGACTCGATATAGGCCAACACCGTCTCTTTTTGCTGGCGGGAAATGACCGGTCCAACGTCGGTCGCCATGTCCGCCGGATTCCCCAATTTGAGCTTGGAGGTCAGTTCCACCAGTCCTTCAATCACCTTGTCATAAAGATTTGCCGGCACAAACAATCGCGTTCCCGACTCACACAACTGTCCCGAATGCAAAAACACTCCGAACAAACTGCCCGGCAATGCGATTTCCAAATCGGCATCTTCCAGCAAAATGTTTGGTGATTTACCCCCCAACTCCAGCGTCGTTCTCTTGATGGTCCCCGATGCCAACTGCATAATGCGGCGCCCGACCTCCGTAGAACCGGTAAAAGCTACCTTGTCCACCTCAGGATGGGTCACCAACGCCTCGCCCACTTCCGCCCCGGAACCGGTGACGACATTGACCACACCGGGAGGCACCACTTGTGAAATAATTTCTGCCAGCTTCAACGTGGACAACGGCGTATAACTGGCCGGCTTGATCACGATGGTATTCCCCATGGCCAGCGCCGGCGCGATTTTCCATGCTGCCAACATCATGGGCATGTTCCACGGGGTAATGGCTGCGCAAACCCCCACCGGTTCGCGCCACACTTTGCCTTTGCCTACACCGGGAAAGGTCAAATCCGGCAACTCTTCATCCAGCGAATACGCGGCCAACATTTTTCCCATGGTTTGAAACACTTCCGACACCATGACGACATCGGAAAAAGAAACACGGCGGATGGTGCCGCCCGAACTCATCACTTCCAATCGAACCAACTCTTGCGCATGCTTGGATATCCGCTTCCCGATGTCGATCAGCAACTCGCCCCGTTCCTGCGGCGAACGTTCGCTCCATATGCCCGCATCAAAAACAGCCCGGGCAGCCCGGACGGCCCGTTCCACGTCTTCCCGACCGCCTTTGGCGACTTTTGCCACTACAGCACCCGTGGCCGGGTTGTAGACGTCATACGTTTCTCCCGTGCTCGCGGGCATCCATTGTCCGTCGATAAACAACGGAAACATTTCCACATTCAATTCCACCGCCACGCTGTCATCCTCCTCTTTCTATCTCGATGTTGGTGTTTCAATCCCGATGATCAGGGGACATAAGAACTCAGATGACCCCTGCCAATGTTTAACACCAAATTTTGGATCACAATCTTTTCGGCTCTCATTAAATGGGTGTTCAACAACATGTCATCCACGTCCACAGTAATGGTAAAGGACAACAGGTTCGCCAAAAGGAGCAACAAATCGACTTCCGGTGTTGTCGTCCAATAATTGTGCAAGATGATGGGAATGAAACCCAGGACCCGCGCCTCCATTCGCTTGGCATACATTTCGGATACCCGGTTTTCCAAATCCCGTTTAAAAAAGCGATTGCCGGTAATTTTTACTAAGTCGTTTTCATTTTTCGTCGTGATTTGAATATGAAAGGGAATGCCTTGGGCTGTGAAATTTTTGTATAAATTTAATCCCCGAATTTCCACATCGTCCAAATTCAATTCGGCCTGGGGTTCAAGATTCCGAGTCGATGTCTCCGCCAAAATGGGTTCTGTAAACAAATTTTTTCCTTTCAACGATTTCAACGCGATGACAAACCCGCCCACTTCCGGTTCTGCAGGAAAACGGCCGCCACCGCCCATCAGCATATTGATTCTTTCCGCTTGGCGTTGAAACAACTCGATTAACACTTCTTCTGGCAGTCGTGCCAAATCATCTTCCGAAAGTTCTTCCCACTCATCCAACAATTTTTGTATTATCGCTTCCTTGACTTCTTTTGGCAGGTGTTCCCAATCCTCGCTTGAAAAGTTCCGCCAATCTTCTGCCAGCTGTGAAATCACAACGTCTTTTACGGCTTTTGGCAGTTGATCCCATTGTTCCGGTGAGATGTCTCGCCAATTTTCAACGATTTGTTGAATGAGTTCCTCCTTCAATTCGTCCGACAACTGTGACCATTCTTCCGGAGAAAGGGTCCGCCAATCGGGCAGTTCCGGTTCTACAATCACAGGCAGTTCTGGTACGGGTTGTTGATCAGATTCGGGTTCCGGTTGCGGGGCCGGTTCAGGCTCGGGTAGCGTACCGGGCTCAGTATCGGACGGCGTGCCCGGTTCGGAATCCGGCGGCGTGCCCGGCTCAGTATCGGACGGCGTGCCCGGTTCGGAGTCAGGCGGCGTACCCGGCTCAGTATCGGACGGCGTGCCCGGTTCGGAATCCGGCGGCGTGCTCGGCTCAGTATCGGACGGCGTACCCGGCTCAGAAACCGGAAGCGTACCCGAATCAGAATCGGGCAACGTACTTTGCTCAGAATCCGGTATTGTACCCGGTTCCGAATCCGGCGATGAGTTGGACGATTCTTCTTCATGGGGAAGGGCCGGATGTTGTTCCGCCGACGGCGCATCATCCACCTGCTGCGAAATGTCAGGAGACAACGTTCGTGCAAAGACCGGTACAGCATAGATGGCACCGGTAAAAATCAGAGCATTCGATAAAATAAAAACAGTAATGATCATGCCGACAACCCAACATTTTACCGTAGAGAGAAACGGGCTGCGCCTTCCGCTCACTTTGGTTCCTCCCCTCCAAGAGCTTCTCCTTCTCCCCCATCTTTTGCCACAGCCACTTCTGCGGTAACCGACTCGACTTCAGAGGCGCGCGATTCCTCAGCAGCTTGCGAAACGGGTTGCGGCTTCCGCCATGCAACAGTCAAACTGCCGGCCAAAATCCCGACGAGCCCTCCGATGATCAATCCCCCCGTGGCACCGACAAAAGACAACACCGAGAAAAAGATCAAGAGCCCCCCCAGCACGGAAGAATGTTGCGGATAAACCATCGCCAACACCGACACCGCGATCATCAGCGTACCGAGCACCAAACCCGCCCACATGAGACCGCTGCCGGGAAGGAAAAGAAACGGCGAAACGTTAATCCCTACCCAGAGCACCAGCGAACCGCTTAAAATGCCCAACACAGATGAAAACAGAGGACGGTTGCGATTCCGCGAAAAGATGATGCCGGGCAACAAAGAAAGCATTCCAGAGACGATAAACGGCACGACAAAAATCAAACCTTGTTTCCAAAAGCTCGCGTTTGCATCCAGGTTCGGCACCACACTGAAGCCAAACCATCCGCCCACGAGACTCAACAAGAAAAAGACGGCGGTTTCTACGACGTAGGGGACGTACCATTGTCGTCTTTCCAAAAAAGTGACAACCGAATACCAAAACAGCGCAAAGACCAAAAAACCATACAGTGCACCGAGAATGATGCCGAAATACGGATGGGCCAGCCATGTATTGATGTATCCACCCAGCAAGATGCCTGGGAAAACGCCGGCCAAACCAATGTGGACCGGACGCCGGTAACGTTGAAACCGCTCACCAATGAATGCCAACACCCCACCGACGAACAACAACCCAATCAGCGTCGACAAGGCAAATCCCGCCAACGGAAATTTAAACACGACGAAGCCGAGGAAACTGCCGATACACAAGCCAATGAACCCCATCTGCACATAGGAAACCGCTGTCCGTAACATGGCCAACCCCCTCCCTCTGTCCCATCAACCAAAACCTGAGGTTCAACCTAAAACTTCTCTCCACTGAAGAGATGCGGAAGACCCATGTCAACGCCAACCGGTTGACACGGGTCTCACGCTCGTTTAGCCAAGCTTAGTCGCGGTCAAAATCGCCGCCGACGTAATTCCCATTTTGGTCATAAGCGATGATTTTCAGTTTCATGCCCGGCAGCCCGATGGAATTGGTGGTCAACGAGTGGGCATTCAACTCCGGATTGGTCAGTTTCATCGAATCCGCTTGCAAGCCCAACACGTTCAAGGGGTTGTCACTGCGTCTTTCTTTGACTTCCATATTGTTGAATTCCGCCAAATCGGCCACCATACCTGAGATGTTCATTCTGACGCCTTGACCTTCCACGTCTCCCGTCGTCGTAATTTCGATTCTTACTTTATGAATGCCAAAGTTACCCAACTCATTGGAAACGTTCAACTCTTTCGACAAATTCAATTCCTTGATTTTGACGCTGTTCAACCTAACGGCACCTTGCGGCCACAGGGACCGTTCTTGCGTTTCCCCGATGGCCGGTACCAATTGGAAACCTTGTCCTTCAATTTCTGCTGCCGCCACGACAAAACCTCCGACACCGGCTAACGGAAAAGCAGCTAGCACCGTTCCGCTGAAGAACAAGACGGCCAACAAGACCATCAACGCAGCATACCCGATGCTGGTCGTCATCAGGAAAGATTTTTTATTGATGTTCAACACGTTACCCATCGAATGGCATCCCCCTTCTTCCAAAATTTTTTCGTTGTGAAGTAATGAATGGCCTCAAATCCATACCATCTCTCTCAACGGTCAACTATCACCTCCCGCCTAGTACCGGACGTGCCGTGTTGTGGTCGGTCGGGTGTCTTCGTCGTCTGGGATGCGCTTTCATTTATTTATGAAATTTTCTATACTAGATTGTATTTAGACCGAATATTGCAAACAATCCCCTCAAATAGGGGGTTTTTATGTGCGCGGATTTATCGCTGCCCCGATTGGGTCGTCTCCTGGATTTGTCGGGAATTGGCCAACGCATTCAAATAGGCTTGCCACTCCTTGCGCAATTGGTGCCCGAACTTCATCAGGGCAAGGACAATCGGCCGGGTCGAATGATCGTTTAAAAACACCTCGATAAATGCGTCCTTGATCTCTTCTTTGCGTCCGCGCACGCCATGATCTTTCCCATACAGCAAGTGTTCCTCCAAGAGACGATCAATGAGCGGATTTCCGGGTCCCCCGCTTTGCCGGTAAAATGCCTCGATTCGACGGGTCATCAAGAGGCTGTCATCCCCATCGTGACGCATTGGTCCTCCCTCCTCCCCCTAAAACAAGGAACGATATTTTCGCGTCCGGAACAGCCGCCAAACGACAAACAAGATGCAGGCAATGGAAACGAGTAACCCGACATTGCCGATGACCGTTTTGCTTAACCCCAAAAAAGCACCGTCCGGCACACTGGCAATCACCATGCCTGTGGACAACACGACAGCCGTGACAATCAGCCCCAACACCAACCGGTTCACCAATTGGTTCAACGTGTTTCGCAACACCGTGTCCGTCTGGACTTGCACATTGACGCGGACATTGTTGTCGGCCAAATGTTCCAAGATTTTGTTGGCTTTTCTCGGAAATGACGTCAACAATCGGGACGCTTCCACTAAAAGACTGGCATTGGCCCGGTAATTAAACCGCTTGCTGAGCATACTTTTTAAAATCGGGATCTCATACGCCTCGACCACTTTTCCATAGGAAATTTCCGGACAAAGCCAGCGGGCAACCCCTTCGGTGGCGGAAAAGCCTTTGGCCCACAACGCCAAACCGCTGGGGACACGGCAGTAATTGCGCAGACCGATCTGGATCGCATCCATGACCAAACGGCCGTAGTTGTACCGTTTGTGTCCTTGATACACATCGACATAATTCAGCACAAAGGCTTTCAATTCGTCTTTCACTTTGACGATGTCGGTATAAATCGTCGGGGTGTTGATTTCCAACAATATATCGACAGCGTCGTCAATCTGGTTCAGCTGGATGTGCATGATAAAGCGCATGAGATTTTGGGCAAGGATGCTGTCCATGCGCCCGGTCATGCCCCAGTCGATGATATACGCCTTTTTCCGGTGCCGGTCGATGATAATGTTGGAACCGTGGGCATCCGCGTAATAATGGCCGTCCAACATGGTCTGGACGTACAGATGGATCAAATCGATCATGATGCGGGTCCGCTCTTCAAACGTCAAAAAGTCCACGGGAAAATCTTTGATGTGCCATCCGTCGATAAATTCCATCAACAAAATGTTTTTCGTGGCCTGATACACTTCCGGCACGTCCACGTATTCCGTCATCGAGCGGTATTTCTGCATCTCGATACATTTTCGCGCCTCTTCCCGCATGTCCAACTCATCCATGGCGCTGCTGTAGTAATTGTCAATCAACATGTTCAGATCGACGGCCGCCCGCAACTCGGCCGGAAGCCGTTTTTGCAGCCGTTGGACAAATTTCCGGATCACGGTAATATCGGTCCTGAACAAGTATTCCACCGTCGGCCGCACCACTTTCAGCGCTGCCACCCGTCCGTCTTTCATCACCACTTTGTACACCTGCGCCAAGGATGCGGACCCTAACGGCTTCTCCTCAATATGGGAAAACGTCGCCAACCCCTCGGGCAATTCCCGATCGACAATCGCCTGGATTTTGCGGAATTCAATGGGCGGAACTTGATCCAACAGCTTCTCCAACTCTTTGGTGATGGGATCCGGAATGATGTCTTGCCGCGTCACCAACACTTGGCCAAGTTTGATGAACGTCGGTCCCAATTCTTCAAAGGCCAGGCGCAACCGTTCGCCCACTTGCCGCAATCGCTCATCTTCCTGGGTACTGCGCCTCCGTTTGCGAAACAGTTTCCAAAAAGCGTGATCCTTCAACAAATACAGCAATCCGTGCTTTGCCAGCACGGAAATAATTTTCCGCCGCCGCCTTGCAACCGTGATGGCGGCCATCTCTTTTTCAATTTCTTTCCATACGTCGTCAAACGACGCCCTCGGTTGCTCCGCCACAACCGTCTCGACCTGTTTTTTCACTGTGTTCAAGCTTTCACCCTCCTGTCTGTCCTGCATCTGTCGGGTGAATCCGTCCTTCCATCAAGCCGGTCCTTTATCAAGCGAGCTCTTCCAACTCTACTTCCTCACCCGGCAAATTGCCATCGTCGTTTAAGGCGGCCTCTAGCGCAGCTGCATTGTCGTATTTTTGGGCCCGCTCGATTTTCTGCATCCGGATGTGGAATTGTTTCCGGGCATACTCCCGCATCAAATCCGGCGGAATTTCCAATGTGGCTTTGGACGTTTTGAGCTTCCGTTGTTCCACCGCCAAATTGGTCAAGTAATCGACAACGCCAAACGCGTGAGGCTTCAATTCTTCCATGTAATCCAAAAACGTGCGGTACAACGGCGCATTGCCGGCTACCAGCCGTTGAATGGTGTAAATGCCGAATTGAATATGCCGCCCTTCATCCTGATTCAAATAGTCAATGGCGCGCAACAACCCTGGGAATAAGCCGACTTTTTTGAAAATATTCCGAAACGCAAAATATCCGGTTTCCGCTAATGTCCCCTCCACGATCAAGTTGTACACGCAGGCAGCTTTGACCACCGCTTCCGGTGAATCGTCATGGGATAACCGGTACATGGCGTTGGGCAATTCCTCGTAAAAAATCCGTTTGTAGCTGTCACTGTGAAATACGGATAAGTCCATGTGGGCAATGCCCACCGCCGCCTGCCACCGGGAAAACACTTCCGTATGTTTCGCCTCGTCATGGGCAAACGTCGTCAAATACAACGTGTCTTCCAGGCGGCCTTGACGGGCCATCGCCTCGATCATGGGGAGGATGTCCAGCGTCACCGCTTCTTCACCGGCGGAAAAGGAAGCGACCAAAGCCATGGCCGTCATTTTGTCATCGGCCGTCAAGTTGTTGAAATCGATGGCGTCCTGACTGAAGTCAATGTCCGCCGGATTCCAGGTGCCCAAGCGGTTGGCTTTTTCGTACAACCGGAACATGGGCGCATTCCAGTTGATCTGGCCGACGACCGTTTGAAATTTTTCATGTTTCATCCTCTTCACTCCTTATGATTCATGAAATGGACGATTTAAAAGGTATAGACGCTCAACAATCCTTGTAACCGCAACGCCACACCTAAATCGCCGTGAATGGCCAGCTGACCGGACATAAACGCTTCCGTGGCGTTGAGTTTCCCTGCCAGCAACTGGCGAAAATCTTCCGTGTCCAGTACCAAGGTGCAATCGGCTTCTTTTTCGGTGCCAGACACTGCCCGGGGGCCTTGGTCGTCAATGATGATTTGAAACGTCCCGCCCCCTTCCCCGGTCAAATCGAATTGGTAGACGCCTTCGGAGCCTTGCGCCAGCTCCGGTTTAGATTTCAAGGCGGCATCGATCATTTGGAAAACGGTTTGCATGCTCGGCTTGGCCGTCATGGTTTTCCCTTCCTTTCACGTAAGATTTTCATCAAACAAGACGCAACGGGCCGTCACCCACAACATGACTGTCCCATTACAGCCGTTCAATGATGGTCGCCGTCGCCATCCCGAAACCGATGCACATCACTTGCAAGCCGTACTTTCCGTCCGTATCCTCCAACTCGTGCAACAAGGTGGTCATGATCCGGGCGCCGCTGGCCCCCAGCGGATGACCGATGGCGATGGCACCCCCGCGGGGGTTGACTTTGCGCATATCCGGTTCCAGCTCTTTCTCCCACGCCTTGACGACCGACGCAAAGGCTTCGTTGATTTCGATGATGTCCATTTGATCGAGGCGCAGTCCGGCCTTCTCCAACACTTTTTTGGTGGCCGGAATGACCCCGGTCAACATGATGACCGGATCGACGCCGACCACCGCCCGGGCCACGATGCGGGCCCGGGGCTTGAGCCCAAGTTGTGCCGCTTTTTTGTCCGACATCAAGAGCACACCGGCGGCGCCGTCGCTGACTTGGCTCGAATTGCCGGCGGTGACGACGCCGTCCCGGGGTTGGAAGGACGGTTTTAAACCCGCCAGCTTTTCCATGGACGTATCCCGGCGAATCCCTTCATCTTGTTCAAACAGGTAAGGGCCGTTTTCGCCTTGGACCTCGATGGGCAAAATCTCCCGCCGAAACTGTCCGCTGTCGGTGGCCGCCGCCGCCCTCCGGTGGCTTTCCAACGAAAACGCATCCAATTCTTCACGGGAAATATTCCATTTTTTTGCAATCATTTCAGCGGAAATGCCTTGCGGCACGACGTTGAAGCGCTGGGTCAACTGGCGGCTGAATCGGCCCAAATCGCTGGCCATAGGCACCCGGGTCATGCTTTCGACTCCGCACGCGATGACCACGTCCATGTCGCCGGCCATGATGGCCTGGGCTGCAAAATGAATCGCCTGTTGACTGGAGCCGCACATGCGGTTCAAGGAAACGGCGGGCACTTCCACCGGGAAACCGGCGGCCAACACCGCCATGCGGCCGATGTTCCCGCCTTGTTCCCCGGTCATGGTGACGCAGCCGGTCACCACATCGTCCACTTCGTCCGGATCGATCCCGTTCCGTTGGACCAACTGTTGCAAAATCGGGGTGAGCAAGTCGACCGGATGGATTTGGGAGAGGGCTCCGTTTTTCTTGCCGATGGCCGTCCGGACGGCATCGACGATCACCGCTTCTGCCATGGTCTTCATCTCCTTTGTGTCATGTCCGTCATTAGAAAGTAAACAGCTCGATTCCTCCGGTAACGTGCAGGCCGATGCCGGTAATGTACTTGGCTTTGTCTGAGGCCAAGAAGACGATGGCATTGGCCACATCTTCCGGTTCACCCGGCCGCCGGAAAGGAACCCGTTGAATCATGCGCTCATTCATTTTCGGGTTGCCCATGCGAAACGCTTCGGTGTTGATAATCCCGGGCACGATGGCATTGACGGTAATGCCATATCGCGCTCCTTCCAGGGCCAAACTTTTGGTAAAGGCGAGCAACCCGCCCTTGGTGGTGGCGTAGCTCGTCTGGCCAAACCCGCCGATGACCCCGACGATGGAGGCCATGTTGATGATCCGGCCCCACCCTTGTTCTTTCATGTAAGGCCATACCGCTTTGGCACAGTTGTAAGCGCCCGTCAAGTTGACGTTGAGATCCCGTTCCCACAATTCGTCTTTTTGTTTTTCCAGTTGGGCCGTGTGATCCAAAGTCCCGGCGTTGTTGACCAAAATGTCAATTCTTCCAAATTCTTCGACAACCCGCTTGACGACATCTTGGACTTGTTCCCGGTTGGTGACATCCATTTTGACGGCAAAGGAACGCCGACCCATGGCTTGAATCTCTTTTGCCGTCTTTTCGGCATACACCACCTTCGTGCTCTCCATCACCTGGGCCAGCGGCCCGATCCGTTTCGCTTCTTCCTTCACATTTTCATCCGATTCGATCAAAATGTCAGTGATGACCACGTCGGCTCCGGCTTCCGCCAGCGCCAACGCGTCCGCCCGCCCCAAGCCGCGGGAAGCGCCGGTGACCAGGGCGACTTTTCCTTTCAGCAGTTCATTCCACGATGACACGTCTGTCTTCACCTCGTTCTCCATGGTTTGATGGTTGTTTAAGGCTTGTCAGCGAAGAAATTGCGGCTGTTTTTTCTGGAAGAAAGCCGCCAGGCCGATCATCGGCTCACCGGTCTTGAACGTATCCGAAAACGCTTGCGCTTCCACTTGCAGCCCTTCCTCGATGGGCCCTTCCGCCGCGTTGATGGCCCGTTTGGCCAGCCCCATGGCCTGCACGGCTCCCTGGGCCAGCCGTTCGGCAAAGGCTGTCACTTCTTCTTCGAAATTTTCTTCTGATACGACTTGATGGATGAGGCCGATTTGCAGCGCTTCTTCCGGTTCCAGTTGTTTGGCCAAAAAGATGAGTTCGGTCGCCTTGGCCCGCCCCAACAGACGGGTCATGCGCTGCGTTCCGCCGGCCCCCGGGATGAGACCCAGGTTGACTTCCGTCAACCCGATGCGCCCCTTGGACATCAACCGGAAGTCACAAGCCAGCGCCAATTCGCAACCGCCGCCCAAAGCGTGGCCGTTGATGGCGGCAATGACCGGCTTCGGCAGGCGGGCATACGCATCGAAACAAGCCTGCATTTTGGCGCTCTGGCGGGCAATGGCGTTATCCTCTCCGACGTATTTGTTGCCGCTTTGGACCATCCCTTTCAAGTCGGCGCCGGCCAAAAAGATCTTCGGATGGGCCGACGTGATCACCACCACCCGCACCGCCTTGTCTTGGCCCAGCTCTTCGGCTGCTTGCTCCAAATCTTGCATCAGACGGTCGTCGATGGCGTTGGCCGGCGGGTTGTCCACGATAATCCAAGCGACTCCTTTGTCCCTGCGTTCCACGCGAATCGTCTGATACGCCACGTTGTCCCTCCTTTGCTGGAAAACCCGCACTGCATGCGATGCTTAGACGCGGATGCCGTACGGCGCATATTGGCGGCGGGCGGTCACCACGTGTTGCACTTCGTTGGTCCCTTCAAAGATGTCAAACACTTTGACGTCGCGATACAATTTCTCCACCAGATGGCCTTCGCCCAATCCCACCGGCCCCAGCAACTCCAGACATTGGGCACATACTTTGAGGCCGATTTTCCCGGCATACGCCTTACACATGGCCGCTTCCTTGGCGTTCTCAATGCCCAAGTCGGCTTTCCAAGCCGCCTCCCACGTCAAGAGGCGTGCCGCCAAGATGTCCTGTTCCGCTTCCGCCAAAATGTTGGCGGCCAACGTCCAGTAGCGGCCGTGCTTCGGATATTCCCGCCGCACCACGTCCAGCGTGTACTCATACGCCGCCCGGGCAATGCCCACCGCCATGGCCGCCACGATGGGCCGTGTCGTGTCGAAGGTCTTCATGGCCACCTGGAATCCCGACGGCTTGGAACCGGCCGACTCGTACAGCGCCTCGCCGCCCAACAAGTTTTCATCGGGGACAAAGCAGTCCTCAAACACGAGTTCCGCCGTTTCGTTGGCCCGCAAGCCCATCTTCTTCAACACCCGCGACGCTTTAAAGCCCGGCGTCCCTTTTTCCACCACGAACGCCCGATGGCCGGCACGCCCCAGGCTGGGATCCACCGTGGCAAAGACGACGACCCAAGACGCCCGGGCGCCGTTGGTGATGAAAATTTTTTGGCCGTTGAGAATGTACCCGCCGTCGACCTTTTTTGCCGTCGTCCGGATGTTGGACGCATCGGAACCCGCTTCCGGTTCCGTCAGCGCATACGCGCCCCACCGCGGTTTATCCGGCTTAAAGATGGTCAAAAACCGTTCCTTTTGCTCCGGCGTGCCGCTGCTGACGATGGGCGGGCCGCCCAAACCGGCCCCGGGCAGCGACAAGGCGATGGCCGGATCTCCCCAACCCAATTCTTCCGCCGCCAACACGCCCAGCCGGTTGCCTTCCCGCTCTCCTTTTTCCCCTTTTTCCGATTTCTCCGCACTTTTCCCGCGGCCGCCGGCAAAAGAAGACGTATTCAACTGGATGCCCAGTTTGTTTACCCGCTCCAACCATTCATCGGGAACCGCTTCCCGCCGATCGGCTTCCAAGGAAATGGGACGCATTTCGTGCTTGGCAAACCAGTGCACCAGCTCTCGAATCTGTTTTTGTTGCGGCGACAGTTCGAACGAAATCATACGGCAACCTTCCCTTTCTGTTCGCTCACTGGGGCACGGCCTAACAGCTGCGCACCCCGCTGTTGCAACAAATCCGACTCGCGGCCGTAAAGGCCGACATGCGCCTGCGCATCGCGCATCCACTTTTCCGCCGGGTATTCTTGCACGAACCCGTAGCCGCCCATCAATTGCACCGCCGAATCGGTGACGTACCGCACGGCCCGATGGGCGCGATATAGCGCCCGCAAAGCGCTTCCGAAGGCATCCGGTGCGCCGCGGTCCACTTGAACCGCCGCCTCCCACACGAGGTGATGGGCCAGCTGCGTCTCAATGACCATGTCCGCCACGCGGAAAGAAACGCCTTGGAACTGGGCGATCACTTGCCCAAACGCTTTCCGTTCCGCCGTGTATTGCGTGACGTATTCCACCGCCGCTTCCATCACGCCGACGGCCTTTGCCGCCTGCAACACACGGATGCGGGCTTGAGCCCGTTGGATGAGGTCCGCAGCTTCTTCTCCTCGCGCCACCACGCAGGAGGCAGGGACGACCGCCTGATCAAACCGGAACCGCCCGATGCCGGAAGCAGCCAACCCGAGCCGGTAATCGTCCTCCTGAACTTCCCACGGAACGGTATCCCGATCGAGCCACAACACGACGGCGTTGCCGTCCCCGTCGTACGCCAAAACGGCCACGGCCACCGCCTCCAACGCTTGACGAACCGGCAAGGACGTCCCGTTCAGCACATACCCGTCCTTGTACGATTGGATCGTCAACGTCTGAAAAGGGGCTTCCGCATTGGTGGCGTCGATGAGCGCCGCCGTCGGCACGGCTCCTTTTTCTACTCGGTGCCGATACGCTTTCAACACTGGATGGTCCGGCACGAGGCGGATCAGCGAAGCGGCATCGCCGGGTCCCGGCAACCCTTGGACCACATCCAAATCGCCGAAACTTAACGCCTGCCAAATTTGGACTTGGGAAATGAGCGGCAGTTCCAATCCGCCCCAATGCTCTGGCAACTCCATCAGCGTAAAACCTAATTCGCGAATTTTTTCCGCCAATTCATCGCTCACGCGCCGCTGTTGTTCGCACTCACGGGACCGAGGACGAATCTCATCCACAGCGAGGCTTTTGGCGACTTCCAAAAATGCCAATTCTTCTTCTGTCGGTTGAAACGAGATCACCGCTCAGCCTCCTTCTCTGTTGCGCTTTTTCCCTTACAACTGCAATTGTCCGCAGCGCTCTTGCGCCCACTGGCGCAATTGTTTTTTGTCGGTTTTCCCGATGTCATTTTTCGGAAGCGATTCCACCAGGTACAAAAAGCGCGGGGTTTTATACTTGGCCAGCCCCTCTTGACAGAAGGCAATCAGCTCTTCTGCCGTCACCGATGCCCCGGGACGGACGACGACAAACGCGGCCACTTCTTCCCCCATCCGTTCCGAAGGAACGCCGACCACCGCCGCATCCACCACCTCCGGGTGGCGCAACAACAGCTCTTCCACATCCCGCGGATAAATGTTCAACCCGCCGCGAATGATGATGTCTTTCTTACGGTCGACGATATAGATGAAACCGTCTTCATCAATGCGGGCCAAATCCCCCGTGTACAACCAGCCGTCACGAAACACTCGCTCCGTCTCTTCCGACTTGTTGTGATAACCTTGCGAAACGTTGGGCCCCGAAACGATGAGTTCTCCCACTTCCCCGGGAGGCAAACGGTTGCCTTGTTCATCCACCACCGCCACTTGGACACCGGGCAACGGCACTCCGACCGAACCGGGTCGGATGCCCTTGCTCGGATCCGTGGCCGCCACAATGGGACCCGCCTCCGACAAGCCGTACCCTTCCAAAACGAGGCAACTGAATTTTTTCTGGAATCCTTCTGCCAACGTCCGGGACAGGGCCGCCGATCCGGAGATGCACAAGAAGAAACTGGAGGTGTCGTACTTATCCGCAGCGGGATGGTGGTACAACGCATACATCATGGTCGGCACCATGGACGCGTGGGTGATGCGATACGTCTGAATCGCTTCCAACACGCGGACCGGATCAAACTGCGGCAACAACACCGTCGTGTCGCCGATGAGAATGGACACGTGCATCATGGTGAGCCCAAAGGCGTGGGCCAACGGCAAAACGCCCAGATTAGCGCGGTTTTTCCGCAACTGCAAAATTTTCGCCGAATGTGCGGTGGCTTCCGCATTCGCGTATAAATTCCGGTGCGACAGCCGCACCCCTTTCGGACTTCCCGTCGTCCCCGACGTATATAACAACACCGCCAAATCGTCCTCGTCCAAACCCACCTCGGGCAAATGGCTAGGTGCTTGCACCAGCTGTTCGTGCAAACTGCCTTCACCCGACGCCGCCAGCGTGTACACCTGGGGCGAGGTCGCCAAGCCCCGGGCCGCCTCCCGCATTTTCGGCAACAAGTCCGGCGTCGTCAGGACGATGCGGGCGCCGCTGTCCTGCAGGATGTGGGTCACTTCCGCCACCTGCAGTTGGGGCAGCATCAAGACGACGGCCGCACCAATTTTCCAACTGCCCGCCATGGCCATCAACGCCTCCGGGCAATTGGGCATACAGAGGGCGACCACGTCTCCCTTCTGGATCCCCCTCTTGCGCAGCACATGGGCCAACCGGGAAGAATGTTCGTCACAGTAGACATTGGTGTACTCCCGCCCTTCATAAATAAGAGCGGGGTACGAACCATACCGTTGGATATTTTCCTGCCAGATGTGGCCCAGGTTTTTTTGGCTGCCCACTTACGACGACGCCCCCTGCGATGCCCGATACGCTTCGATAATATCGTTCAACCGCAGGGCGAGCCCCAAATCTCCATCAATTTGCAACTTGCCGCTCATGAACGCTTCCGTGCCGTTCAGTTGTCCGTCCACCATTTGCTTGAAATCCTCCACATCGATGGTCAACGTACAATCCGGCGTTTCCGGCGTTCCTTCAACAGCATAGCCGCTATTTTCCCGCAGGACGACTTGATACGTTCCGCCTCCTTCACCGTTGATGTTGAATTGGTACACGGCCACGGTACCTTGCGCTCGGCTCGGATCCTCCTTCAATGTCGAATCGATGAGCTGAAAAACTTCTTGAATGGTTGACATGCTCTCTCCTCCTTGTCTCGCTGAGTTTTAACGGATAAATTCGACAATTTTAAATCCGTTAATCATAAATATAATTTGGTAAAAACGAGGTTCATATCCCGAAAAAATTCGGGTTTTCTTTTGTTTCCAAAATCGGTAAAGATGGACATGGGTTCATCCGCATCCATTCGACAAAATCCTCGCGATTGAAATTTTTGTTTTATTTTTTTGAAAAATTTATTAAGATGAGGTTGAACCCAAAAAATTTTTCACAAGGAGGAACCCCCGATGAGAGCAGCCCAAATTGTCGAATTCAAAAAACCGCTTCGCGTCGGCAACGTCCCCGATCCGACCCCGGGACCGAAAGACGCCATCATCCGGGTCGAAGCCAGCGGCATCTGCCGCAGCGACTGGCATGCGTGGATGGGCGACTGGTCCTGGCTCGGATTAAAACCGACCTTGCCGATTATCCCCGGACACGAATTCGGCGGCGTCGTGGAAGCCGTCGGTTCGGATGTGCACAACTTCAAACCGGGCGATCGGGTCACGGCTCCGTTCCACGAAGGTTGTGGACATTGCGCCAACTGTCGCGTCGGCCATTCCAACCGTTGCGATACCATCGCCATTTACGGATTCAAATACGACGGCTCGTATGCGGAATACGTTTGTGTCCGCAATGCCGACTTCAACCTCGTCAAGTTGCCCGAGGAAGTCGACACATTGACGGCGGCGGCCATCGGTTGCCGGTACATGACCGGTTTTCACGGCGTCAACCGGGCCCGCGTGTCTCCGGGTGAATGGGTCGTCGTCCACGGCGCCGGCGGCGTCGGTTTGTCCGCGATTCAAGTGGCCAATGCCATCGGAGGACTGGTCATCGCCGTCGACATCGACGACGCCAAATTGGAAAAGGCGAAGCAAGAAGGCGCCGTGTACACCATCAACGCCCGCAAGCAAAACGTCGTCCAAGCCGTCCGCGAGATCACCAAAGGCGGCGCCCACGCATCCATTGAGGCCCTCGGCGTTCGGGAAACGATCATGAACTCCGTGCTCTGTCTGCGCAAAGGCGGCCGTCACGTTCAAATCGGGCTGACGGGCGCCAGTGAAGGCGGCATGGTGATGCTGCCCATCGACGCCGTCACCGCGCAGGAATTGGAGATCATCGGCAGCATCGGCAATCCCCGGTCGGACTACGAAGGGCTGTTGGCCATGATCGCGCAAGGCAAGCTGAATCCGAAGTCGCTCGTCTCCCGGGAAGTCTCCTTGGACGAAGCCAGCCAAGTGTTGCAAGAAATGTCCGAGTATAAAACCGTCGGATTCAATGTCATTACGTCATTCAAATAAGATTAGACATCATCTATCCCATATGGATGCCAACCCGGCCTCCGAAACGACCGCCGACAAGGGCATGTTCAGTGACGGAACAAGTTGCGACCTTCATCCGTCTAAACTCATAAACCGGAAAATTTCATGTACAGAAGGGACGGATCCATTCCAAGTGAAAGGCAAACACTTGCTCTTGTTGGCGGTCGTCATCGGTGGGTTGCTGTCGGGATGCGGTTCGGCTGAACCGAATGGGAGCCCGTTCGTGAGCCAGGTCATCTCGACACAAAAAACGTGGCCCGCCGACTTTTTTGATGCGGCAGACCAAGGTGTCCTGGCTAAAAAAGTAACCAGCCAAGAAGCGTTTGAGCAGTTGTGGGCGGATTTTGGCTATCAAGCCCCGCCGCCGGTACCGAATTGGGAACAGCAAGCGGTGATTTTCCTTGGCATCATCGAGTCGGGCTCCTGTCCCTATAGCTTGCAGTCGCTTCAGCTCGACGAGGAAAAGACCCTTCATATTCGGTTACAGACCGAACCGGACAAAGCGTGCACCGACGACGCAACGCCCCGGTCGTTTGTCATCGCCGTTGACGCCGAGGCCCTGGCCGACACCGAATGGGTCATCCTCGAAAACTTCGGCGGACTGACGCCAAAAGTGAAGTTGCATGAAATCGATAAACCAGTGTCAAGCGTCTGAGAAAATGACAGGTTTATCGTTCTATGAAAATGTCAGGGAAGGT
>PKQY01000078.1 GCA_017577895.1 Bacillota bacterium
GAGTTTACGGCCCAGATGGAGTCCAACTTGGACTTAATTGAAGAAGGCCGGATGCCATGGATTCAGTTGCTGGATGAGTTTTACGAGGATTTCCAAAAGAAACTGAAACGGGCCCATGAAGAGATGCAGAAAGTCGAACTCCAGCAGGAGTATGCCGATGAAATGTGTGAAAAATGCGGTCGGCCCATGGTGTACAAATACGGTCGGTTCGGAAAGTTTTTGGCCTGTTCCGGATTTCCCGATTGCCGCCATACGAGACCGATCCTGAAGTCCATCGGCGTGTCTTGCCCGAAATGCGGCGGCCAAATTGTCGAACGAAAAACGAAACGGCAGCGGACGTTTTATGGCTGCGGCCGGTATCCCGACTGCGATTTCGTGTCCTGGGACAAACCGGTGGCCCAACCGTGCCCCGAATGTCAAACGCTGATGGTGGAGAAAAAAGCCAAAGGCGAGGAACGGACGATCCAATGCCCGGCTTGCGGACACCAAGAGCAAGCGGTGACAACCCCGGTATAATTGCCCAGCGATGGACAGATTTCGACAAAAATCCACATTTTTTCTTGCTTGGTTCTTTTCAATTGTGATAACATGTTATATGTTTGTTTTGAATGGAGTGAAAAAGATGTCTACTTTTGCAGAACAGTGTCAAGCGTTTCTTGACACGCTCCATGCAAAACATCATTACTCGGTCCATACGCTGGCGCAGTATGAGCGGGATGTCCGACAATTCGCCGAATTTCTCCAAGGGCGCGCCTGCACGAGCTTTACAGAGGCGGACGTCTATTCGGTTCGGGCTTATTTGAGCCATTTGTTCGATGTCGGATATGCTCGGCGCACCATTGCCCGCAAGTTAGCGACGTTGCGCAGCTTGTATAAATTTCTGGTGCAACAAAATCTGATGCCGGATAACCCGATGTTGCTGGTGGCCACGCCGAAACGGGAGGCCCGACTGCCGAAATTTTTGTACCCGCGAGAGGTGGAACAGCTGTTGGCGGTCATCGACGACCGAACGCCGATGGGCTTGCGGGATCGGGCCATTGTGGAAACGTTGTACGCCAGCGGGATGCGGGTCAGTGAGTTGGTGGGCCTGAATGTGCACGATGTGGATTTGGCAGCGGGTCAGGCTCGCGTATGGGGAAAGGGGAGAAAAGAGCGGATTGTTTTGCTGGGAAGTTATGCAATTGCGTCGATTAGGAAATACTTGAAATCAGGGCGGCCGAAGCTGGCCATCCACGGGAAGGCGGATGCGGACTCGTCGGCGTTGTTTTTAAACCGTTGGGGTACACGGCTGACAGACCGCAGCGTCCGCCGCCTGTTGGACAAATACGCCCAGCAGCTCGCCCAGACTATAGACGTGTCTCCCCACGTGTTGCGCCATACGTTTGCTACCCATCTGCTTAATGGCGGTGCCGACATTCGGGTTGTTCAGGAATTGTTGGGCCATGCCCACATTTCCACCACCCAGATTTATACCCATACGACTCGGGAAGCGTTGCGCCAAGTGTACGTCGCGGCGCATCCGCGGGCGAAAGGGGCAAGACGATGAGGGAGATTTTTCATGCCACCACCATTTTTGCCATTCAGCACAACGGGCAGTCGGCCATGGCCGGGGACGGGCAGGTCACGTTTGGCGAAACGGTGATCATGAAACAGCATGCGCGCAAAGTCCGTCGCCTGTACCATGGGGAAGTGTTGGCCGGTTTTGCCGGTTCCGTGGCCGATGCGTTGGCACTGTTCGAGCGCTTTGAAGCGAAACTTGAGGAATACAGCGGCAATTTGTTGCGGGCGTCGGTGGAGTTGGCCAAAGAGTGGAGGATGGACAAATACATGCGTCACTTGGAAGCGATGCTGCTGGTCATGAATGCGGAAAAGCTCCTGCTCATTTCCGGCAGCGGCGAAGTGATCGAACCGGACGACGGCATGATGGCTATCGGTTCGGGGGGGCACTTTGCCCTGGCCGCCGGCAAAGCCCTGAAAATGCACGCGCCGCAGTTAAGCGCCGAGGACATTGCGCGTACGGCTTTGGAGATCGCAGCGGACATCTGTGTGTACACCAACCACCAGATTGTCGTGGAAACGCTGGACGAGCGGGGAGGCGGTGAGTCATGAAACAGCCGCTGACGCCAAGACAGATTGTCGCCGAATTGGACAAGTACATCGTCGGTCAAAAACAGGCGAAAAAAGCCGTGGCGGTAGCGTTGCGCAACCGGTACCGAAGAAGTCTGTTGCCGCCGGAAATGCGGGATGAAGTCGCGCCGAAAAACATCCTCATGATCGGCCCCACCGGCGTCGGCAAAACGGAAATTGCCCGCCGACTGGCCAAGTTGGTTAACGCGCCCTTTATCAAGGTCGAGGCGACCAAGTACACCGAGGTCGGATATGTGGGACGAGACGTCGAGTCCATGATCCGGGACTTGACGGAAATTGCAGTTCGGATGGTCAAGCAAGAAAAAATGGAACAGGTACAGGCGCGGGCGGAACAGCTGGCCAACGAGCGCATCGTGACCCTCTTGGTGCCGGGGCAGCGAAAGACGCGGGCCTTTAAAAACCCGTTGGAATTGTTGTTCAATCAAGAGGATAAAGAACCGGAAGACGCTTATACTGACCAACAACTGGAACAGCAGCGTCGGGAAGTTCGGCAGAAATTGAACAGCGGTCAATTGGAAGACGTCATGATCGAAATCGAGGTGGAAGACAACCTTCCCCACATGTTTGAACTGTTTTCCGGCTCCGGCGTGGAACAGATGGGCATCAACATGCAAGAACTGTTCGGGAGTTTTTTGCCGAAACGGACAAAAAAACGTCGACTGCCGGTGCGGGAAGCGCGAAAAATCTTGTCGCAGCAGGAAGCGATGAAGCTCATCGACATGGATGAAGTCATCCGCGAGGCGATTCAGCGGGTCGAGCAATCGGGCATCGTCTTCATCGATGAGATCGACAAAATCGCCAGCAAGGAACACGGTCCCGACGTGTCTCGGGAAGGCGTGCAACGGGACATTTTGCCCATTATCGAAGGGTCGACCGTCATGACCAAGTACGGTCCGGTGAAAACCGATTACATTTTGTTTATCGCAGCCGGCGCCTTTCACATGGCCAAACCATCGGATTTGATTCCAGAGCTGCAAGGTCGTCTGCCTATCCGCGTCGAGTTGGACAGCTTGACTGAAGACGATTTTGTCCGAATTTTGACCGAACCGAAAAACGCGTTGCTCCGCCAGTACAGCGCCTTGTTGGAAACGGAAGGGATCAAGGTGCATTTCACGGAAGAAGCGATTCGTGAAATCGCGCGGCTGGCCACCCGGGTCAACCAACAAACGGACAACATCGGGGCGCGCCGTTTGCACACGTTGCTGGAGAAGTTGTTGGAAGACCTCTCCTTTGAAGCGCCAGACATACACCTGGAAAAAATTGAGATTACGCCGGAATATGTCCACGAAAAATTAGGGTTTATCGTAGAAGATGAAGATTTAAGTCAATACATTTTGTAGCCAGATTTATAGTCAAAACATTTTAAAAATGTTAAAATAGAAGAAAAATTAATATGCCTTGAGAAGGAGGATGTGCTCCATGAATCTGCTTCAAAAAACCCGTCGCATTAACCGTCTGTTGCAAAGAACCGCCGGCCATGCCGTCAATTTCAACGAAATGGCCGAAGTGCTCAGTGACGTCATTGAAGCCAACACATTCGTCATCAGCCGCAAAGGCAAAATGTTGGGAGTTGGCATCTACACGCCCATCGAAAACGAACGGTGGAACAAAATGCTTGAGGAGCGTCGTTTCCCGCAAGAATACAACAATTTGCTCCTCAAGGAAGATGAGACCATCGCCAACATCACCTTGGACAGCCCGCTGACGGTGTTTCCGACGGAAATGCGGGGCATTTTGGACAAGGCGTATACCACCCTCGTTCCGGTCGTGGCGGGCGGGGAGCGCCTGGGGACGCTGTTGTTGGCTCGATTGAACGATGAATTTGTCGACGATGACTTGATCCTTGCCGAATACGGCGCAACGGTTGTTGGAATGGAAATTTTGCGGGAGCGTTCCGAAGCGGTGGAGCAAGAAGCCCGCAGCAAAGCCGTCGTCCAAATGGCCATCGGTTCCCTTTCTTACAGCGAAATGGAAGCCGTGGAACATATTTTTGAAGAGCTGAACGGCAAAGAGGGGCTGCTGGTCGCCAGCAAAATCGCCGACCGTGTCGGCATTACCCGGTCGGTCATCGTCAATGCCCTGCGAAAGTTGGAAAGCGCGGGGGTCATTGAATCCCGTTCGCTGGGGATGAAAGGAACCTACATTAAAGTGCTGAACGACAAATTGCTGACCGAACTGGAAAAACTGAAAGCCGAATCGTAATCGTCCTGCACACGGCCGATGAAAACCGTATTTGACACCGTTTTTGCCTTCCTCATTGGATTTTTGACGGAGGAAGGCTTTTTTCTTTCTCTTTTTTTGTCTTTTTTTGTCGAAACATCATTTTGATGTTTTGGAAGATATTGTTGATCTATGACATTTATGGTAATGTGATATAGGAAAAAACTACATAAAAATGTCGTTTGTTTACTCAGAGGGCAAACCCAGCGAAAGCTGGCGACGCAAAGCAATGGGTCTAAAGTCTGGCCCTGGGCCAGGCCATGACTGCCATGCTGCATGAGTAATGGGGGGCCCTTGTCGTTTTCGACAAGGGCTTTTTATCAATTGGCTTATTATGAAATGTATGCTGTTGACGCGTTTTCATGAAGCAACAAGGCGCGATTTATGAACTTTTCTAGAATAAAGAGGTGATGTGTGCAGGAAAAGAATAGGAATTGTCGAATTTACACAAGAAATGGAGTTGCCAGTGGATGTTTTTCTCCCGAAAAATTGTTGAACATGTAAGGAAGTGGATGGATGATGGTGCTTTCACCCATCATGGAATTGGCCCTTGATGCGGCGGCGTTGCGCCAGCGGGTGCTGGCCGACAACATCGCCAACGCGGAAACGCCTTATTTTCGGCGTTCCGACGTCCGATTTGCCGATGTCCTGACCGAAGCGGTCCGGAGGCACACGTTTGTCGGCAAGCGAACCGACCCTCGCCATTTGCCGATTGGAGAAGTTTCACATCCGCGCATTCAAGTGGTCCAGGAAGGGCGGCTGACCAACTCCAACGCGCAAAGCAACGTGGACTTGGATTATGAAATGGCCGCCATGGCGCAAAATGCCCTCTGGTATCAGGCCCTCGTGCAGCAGACGTC
>PKQY01000079.1 GCA_017577895.1 Bacillota bacterium
TGCGGCAAAAGTACGTTGTTGCGCCTCATCGGCGGGCTGGAACGCCCGACGGGCGGGACGTTGACCATCGACGGGGAGCCGGTGAACGGGCTTCATCCCGACGTCCGCATCATGTTTCAAGATGCGCGGCTGTTGCCATGGCGAAAAGTCATCGACAACGTGGCCCTCGGATTGCCCAAGGAGAAACGGGAACAGGCGGTTTCGGCGTTGCGGCAGGTCGGGCTGCTCGACCGGGCCAATGAATGGCCCGACGTCTTGTCGGGAGGACAAAAGCAGCGGGTGGCCCTGGCCCGGGCGTTGGCCAGCCGCCCCCGGGTGTTGTTGTTGGATGAGCCGTTGGGCGCATTGGATGCCCTGACCCGCATCGAAATGCAGCAGTTGATCGAAACGCTTTGGCAAGCGCACCGGTTTACGACCATTCTCATCACCCACGACGTGGAAGAAGCGGTGGCCATGGCGGATCGGGTGATTTTAATCGAAGACGGCCGCGTCGCAGCGGAATGGGAGGTCCCATTTCCTCGGCCCCGGCAACGGGGGCAGGCGGCCTTCGCCGCGTTGACCGCACAAGTGTTGAAACGGGTGTTGGAAAGCGGCACCACACAGCCCGGCGAAGAAGGCGAAGCGGCGTCAGTAGCGGTCGTTTCGGAAGCGTACGGTTGAGACTTGCGGTGGACGGCGACGGATGGCTGGTGGGTTGTGTTGCCGGGACGGGTTTTGCTGGATGCGAAGAGGAGGGATGGGCTTGAAGCGGATAGGGAACGGGGTGTGGATAGGGCTGTGGCTGTTGCTCTCGATTTTCCTCGTCGGCTGCGGGGCCGCCGATGTGGGCAGCCAGTCCGACGGCACCGAGAATCATTCGTCGGAACACGAGGCCACAGCTTCTGACGAGACAAGGAACGCCTCCGGGTCCAAACAGTTGCGCATCGGTTACCAGAAGTCGTCGGTGTTGTTGTTCCTCAAGGAATCGGGAAACTTGGAAAAACGTTTGGCAGAACGAGGCTTTGAAGTGTCCTGGTTTGAATTCCAGTCGGGCCCACCGCTCTTGGAAGCGTTAAACGCGGGCAAGATCGACGTGGGATACGCCGGCGGAGCGCCCATTGTGTTGGCGACAGCCCATTCGGGTTCGCAGGTGGTATATTTGGCGTATGAGCCGGAAGTGTACCGGGCGATCGTCGTGCCCGAAGATTCGCCGGTGCACCGGGTGGAAGCATTAAAAGGAAAGCGGGTGGCCTACGGCAAAGGGTCCAGTGCCCATTATTTGGTGTTGACGGCATTGGAAAGCGCCGGATTGGGGCTGAAAGACGTCACGTCGGTATTTCTCCAGCCGTCCGATGCCCGCAGTGCCTTTGAACGGAAAAGCGTGGATGCGTGGGCCATTTGGGATCCGTTTTTAGCCGATGCTGAAAATCACGGAGCCCGGGTGGTCATCGATGCCCACGGATTGCCCCGGCAGTATGGATTTATCGTGGGGAGGCGGGATTATTTTTTGGAATATCCTTTCCTCCAAGAAATTATCATCGAAGAATTGGCCCACATTCATCAAGAAATTCAACGGGATCGGAAATTGGCCGCTGAAAAATTTGCGGAACAGACCGGAATTGTGCAGGAAGTGTGGGAACTGACGCTGTCGCGAAGAGAATACGGCGTGTTTCCCTTGACAGACGAAGTGTTGGATGCCCAGCAACACATTGCCGATGCCTTTTTAAAGGAAGGATTGCTTCAAGAGCCCGTCAACGTTCGGGATGCCGTTTTGCCATGACGAGGAAAGCCCGCTCTTGTGAAGCGCTTGCAGACAAGAGCGGGTTTGTTTGTCTTTACGAAATAGGGAGAATTGGGTTAAATATTACTTAAGGTTATAACTCGATAAATGGATATTGTATACAATCCGCTCGTGGGGAGGGACATGGTGAAAACGTTTGACATTGCAGTTATACCGGGCGATGGGATTGGCAAGGAAGTGGTGCCGGCCGCTTTGGACGTGTTGGAGGTGGCGGCCCAAATTCACGGAGGCCTTTCCTTTCGCTGGGACACGTTTGAATGGAGTTGCGATTATTACGTCAAGCACGGGCGCATGATGCCGGAAGACGGCTTGGACATATTGGCCGGTTACGAAGCGATTTTTCTCGGGGCTGTGGGCAATCCGCAACTTGTGCCCGATCACATTTCCCTTTGGGGATTGCTGTTGAAAATCCGCCGGGAGTTTGAACAAGTGCTCAACGTGCGGCCGGCCAAGCTGCTCAAAGGACTGGTGTCCCCGCTGGCCAACCCGGAGCCGTTCGATCTGGTGATCGTACGGGAAAATTCGGAAGGGGAATATTCAGAAATCGGCGGGCGGATTTTTCGAGGCGACGACGAAATCGCCGTTCAGACCAACGTGTTCACCCGGCGGGGCGTGGAACGGGCCATGCGGTACGCGTTTGAACTGGCGCGAAAACGGCGGAAAAAAGTGGCTTCCGCCACGAAATCCAACGGGATTTACCACACGATGCCGTTCTGGGATGAAGTGTTTGCGCAAGTGAAAGCCGACTATCCCGACGTCGAAACCGCTTCGTACCACATTGACGCCTTGTCGGCTTTTTTCATCACGCGGCCCCACATCTTTGACGTGGTGGTGGCCAGCAACTTGTTCGGCGACATTTTGTCGGACTTGGGCGGAGCCATCATGGGCAGCATCGGCGTGGCACCGGCAGCCAACATCAACACCAACGGCAAATATCCGTCCATGTTTGAACCGGTGCACGGTTCTGCGCCGGACATCGCGGGCCGAGGCATTGCCAACCCGGTGGGGCAAATTTGGACGGCGAAAATGATGTTGGATCATTTCGGTTACACCGATTTGGGAGAACTCGTGCTGCAAGCCGTGGAGCGGACCTTGGAAAGCGGCGTCAAGACGCCGGATCTCGGCGGCACGGCAACGACGGTGGAAGTGAAAAACACCATTATCGACCATTTAAAGCGTCTTGCAGGTTGACGCATGGCAAGAGGGACGGCAATGTTCAAAGCGGTGATTCGGCACTGCGGCAAAGAATCGGTTTGATTCGAGATTTGTAAAAAAACGGGGGATAGGAATGCGGGAAGTGCATGTGGAGTCGATCGTGGAAGCGGTTTCCGAACTTTGTCAAGAGGCCAACTACGTCCTCGGAACCGATACGCTGGAAACGCTGAAACGTTCGATGGAAAGGGAGCCGTCGGAAATCGGCAAGGACATTTTAGGACAAATTGTGTTGAACGCCGAAATTGCCGCTTCCGAACGGGTGCCCATGTGTCAAGATACGGGTTTTGCTGTCTTTATTATCGAGTTGGGGCAAGATTGCCACATCGTCGGCGGCAGTTTGTACGACGCCATCAACGAGGGGGTCCGACGGGGGTATCGGGACGGTTATTTGCGCTTTTCCATGGTGGCGGATCCGCTCCAACGGGTAAATACCGGTGACAATACGCCGGCCATTGTCCACGTGGAATTGACGCCGGGAGATCGGTTGATCATTCATATGGCCGCCAAAGGCGGCGGCAGCGAAAACATGAGTTTTTTGAAGATGTTGGCGCCGGCCGAAGGCGTTGAAGGGATCAAGCGGTTTGTGGTGGAATCGGTGAAAGAAGCAGGCCCCAATCCTTGCCCGCCGATTATCGTTGGGGTGGGCATCGGCGGCAATTTTGAGCGGGTGGCGTATTTGGCGAAAAAAGCGTTGTTTCGCCCTTTGGGACAACGGCATCCCAGGGAGGATGTGGCGGCTTTGGAAGAGGAGTTGTTGACCGCCATCAATGCCCTCGGCATCGGCCCCCAGGGTATGGGGGGACAAACGACGGCCCTCGCGGTGCACGTGGAAGTGGCGGCCACCCACATCGCTTCGTTGCCGGTCGCCGTCAACATCAACTGCCATGCCAACCGACACAAAACAGCGGTGCTTTGATGGCGTTCGATGAGGCTCGATGAAGTAAGCAAGAAAAGCGAGAAACAGGTCGGACATGGACAGCCGTGGGTGAGGAGGGGTTTGCGTGGCACGGATTCACATTCATACGCCCTTGACGGAAGAGGTGGTTGTCCGCTTGCGGGCCGGCGACCGGGTGTTGTTGTCGGGAAAGCTGTACACCGCCCGGGATGCGGCCCATCGGCGGATGGTGGAAGCGTTGGAGCGAGGGGAGCCGCTGCCGATTTCGCTTCAGGACGAAATCATTTATTATGTGGGCCCGACACCGCCCAAGCCGGGGCAGGTCATCGGTTCGGCCGGGCCGACGACCAGCGGGCGGATGGATCGGTACACGCCGCGGTTGTTGCAGTTGGGTCTGCGGGGCATGATCGGCAAAGGCAAGCGCAATGACGAGGTGAAAGCGGCGCTGCAAGTATATCGGGCCGTCTATTTTGCGGCGGTGGGGGGTGCGGCGGCGTTGTTGGCCAAATGCGTCCGCTCGGTCCACTTGGTGGCGTACGAAGATCTCGGAACGGAAGCCATTCGTCGTCTGGAAGTGGAAAACATGCCGCTGGTCGTGATCAATGATGTGCATGGAAATGATTGGTACGAGCGGAGTTGGCAGTACTACATGGATTCGTCAACGGCCCACTCTTGATGATGGACATCTTGATGGAAAGTTTGACACGTAGAAAGGAGCCAGTTGCTTTGCTACCACGTTCGTATTTGTTTGTGCCGGGCCGGGATGCGCACCGTATCGGCAAAGCGTTGGAAAGCGCCGCCGATGCTGTGGTCATCGATTTGGAAGACGCGGTGGCGCAGGAAGAGAAGGAGGCGGCCCGCCGTGTGGTCAAAGAAGCGATGCGGGAAAAGGGTAGCCGTCCCCATGTATACGTGCGCATCAACGGTTTGCACAGCCCGTTTTGGCAGGCCGATTGCGAATGTGCGCAAGAAGCCGGGTTTGCCGGCATCATGGTGCCTAAAGTCGGTTCGGCGGAAGACATCGTGCGGCT
>PKQY01000009.1 GCA_017577895.1 Bacillota bacterium
AAAAAGTATCTTCCACGCGATCAAGAGGCTTTTTTCCGCGGCAAGATGGCCACCCGATGGGGCGGCACGCCGAGTCCCCGCTGGACCGCTTCCATGATCCACGCTTTCAACTGCGGATTTTCCGCGCCTTCTGCGACAATGATCACACCGCGCACCTGGGGCCTTTTTTGCATCAACACGAGCGGTGTTTCCTCATTGCCTTGGCGGTATATGACCGCTTGGCGGCTGACGTTGGTTTCTTCCACCTGCCGCGCCGCACCTTGCCGATCCCGCTCATCGGTCGTCTGTTTCCGTTCTTGCACGTTTTTCTCCACCACCAATTCGCCGGTGGAATCCAGGTTCACCATGACCGTCACTCGACCCGTTCCAACCACCTCCTCCAACATCGTTTTCAACTCGGTTTCGTACTTGTGCTCCAGCTCCTCCACACTCCATTCCCGGGCTTCCCGCGCGGCGGCCGGGGCAGCCGGCGGCGTTTCCGACTCCGACGGCGTCGGCGCCGTAGGCACATAGCGCTCGACCTGAAAATATGACGCCAAAATCATGAGGGCCACGCCGAGACATCCGATGAGCAAAAGCCACTGGACTTTGCTCAACTTTTTTTGCCCGGATGTTGACGATCCGTTGCTCGGCTGTTCCATCGGTTCACCTCCCATCGGTCCAGAAGATCGAAATGTGCTGTTCCTCCAGCTGGTACTGTTGGGCCAGCCAAGCGCGCAGCTGCCGCTCCAGGGCCTGATCCCCCGTGTCGGTCCAAGTACGGGACGCTTGCTCCGGACGGTCCGGGAAGATATGAATGTCCACCGGCGCCACGTCGATGACCAGCCCTTCTTCATCAGATGGGGCTCCCTCCGCTGTTCCCGTCACGGGTTCGGACCGTTCCTCAAAGAGGCGAATCGGCCGCACCGTCAATTCCATGGCCGCCAGTGCCGCATCCCCAGCCGTCGGCGCCATCCGGACCGCCACTTGTGCCACTTCCACCGGAAAACGGGACTCTACCGCGACAGCGACGTCGTTTTCCAATTGCTTGATCGCCAGGCCCATGGCTTGTTCTTGTTGCAGCCGGAGGAGATGGCCGGCCTGTTCCTGCCACGATGCCGCTTCCCCATCGGCGACGCCGACTTGATCCAACCATTGCCGGAACCGCCCTTCGTCGAGCCATTGACTGTTCAACAAGTTGAACACCGGGGTCAAGACGGCCATCAGCACGGTCAAGCTGAGCACCAGGCGGACGTACCGCTCCATGCTGCGGCTCGGCAGCAACATCTCGATCAAACTGGCCAAGATCATGACCAGGACGATGGTTTTAAACCATTGACTGAAAAACGCCAACATCCCGGCCACCTACCTCATCATCAACGTCACGTTGCCGGCAACGATGACGACCGTAATCGCCAGAAAAAACATCAGCGCCACCATGGCCATCGCCGCGAACATGAACACGAGGCTTCTCCCCACCAGAGAAAGACAGGTGGTGACGGGACTGTCGCCCAGCGGCTGCATGACGGCTCCGGCAAAGGTGTAGATGAGCGACAGGATGAGGATTTTGATGGCCGGAAAGACGCAAATGAACAACAGCGTCAGCACCCCGGCCATGCCGATGGCGTTTTTCACCAGCAACGAGGCGGCGACGACCGTATCCGCCGCGTCGGCAAACAATTTGCCGACGACCGGGACAAAATTGCCAGCAAGAAACTTCGCCGTCCTGAGCGTCACCCCGTCGGCGACGGTGGCGGTGAGGCCTTGCAACGAAATGACCGACAGAAACAGCGTCGTCAACACGCCCAACGCCCCGAGACTGAGCTTGTTCAGCAATTCGGCCAATTGACTCACTTGGTAGCGACCGGTAAAACTGCTCACCATATTCATTACGCCGGCCAAAAAGATGAGTGGTAAGACGATGGTCGCAATCGTATTGCCGACCACGTGGACCATGAACAAAATGAGGGGGTGAAACACGCTGGCCGAAACCATATTGCCCAAGGACAAAAGCAAAGACAGCAACAACGGAATGAGCGCCAGCATCAGGTTGACCATGTTCGAGATGGTCGTGCTGGCCAGGTCCATGGCCAGGCGGAAACTGTTGATCACTATAACCATCAAGGTCAGGAAGACGATGGCATAGGCCACGGTGGCGACGGTCTGCTGCTCAAAGGAGGACTGGATGGATCCGAGAATCATGGCAAAGACGGTCAGGACGACGAGCATGCCCAACAGGTGGGCATTTTGCCGCACTTCGTGAAAAAAGTACGCCATAAGACCTTGTAAGACCGATTGGATATTCAACCCCTCACCGCCGGGCAACAACTGTTCCGCCAAGCTGGGCGTTTCTAAGTACGGGAGAAAACCGCCGTATTCTTCCTGGAGCTGTTTCCAAAAGGCCTCCACTTTATCGGTCGGCAAAACCTCCAGCTGCTCTTTGAGTAACGCCTCATCCAGTAACGCCTCATCCAGCGGCGATTCCGATACGAGCGCCGTGGAGACGGGGGGCTCCTCGGCTTCCGCGGCGGAAAACGCCAGCGGCATTCCCACGGACAGGAAAAGGATGGTCCACAACATGCACCGTTGGATCCCCGACGACATGGCGTCTCACCTACTTTTGGCGTGTCAGATTGGCAACAGTTTCAACACCGTCTCCACGATGATCATGATGATGGGGATGGCCATGACGAGGATGAAGACTTTGCCGGCCAATTCGATTTTGGCCGCAATCCCCTCTTCGCCCGCATCCCGGGCAATTTGTGCGCCAAATTCGGCAATGTATGCAATACCGATGATTTTTAAAATCGTTTCGAGAAATATGTTGTTCAGTTCGGTATGTTGGGCCAGGCGGCGTATCATGTCGACAATCTGCACGATCTTGTCCAACAAGAACATAAAAATGAACAGGCCGACGATGACGACGAGCAAGAAGGCGAACTGCGCTTTCTGTTCCCTGAGGATGACAGCCAAGATGGTGGTCATTAAGCCAATTCCGACAATTTGAATAATGTCCACGTGGGCCTCCTCCAGCCATGGCCTTTGGATTCAAGGACCGGATGTGGTGCCGCCAACTAATGGAACAGAAACACCCGCTGAATTTCTTGGAACAAATCGTGGATCATTTTGGCAACCATCAGCAAAACGACAACGAATCCGACCAGCCCTGCCCAAAAGGCGTATTCTTCTTTGCCCGCCTGCTTCAAAATCGTATGAATCATGGCCATGATTAAGCCGATCCCCGCCACTTGAAAAATGGCGCTGACATCGAACGACATACGACCACCTCTTTTACAACAACAAGATGACGACAAACAGTCCGCCTAAAAATCCGAGGGTCCGGCTCATTTTTTCATATTTGGCCTGCTCTTCCCGGGCCAAGGCTTCTTCCACCTGCAAGTGGCGGATGAGGGCCCGAATGTGTTTGACTTGGTGGTCCCGATCGGAACTGCCCAACGTATGGCCGAACTGCAACAACACCTCTTGTTCTTTCTCTTTGAGGGCCGTGTCCGGCCAACAAGCTTGCACCGCCTTGGACCAACACCGTTCGGTCGGCGAGCCGTCTCCTTTTTCCAATTCGGCCGCAGCCCGCACAAACAGTTGCCCGACCGGCGGAGGAATCGTTCGCCCGATGCGCCGGAACGATTCAGACAATGGCTCCATCCGGTACATCACATCCGTTTCCAACATTTCAAAGGCCGACTGTAAATGCCGAATTTGCAACGGGCGGTCGGCATACCGCCGGGCGTAGATAAACCCGATGGCGGTGGCCGAGATGAGTACCAGGAACAGGCCGATCCACTTCATCCTGCATTCCCGCCTGTCGTGACCGGTTTGCCGTCCCGATCCAACACCGCCTGTACGGTTCCGGGACCCCGCTCGCGGTTCAAAATGATGACCCGTTCAAAGGCCCACCGGGACAACAACGGCGCCAGACTGGGACGGCGCAAGACGTCCACGTAGTCCCACCCGTGGGCAGTGGTGATGACTTTGACCCCGGCATGAACGGCCTCCAGCAACGCTTGCGTATCTTTTTCGCCGCCGATTTCATCGACCACGAGCACTTCGGGAGACATGGAACGGATGAGCATCATCATCCCTTCAGCCTTGGGACAGCCGTCCAGCACGTCAGTGCGGGGGCCGACGTCTTTTTGTGGCACCCCCCGCAAACTGCCGGCAATTTCTGACCGTTCATCCACAATGCCCACCTTAAAACCGCGGGGCAAAGGCGAATGCCCGTAGCTGATCTGCCGGGCAATGTCCCGGATGAGGGTCGTTTTGCCACATTGGGGCGGGGAAATGATCAGCGTGTGGTAAATTTCTTTCCGCCGCCGGTCCCACAACACCGGCATCACGCCGTTGGCGGCCCCGATCACTTCCCGGGCAATGCGGACGTTGAAGCTGGAAATATCTCGAATGCCTTTGACTCCCCCTTTTTCCAAGATCACTTTGCCGCTGATGCCGACCCGGTGTCCTCCCTGGACCGTCACATAACCCCGGCGCAACTCTTCTTCCAGCGTGTAAAGGGAATGGTTGCTGATAATGTTGAGCATTTTCGTGCCGTCTTCGGCCGTAAACCGGTACCCGGTTGACAGCCAACGCCCCAACTCCCCCTTCGGGGTCAAAAACAAAGATTGACCGTGACAAATGCACTCAATGGGCTGCCCGATGCGCAAACGAATTTCCTCGAAGCTGGCCAGCTGTTGCTCCGGCAAACTGGACAACATTTCTTTTAAGTGGGCAGGAAACACCGCCAGCCAGGAAAAAGAGGCGCGGTTTGCCGTCATGGGCACTCACCTTTGTACAAGGTTTCTAACCCATTCATATTCACTGTGGGACAATTTATGTACGAAAAAGAAAATCCCTTGCGCTGATACGCAAGGGACTGCGTCTTACATGTAGACCGTCTCGTCGGTGCGGTTTTCCGGCTGACGAGTGCGGTCCGTGCCGCCGCCAGTTTCTTCTGCCGATTTCTTGTCCCAGTCGTCTTCATACACCATCGATTCCACATCCATCAAATCTTCGTCGATGGCATCGACATAATCGTGCAGTTCGTCTTGCCGGTCCAGGGACCGTTCCATTTCGACGACGAGATCGTCCAACAGATCCAACATCTCCACCAGCAGCCGTCCTTCTTCGGTTTTCGTATGCAGCCGCATCCCTTCCGCCATGCCTTTGAGATAGGCGATTTTTTCCGTCAAATAATTCATCCGGGACCCACCTCCATCATGCAGCCCATTCAATTTCGGTGCGACCACTCCTAGTATGGCACCGAGCGGCCCCGCTCATCCCCCGTCACTTGGCTTTGACGCCGATCAAAATGCACGTCACGCCGATGCCAATCCACAGCAGTTTGGCCAAGGACAGCCGATCGGCGATGCCGACGAGGCCGATGGTCGTCGTCGTCAAGAGGACCAACGGACCGACCATGGCCAACGCGGCGTTGACCATCAGCGCCTTTTCCACCGCGTTGAGCCGCCACATCAAAAGCCCCGCGCAAAGTTCGATGGTCCCGGAAATAATGCGCAACAATCCCATGGCAAACACGGCCTGATTCAACCACCAAAACACCGTCATCACCTCTGCCCTTTGTCCATGCTCATGGCTTTTCTTCCATGTGTATGCGACAGACAGCGACGCCAGTCCATTTCACCATGTCACGGACCCATGGGCGGGCGGCTGCATACAATAGGGCAGCACTTGGTGACAACCTTGACGAAAAGGAGCTTGAACCCCATGACCTACGTCCATCCACAACTGGCCGATCCTTCCGGGCAAAGGACGGCCAAACCGCGCGATACCGGTCTGACCATGGTCATCGATACCGGCATCAGTACGAACCTCTTTCGGGACATGATCCAGCTGGCGGGCCCGTACGTGGATTTCGTCAAACTTGGATTCGGTTCCTCGGTCCTCTACCCGCCGGAACAGCTGGCCGACAAAGTAGCCTATGGACGGCAGCACGGCGTCGAAGTGTACCCGGGCGGAACGTTTTTGGAAGCGGCTTGGGCTCAAGGGTTGGAAGAAGAATATTTCCGTTTTGTGACAGAAGTCGGGTTCTCCTACATCGAAATTTCCGACGGCACCGTTGACTTGCCCTTGGCAGAGCGGCGACGGCTCATCCGGGAAGCCCGGGAACGAGGGTTGTCGGTCATCACCGAATACGGCAAGAAAACGTACGGCTCCGGCATTGCGATCCCGCACATGCAAGAAGTGGTGGAAATGGACTGGGACAGTGGCGCCAGATACGTCATCGTCGAAGGGCGGGAATCGGGCAAAGGGGTCGGGATTTACGATGACACGGGGCATTTTGACGAACAGCTGGTCCAGGACATCGTGCGGCAGCTGTCGCAACCGCAACGGCTCATCTGGGAAGCGCCGCAGAAACACCAGCAAATACACTTGATCCGATTGTTGGGTCGGGACGTCAATTTGGGGAACATCGCCATGTGGGACATCTATTCATTGGAATGTTTGCGGCGGGGACTGCGCTCCGACACGTTTTGCCACCGGCCGGCGCAGGCCCGTTTCATCGCCTTCTTCGCACCATCCGGCGGAGGGCAAGGAAGGTGATTCGATGCACGTGGATGTCGTCGCATCCGTCAACGAACTGACACAAGAAGAAGTGCTGTTTAAAACCGTCATCGTCGTCGACACATTGCGGGCCACCAGCACCGTCGTCACCGGTCTGGCTTGCGGCGCGATCCAAGTCATCCCCGCGGAAACCATCGGGCAAGCCAAAAGCTGGGCCGCCAAACATCCGTCCTACTGGTTGGCCGGCGAAAGAAATGGAAAGAAAATCTCCGGTTTTCATTTGGGCAACTCGCCGTCGGAATGGCTGACAGCACCGGTGGCGGGCAAACACATCATTTTCACGACGACCAACGGCACGCGGGCCATAATCAAAGCGAGCAAGGCAGACCATTTGTTGCTCGGCTCGCTTCTGAACGGACAGGCCTGTGCCCAACAGGCCGCTGCTTATCAAGCCGACATCACGATTCTTTGTGCGGGCCATCGGAATCAATTCGCCCTCGAAGACGGCTTGACCGCCGGCCACCTCATTCATTGGCTTGGCCAGTATCACGAATCCATCACCCTCAACGATTTCGGCCGTGCCCTTTACCAAGCGTACCGCGCCAGCGTGCCGCAGCTGGATACCGTCATTGCCGCCGGACAGACCGGCCGTCGCCTCATCCAATTGGGGTATCAAAACGACTTGGCCTTTTGTTGCCAACTGGATAAATTTTCCGTAACGGCCCTGTTCAGCCCGCCGGGCATCGTCGCCTTGCCCGACGCGTCGGGGACGACTATTTCCCCGCCCGCTGACATACAATGAACTAGCGTACCGGTCGAATTTTGGACAGAGAGGAAGGCGCAACCGGCCTATGCAGGGGGAACTGGTCCTCATCATTCTCATCATCATCGGCATCCTCGGCCGTTCCAACATTTTGGCCACTGCCGCCAGCCTGTTGCTGATCATGAAACTGATTCACCTGGAACGGTTTTTTCCCGCGGTGGAAAGAAGAGGACTGGAATTCGGACTGCTGCTGTTGATGATGGCCGTTTTGGTCCCCTTTGCCGCCGAAAAAATCACCTGGAAAGAAATCGTTTCCTTGTTTGCGACGCCGGTGGGCATCCTGGCGCTGGTCGGCGGCGCGTTGGCCACCTACTTGAACGGCAAGGGCCTTTCCCTGCTGCAAGCCGAACCGGAACTCATCATCGGGCTGGTGTTCGGTTCCATATTCGGCATCATTTTTTTAAAAGGAATCCCTGTCGGCCCGCTCATGGCCGCAGGGATTACCGTTGCCTTTTTGAAGTTGTTTTCGTTATTGTTTCGGGGCTGAGCCTCATGCCCGCGATACATATTCTCCCGTTCGGGTGTCCACGATGACTTTATCTCCGACGTTGATGAACAACGGCACTTGCACGACCAACCCGGTTTCCAAGGTCGCCGGTTTGCTGCCGCCCGTGGCCGTATCGCCGCGAATCCCCGGTTCGGTGGCGACCACTTCCAGCTCCACCGTGTTGGGCAAGTCGATGCCGATGACTTGTTCGTTGTGCAACATGACGTGGACCACCATGTTTTCCTTGAGAAACTTCAGTTCCCGCTCAATTTGCCGACGGTTGAGCGTCAACTGCTCGTACGTTTCGGTATCCATGAACGTAAACTCGTCACCGCTGCTGTACAAATACTGCATCGGTCTCGTATCGATGCGGGCCTGCTCCACTTTTTCCCCGGCCCGAAACGTTTTCTCCTGGATGTTCCCCGTCTGCAAATTGCGCAGCTTGGTCCGCACGAAGGCAGCACCTTTTCCCGGTTTCACATGCATAAACTCAATCACTTGCCAAAGTTCGCCGTCGACTTCAATGGTCAATCCTGTGCGCAAATCGTTCACCGAAATCATCTTGTTCCCTCCATCTTTCAGTATGCGTCAAAATGTCGCGGACCGCTGCTCAGAGCACAATCAAATGTTTTGGGGCACCGGTCAACACTTCCAAACCGTCAGCGGTCACCAACACGTCGTCTTCAATCCGCACGCCACCCAATCCGGGCAAATAAATGCCCGGCTCCACCGTCAACACCATTCCGGGTTCCAAGACGGTCTCACACCGTTTCGAAAGACTGGGCGACTCGTGAATGTCCAGCCCGATGGCATGACCGGTAGCGTGACCAAAGGCAGCCCCATAGCCGCGGGCGCTGATGTAATCCCTCACCACCGCATCCGCTTCCCGGCCGGTCATGCCGGCGCGAATCCGGCTCAACCCCAGCTCCTGTGCCTCCAGGACGATGCGGAAAATTTCTTGCAGCCGCGCATCCACCGAACCGATGGCCACCGTCCGGGTCAAATCGGAACAATACCCTTCATAGCGGGCGCCAAAATCCAACGTCACCAGATCGCCTTCCGTCAACACCCGTTCGCCGGCAACGCCGTGGGGCAGTGCCGAACGGGGTCCGGAAGCCACAATCGTGTCAAAAGCCGGTCCGGAGGCACCCAACTGCCGCATTTTATACTCCAACTCCGCCGCCACATCCCGCTCCTTGATCCCCGGGCGTAAGATGGTGAGCACGTGGCGAAAAGCTTCGTCGGCAATCACCGCTGCTTTGCGGATATGATCGATCTCCTCCGGTTCTTTGATCCAGCGCAACCGCTCCACCCATTCGGAAGTCGACACGAGCTGGATCGGTTGTAGCGCTTCCACCAACTTGACATATTCGGCGTATGTGAGGTGCTGGGCATCGAACCCCAGCTTTCCGGCACCCGCATCATGCAACAATTGTTTCAACGTATGTACTGCATCGCCGTGGTGTTCCACCACTTCAAACAGCGGCGCCTGTTGGCTCGCCTGCTCGATGTAACGGAAATCGGTGATGAGCCACGCTTTTTGCGGGGTGATGACAACCATGCCGCTGGTGCCGGTAAACCCGCTCATGTACCGCCGGTTGTTGGGCTCGGTGACCAACAGTGCGTCCAGCCCTTCCTGCTCCAACCGCACTCTCACTTTCGCCAAGCGCTGTGCGTTCATTGTTCTCTCACCCGTTCTTTCTGGGAGGCCAAATAGCGCAAGGCCAACAAATAGCCTTCCGCTCCAAGGCCCGTAATTTGCCCTTGGACTACGGGCGCCAGCACCGAATGGTGCCGAAACGGTTCGCGACGGTACACGTTGGTCAGGTGAACTTCGACCACCGGAACGGCGACACTGGCCACGGCGTCCCGCAAGGCGTAACTGTAATGGGTCAGCGCCCCGGCGTTGATGATGACGCCGAGCAAAGCCGGATCATCTTGATGCGCTTGCAGCCGGTCGATGAGTTCGCCTTCGTGGTTGGACTGAACGGCCACCACCTCCACACCCAAGTCGTGGCCCAACGACTGCAGCGCGTCGTTGATGTCCGCAAGAGTCTGGTGACCGTAAATGTGCGGTTCACGTTTCCCCAAGCGATTCAAATTGGGGCCGTGCATGACAAGAACGTACACCGGAACCCCCTCCTCACAAGATAGCACCATTTTACCACAGGGGGGGAAGTTTGAAAAAGACACGGGCAATTCGGTCCCACAGCCGAAGCCGAACATGATAAAATAAGAAACAAGTGCATCGACATACGGCAGGTGAACAGACGATCATGGCTCAACCAAAACAGCCTCTTTACGGCGGTCAGGCCGTCATCGAAGGTGTCATGTTTGTCGGCCAACGGACGCGGGTGACCGCCATTCGACGAAAAGATCAGGAAATCGAATTTTTTGAAGAAACCGACATTAAAACGCCGTTGTGGTTAAAATGGTTGCAGAAAATTCCGTTCATCCGCGGCATTGTCGCCATTCTCACCGCCGTGGCAGGCGGTTCAAAACATATGGAATTTGCCAGTGAACGTTTCGACGCCGACACGGACGGAGAAACGGAAGAACGTCCATCATCTCCGGCGTCGTCCAAATGGGCGGCCGTTGCCAGTATTGCCGCCATCGCCATCTTGTCCTTCATTGCCGGCAAAATCATTTTCACCGCAGTGCCGGCCTTCCTGGCCAGCGTCTTCGATCCATGGGTGCACAACTATTTCTTGCGCAACATCATCGAAGGAGCCATTAAAACGGCGTTGTTGCTCGTCTACTTATGGACGATTGGCCAGATGCCCATCATCAAGCGGTTGTTCCAATACCACGGGGCGGAACATAAAGTGATCAACGCCTTTGAGGCCGGCGACCCGTTGACGGTGGAACACGTCCGACAACATTCCCGTTTTCATTACCGCTGTGGCAGCAGCTTTTTAGTTTTTACGATTTTGACCGGTGTCATCCTGTACTCCTTTATCCCATACTCCTCCGTCTGGGAACGGGTGTTGGACCGGATCGTGCTCCTGCCCGTCGTCATCGGCGTCTCATACGAGGTGTTGCGCCTGACAAACGCTTGTCGAAACATTCCGCTGCTTTCCTGGCTCGCCTATCCCGGTCTCTGGCTGCAAGCCTTGACGACCCGTGAACCGGACGACGACCAAATCGAGGTCTCCATCGCTGCTTTTCAGCGGATGAGAGAACTGGACAAACGAGACACTATCGAGAAAGTGTGGTGACTTTGGGCCATGGGCCAACGCGTATGGACGTATATCATCGTCGGATTGTTCGCCATCGGTCTCGTCTTCACGTTGCTGCGAAATCCCCTTTCCGTCTTGATCCCGCTGGTCATTCTGGGGGTGATCATCTACTTCCTGCGGCGGCCGCGTCAACGTTTGTTCCGTCCCGGGACGTCAAGCGGACCATGGAGATCCGGCAACCCGTACGTGGTCCAAAAACGGCCGGCTGACAAGCCCTTTGGTTTGAAACTGAAGGCGGACGTGCCAAGCATTCCGGAAAGACAAAAACGGAAGGCGAAGAAAAAACACGCCTTCCGTGTCATCGAGGGCAAAAAAGGAAAAATGCCGCCATCGGACAAGAACGATGACAAGCACTTGCTTCACTGACAACGCGGCCCCATCGGTTCAAACGTTCACAGGCGTTGCCTGCTTTTGGCCGTGCACGCGGTAACGGGGACGGAATTTCAAGCAGTACGCATCAAAGTCCCAGCGCTCAAAAAACGCCTCGGCTGCCTGAATCCCCGCCCTGTACAACGCTTCCTTTTCGCGGTCCGTCAAGGAAAAATCAGTCGACGACGTCGGACCCGTCGGGATGAAAATGGTCCGCACCTCGTCGGCTTCCCGCACGGCTAAATGATCCACAGCACTGATCATCGTCTTGAGCAGCGCTTGCGTGTAATGCCAAAAATTGGACGTCGACTGCACTTGTGTGCTGCGCTCGCCGACCAGTCGAAATCCAAAAGTCGGCCAGCGCGGTTTTTCTTTGCTGTCAAACAGCCAAACCGGATAATTGCTCAACACTCCACCGTCGACCATCAGATGGGTTCTTCCTCTGGCGCGCAACCGCAGCGGCTGGAAAAAGTACGGGATGGCACAACTCATGGCGGCAGCCCGGGCCACCGGAAACTCTTGCGGCCACAGTCCGTAACGGGGACAATCATCGGGAAAGACGACCATCCGGCCCGCCGTCAAATCGGTCACCACCACCCGCAACCGCCCCTCTTCCACATCCCCAAACGTCCGCACCCCTTTTTCCGCCAAACGGGCCCGCAACCACTGTTCCAGCGGCTCCATGGGGTACAGCCCGTACTTTCGCCACAATTGCAGCGGACCGCCCACGACCGGCAACCGCAGCCAACCGGTCTTGCGCATCAGTTGGGCCAAATCCATTTCGAACATGATAGCCTTCAGCTCCTGTGCACGGTATCCGGCCGCCAACAAAGCCGCCACGATGGAACCGGAGGAGGTGCCGGCAACCCGCATCCAACGGTAGCCTTTCGCTTCCGCCACTTCCAACGCGCCGACAAAGGCGATGCCGCGCACACCCCCTCCTTGAAACACCGCATCCGCCCACATGCTTCATCCCCCATTTCCATCCACAACGTATGCATGCGAGCGGATGCCCGTTCAAAACAAATCAGCCAAGCCCCTCCTGCGGGCTTGGCTGCCCCTCCTGCGGGCTTGGCTTTTTTCATCCGGTTGCCTCCTCAGCCACACCGATTGTATCCGCACGAAATGCAATGTTTGCAGCCTTCCTCATTGATGAGCGTTGCGGAACCACATGCGGGGCACAGGTCCAAATCTTCCGTCCGGTCGTCGGCATCATTGTCGTCATTCAGGCGGACGTGAATCGAATACCGCGACGAGGCATCGCTGTGGTTTTCGTCGGCCGCCGACACTTCTTCCATGGCCGTGCCTTCTTCTTCCAGCGAATGGCCGTTGATGTGCATCTCCAAGGCCTTGGCCACCGCATCGGGGACCGACTCGACCCGGTTGGGCCCAAAGCCGACGGCGCCGGAACCGCCAATGCCTTTCAAGTGTTTGATGAGCAGTTTCGCCTTGTTGCCATCGGGCAATTCGCCAAAACGCAAAAACAATGTCGACACCCGACCCAGCGCCTCGGACATGGCAAACACGTCGCTGCCCGCCTTGCCGATGTTGACGATAATCTCAAAGGGCTTGCCGTTGATGTCGTTGATCGTGATATACGCTTTGCCCAATGGGGTCTTCATTTTGTAGGTGGCCCCGGTCAATTTTTGCGGTCGACGATGGTATTCGGATTTTTTCGCTGTCGCCGTTCCGTCGTTGGACGGGATTGCTTCTTTTTCCGCTGTTTTCTCCACCGTTTTCTCCGCCGGTTTTTCGGTGGACAACACTTGCGTGTCGCGGCTGCCGTCGCGGTAAATGGTCACACCTTTGCAACCGAGCTCATACGCCAGCTCGTACAGCTTTTTCGTCTCCTCGATGGTGAAATCGGCGGGGGCGTTGGCCGTCTTGCTGATGGAGGAATCCACCCAGCGCTGAATGGCCGCCTGCACGCGGATGTGTTCTTCCGCGGTCAAGTCCATGGCCGTCACAAAATAATCGGGCAACGGTTCTCCCGGATGTTGTTCCATCCATTCTTTGACAATGGGCACGTATTGTTTGTCTTTGCCCAAGCGGCTCTGCCGGACGTATTCAAACGCATAAAACGGCTCGATGCCGGTGGAGGTGCCGACCATGGTGCCGGTGCTGCCGGTGGGAGCCTGCGTCAAGACGGTCACGTTGCGCATCCCCTTGGTGCGAACCGCCTCCCGCACTTCCTCATCCATTTGCCGCATAAATCCGCTCTGCAAAAATTTCTCCGCGTCAAACATGGGGAACGGCCCTTTTTCGGCGGCCAAATCGGCGGAAGCCAAATACGCCTTCTTGGCGATGAAGCCGTACAATTTGTCCAGAAACTTCAACGACTCGGGACTGCCGTAACGGATTTTCAGGCGAATCAACATTTCCGCCAGTCCCATGGTCCCGAGGCCAATCCGCCGCTCGTTCATTTGGTTTTGGCGGTTTTCCTCAAAATGATACGGCGTCGCGTCGATGACGTTGTCGAGGAACCGGACCGCCCATTCCACCGCTTGCCCCAGCGCATCCCAATCGACGTCGTTCTCGTCTTCGCGGACGAATTTGGCCAAGTTCAACGCCGACAAGTTGCACACGCCCCATGCTGGCAACCCCTGCTCCCCGCACGGGTTGGTGCAAATGATTTTGTTGAAGTACCAGCTGTTGGACATTTGATTGTAATATTCCATGAAAACGACGCCCGGTTCGGCCGACTTCCACGCCGATTCGATGATGGTGTGCCAGATGTCCCGCGCCTTCATCACTTTGTAGACGTCGACCTTCTTCCCGAGCGCTTTCCACTTGTCGAGATCGCCGTCCCACACTTGGTCGTAATCCGGATCGCTGGTGTCGGGGAAGACCAACTCCCAATCGAGGTCTTCCTTGACGGCCCTCATAAAGGCGTTGCTGATGCAGACGGACAAGTTGGCGTTGTTCATCTTGTCCATCCGCTGTTTGACCGTGATGAACTCGATGAGGTCGGGATGCCAGTCGTTGAGCATCAGCATCAACGCGCCCCGGCGGGATCCGCCTTGTTCGATGAGCCCCGTCGTGTAGCTGAACAGCCCGCCCCAAGACACCGCACCGCTGGACGATCCGTTGACACCCCGCACCAAGGCCCGGCGGGGACGCAACGACGACAAGTTGATGCCCACGCCGCCGCCCCGGGCCATGATTTCCGTCATTTGACTCAACGTTTTCATGATCCCGCCCCGGCTGTCGTGGGGAGAAGGAATGACGTAACAGTTGAACAATGTCAACTCGTCACTGGCACCGGCACCGGCGGCAATGCGGCCGCCCGGAACCAATTTCCAATCTTGTAACAAATACTCAAATTTTTCCGTCCACTCGGCCCGTTTTTCCGGCGTCGGCTCGACCGCCGCAATGGCCTTGGCCAGCCTCTTCCACATCTGCTCCGGCGTCGTCTCGATGGCCACGGTCACCAGTTCTTTCGCGCCCGTCCACGTTTCGCCGTTGCGCAACCGCACCGTCACCCGGTCACCGTCGACGGCCGTCACTTCCCCCACTTCTTTTTGCGGGAAACGGGAATCGTCTTTCACCAACACCAACACCGTTTCCCCGACGTTGACGCCGTATTTGCCCTGTCTTTTCAACGCATACCGATCCAAAAAAATTTTCTCGCTCAGTCCCGTCAAACGAGTCCCTTGTTTCGTCGACTGCATCGACCCAACCTCCATCCCTTGTCTAGTACAACCAATTTTTTGCTCTACAAAAAACAATGCGTCAATCCGTACAACCGAGCTGTTGATCAATATGTAGGTGCCCGTTCATTATACACCACAAGATGTTGAATCAAAAGAACCGTATTCCCTCATTTGGCCCGTGGTTTGGGCGCAAAATCGGGGATTTTTTCCTCGATTCGATGCCAGTCGTCGGTTCTATTCTTTTTTTGCATCCCCCAAACGTTTCCGGCATGTTACAATAGTTTCGGCGTCATTCATCCGCTGTCAGGACATTCCTCATGGGGAAAGGAAGATGACCGATGCTCATGTTGTACAATGACACGCTCATCTCCCGGGATTTGTTTCGGGTCGACTTGGAAGATCGGGGCTATCAATTTGGCGACGGCGTGTACGAAGTCATCCGCTTTTATGATGGCTGCCCGTTTGAACTGAACGCCCACCTGGAACGGCTGTGGGCCAGTGCCGAGGCCATCCGCATTCCGCTGCCGGTGACAAAAGTGCGTCTGGCCGAAAACATTTCCCGGCTCATCGAAGAAAGCCACGTCCAAGACGGCATCATTTACTTGCAACTGACCCGCGGCGTGGCGCCCCGCGGCCATCTGTTTCCCGAAAACGTGCAACCGGTGCTCACCGGTTACGCCACGTCGGTGGAGCGGCCGACGGACGCCATGCAAAACGGCATTGCCGCCATCACCGCCGACGACATCCGCTGGCTGCGGGTGGACATCAAAACGATCAACCTCTTGCCCAACATTTTGGCCAAACAAACCGCGCACGAAGCCGGCGCCCAGGAGGCCGTCTTCGTGCGCGACGGATTCGTCACGGAAGGCAGCAGTTCCAACGTTTTCGGCATTCGCGACGGCGTCTGCTACACCCATCCGGCCAACCACTTGATCCTAAACGGCATTACCCGCCAGGTCGTCTTGCGCTTGCTGGATACGGTCGGCATCCCGCTGCGAGAAGAAGCCATCCCGAAAGAAGAACTGTACCATATGGACGAAGTGTTCCTCACCAGCACGGTGCAAGAAGTGTGCCCCATCGTGCAAATCGACGGCCGGACCGTCGGCGCCGGCCAACCGGGGCCCTACACCCGCCGGTTGCAGGACGCCTTTGAACAGACGATTCGCGACAAAAAACCGCTTTTGGCATAATCTCATCGCCGGAAGTTCCATTCATCGCTGGCGTACCGCCTGGCCAATTGTTCGGCCAGGCGTTTTTCTTCTGCCGTCAATTCGCCTTCGACGAGCCGAATCCCCAATCCTTGCTCAAAACCGGCGACGAACGCCTCGACCATCTCAGCCCACGACACCGGCGGCCGCAGCCAATGAATCGGCACCGCCTTTTCCAACAACGTCGCCCGCATGGCCGCCCGCGCCGCTTCCGACGGGAAACGCAACACCTCCAGCAACAAGTCGACATCCAGTTCTTGCAAAATCGAACCGTGCTGCAACAGCACCCCTTTTTGCCGCCACTGGGCGCTGCCGGCGATCTTTTTACCTTCCACCACCAACTCATACCAGGAAGGCGAATCAAAACACGCCGCAGAACCGATTGCCGTCGGTTTGCGTTGTCCGTTCAAAGGCACCATTCGCGCCGCCAAACCGAGGCGACGAAACCCTTCCACCAAGCCGTTGCTGATGACCCGATACGATTCGACCACCGAAGGCGGCATGAGGGGATGATGTTCAGCCACCACCACGCTGTACGTCAATTCTTGATCGTGGAGGACAGCCCGGCCGCCGGTCGGCCGCCGGACGAAGCCCAAACCCCGCTGGCGCAGCCGCTGGATGTCCACCTCTTTTTCCACCCGCTGGAAATATCCGATGGACAACGTGGGCGGATCCCAGCCGTAAAAACGGACGGTCGGCGGCACGAGCCCTTGGGCATGGGCCAGCATGATGGCTTCATCAATGGCCATGTTCAATGCCGGCGGCCCTTTCCCGGTGTGGAGAAAACGCCACTCTTCCACCGGCTCACCTCCTGCCCCACACTTGTTCCAGCGCTGCCGCAAAGACGGCGGTGGGCTGGGCTCCGGAAAGGCTGTATGTTTCGTTGATGAGGAAAAAGGGCACGCCCCGGATGCCCAGCTGGCGCGCCCGCCGTTCGTCGGACCGAACGGCTTCGGCAAAGGCGTCGCCGTCTTGCAACAGTTGCTCCACTTCTGAACGCTTCAGACCAACTTCCACAGCCAGCCGCAGCAACGTCTCCCGCCGTCCGATGTGTTCGGAGGCGGTAAAATGGGCGAAAAACAGTTTTTCGGCCATTGCTTGCTCCAACCCTTGCGTAGCGGCAAATTTCAGCAAACGGTGCGCGTCGAACGTGTTGGCATTCACCGCAGTGTCAAAACGGAGCAACAGCCCTTCCGCCGCTCCTTGCTGGGCGACGCTGTCGGTCATCCGCTTGGCTTCATCGAGACTGACCCGGTATTTGCGGGCCAACATCGTCACCACCGGTTCCGCCGGATCGTTGGGCGCTGCCGGATCCAGTTCAAAACTGCGAAAGACGACCTCCACATGCTCCCGGTGGGGAAATTGGGCCAATGCCTTTTCCAGCCGCCGCTTGCCGATGTAACAAAACGGGCAGACGAAATCGGACCACACCTCGATTTTCATCCTGTTCGCCCCCCTGGCCGTTGGCATGTGTACCGTTCATTATACCATGAAGAACAGCACTCACCCTTCACTGAAACTTTTGGGCTCGTAACGGAGCACCGGTTGACGGGCGGCCCGCACCTCGTCGAGGCGGCGCACCGGCGTATGGTGGGGCGCTTCATGCAACAATTCCGGCTGTTCTTCCGCTTCCCGGGCGATTTGCTTCATCACCTCGACGAAACGGTCCAGCGTTTCTTTGCTTTCTGTCTCCGTCGGTTCGATCATCATGCCTTCTTCGACAATGAGCGGGAAGTACACCGTCGGCGGATGAATGCCGAAATCCAACAGCCGCTTGGCCATGTCCATCGTTTTCACGCCCATTTTCTTCTGTCGCCGGCCGGAGAGGACGAACTCGTGCATGCACGGGTCCGGATACGGCATGTCAAAATACGGTTCCAATTGCTTCTTGACGTAGTTGGCGTTGAGCACCGCATGTTCGGCCACGCGGCGCAATCCTTCGGCCCCCATGGTGCGGATGTAGGCATACGCCCGCACCAACACGGCAAAATTGCCGTAAAACGCCTTCACCTTGCCGATGGATTGGGGCCGGTCGTCATCGAGGAAAAACCGTTCCCCGTTGCGCCGCACCACCGGCTTCGGCAAAAACGGTTCCAGCCCCTTTTTCACCCCGACGGGCCCGGCTCCCGGACCGCCGCCGCCGTGGGGCGTCGAAAACGTTTTGTGCAAGTTCAAATGCACCACGTCAAAGCCCATGTCCCCGGGACGGGTCATGCCGAGGATGGCGTTGGCGTTAGCGCCGTCGTAATAGAGGAGGCCGCCGGCTTCGTGCACGAGGCGGGCGATCTCTAAGATGTCTTTCTCAAAGAGCCCCAACGTGTTCGGATTGGTCAGCATCAAGGCTGCCGTGTCGGGCCCCAAAGCCGCCTTCAGCGCCGCCAAGTCCACCAAACCTCGCTCGTCGGAAGGGATCGTCCTGGTGACAAAGCCGGCCATGGCCGCGCTGGCAGGATTCGTCCCGTGGGCGGTGTCGGGAATGAGGACGACATTCCGCCCTCCTTCGCCGCGGCTTTGCAAATAGGCCCGGATCATCATCAGACCGGTCCACTCGCCGTGGGCGCCCGCCGCCGGCTGCAAACTGACGGCATCCATGCCGGTGATGGCGGCCAGCGCTTCTTGCAGTTCCCACATCAACTGCAGTGCCCCTTGGACCGTCTCCTCCGGCTGGTAAGGGTGGATGTGGCTGAAACCCGCAAGCCGCACCACCGCCTCGTTCGTTTTCGGGTTGTATTTCATGGTACACGAACCGAGAGGGTAAAACCCGTTGTCGACGCCGTAGTTCCGGCGCGACAGCGCCGTATAATGCCGCACCAAATCAGGCTCGGACACTTCTGGCAACGCCGGCGGCGCATCCCGCAACAGCGACGGAGGAATGACTGATTCCAGCGGCACTTCCGGCACGTCGGAAGCCGGCAAACTGTACGCCTTGCGCCCTTTCACCGACCGTTCAAAAATGAGCGGCTGACTGTCCCGGTTCATACCCACCCCTCCAATACCGATGCAAATTGATCGATGTCTTCTTTCGTCCTCACTTCCGTCACCGCCACCAACCAGTGATCCGTCAGTTCCGGAAAGTCGCGCCCCAAATGATATCCCGGCAAAATGCCGGCTTTCAGCATGTGTTGTTCAAATTCGTCCGCCGGTCCGGGAATGCGGAGCACGAACTCGTTGAAAAACGGCGCCGCAAACCGGACCTCCACGCCCGGCACTGCCGCCAGTCGCCGGCAGGCGTAATGAGCTTTTTGCACGTTCAGCCGGCCCAACTCCGCCAACCCTTGCGGCCCCAGGGCCGACATGGTCATGGCCGCCGCCAAGGCATTCAACGCCTGGTTGGTACAGATGTTGGACGTCGCCTTTTCCCGCCGAATGTGCTGTTCCCGGGCTTGCAGTGTCAGCACAAACCCGCGGCGGCCGTCCCGGTCCACCGTCTGCCCGACAATGCGGCCGGGCATCCGGCGTACGTGTTCTATTTTCGCGGCAAAAAAGCCGCAGCTGGGCCCGCCGAATGCCACCGGCATCCCCAACGGTTGGGCATCGCCCACCACCACGTCGGCCCCCCATTCTCCCGGCGGCTTCAACACGCCTAAAGAAACAGGATTGACCGCCGCGATCAAGAGGCCGCCGGCCTGGTGCACCATCTCCGCCCACGGCGCTGCATCTTCAATGACGCCGAAAAAGTTGGGGCTTTGCACGATGACGGCCGCCACCGTGTCGTCCAGCTGCTCCCGTAACGCCGTGAAGGACGTCCGGCCTGCCTCGGTCCCGCTGGCCTCATACGGCAGTTCCTCCACCGTGCACCCTAAGCCGTGCAAATAGGTCCGCAGCACCGCCCGCCATTCCGGATGGACGGCACGGGAGACGAGGACACGGCTCCGGCGGGTTGCCCCGCAGGCCATCCCTGCCGCCTCCGCCATGGCGGTGGCGCCGTCGTACATGGACGAGTTGGCCACATCCATGCCGGTGAGTTCGCAGAGCATCGACTGGAACTCAAACATGGCCTGCAGTTCCCCTTGGCTCATTTCCGCCTGATATGGCGTGTAGGCCGTCAAAAATTCTCCCCGGGACAACAAAAAATCGACGACGGCCGGAATGTGATGTTCGTACATGCCGGCGCCCAAAAAAGAAATGACGTCATACAAGTTCGCATTTTTCGCCGCCAGACGCCGGAATTCCCGGAGCAACCCCGGCTCCGACAACGGCTCCGGCAGAGCTAACGGCTCTTTGAGCCGAATTTCGGAAGGAATCACGGCAAACAGTTCATCGACCCGGCTCACGCCGATGGCTTTGAGCATCGCTTCCCGGTCTTCTTCCGTGGTGGGCAAGTAACGATGGGTCATGTTCCGTCCCTCCCAGTTTACATAACATACATTCTGTTTATTTCTGTCGTTTTCGGCGGTAAAACGGCTTGGGAACGACCACGGCCCGCAACCGCTTCCCCCGCACATCCACACCCAAAACCGTGCCTTCGTTGCTCCATTCCCGAGCCACCAGCGCCAATCCGACGTTTTTTTGCAACGTCGGGGCATGGGTGCCGCTGGTCACGTATCCCACCGGCTCCTCCCCGGCAACCAACGCATAACCGGCCCGGGGAATGCCTTTGTCCAACATCTCCAGCCCCACCAGACGGCGCCGGAGTCCTTCGTCTTTTTGCTTTTGCAAGGCGCTGCGGCCGACAAAATCCCCTTTTTCCCACTTGACGGCAAACTCCAGCCCGGCTTCCAACGGACTGATGTCCGGTGACAGCTCGTTCCCGTACAGGGGCAGCCCCGCTTCCAGGCGCAACGTATCCCGGGCCCCCAACCCGCACGGCGCCACCCCTTCTTTTTCTCCTTCCGTCAATAGCCGCTGCCACAGCGTCACCGCCTGTTCCTGGGGCACGATGAGCTCAAACCCGTCTTCGCCCGTGTAGCCGGTGCGAGAAAGCACGACCACCGGCACACCGGCTACCGCCACATCCATAAGGAACGAAAACGACTGCATCCCGTCCACGTCGGCTTCCGTCAGACGCTGGACGAGCGCCGCGGCGGCCGGCCCTTGCAACGCCAGCATGGCCCAGCGGAACGTTTCGTCGGTGACGGCCGCATCCATCTGCCACGCGGCGGCGTGTTGCTCGATCCAGTTCACATCGGCGGCGCGGTTGGCCGCGTTGACCACCAACAAATACCGCTGCTCCGCAAGACAATACACCAAAATGTCATCCAAAGTCCCCCCGTCGGGAGTGCAAAAAAGCGCATATTGGGCTCGGCCCGGCGACAGCCGCGCCACGTCGTTGGTCACCAGCCGGTTCAACAGCGACCGCGCATCGGGACCTTCCACCACCACCCGCCCCATGTGGGAGACGTCAAACAGTCCGGCCCGCCGGCGCACCGCTTCGTGCTCGTGAAGAATGCCGGAAAATTGGACCGGCAATGCCCAGCCGTGAAAATCCACCACTTTGGCGCCGTACTGTCCATACACCGGGTACAAGGGCGTCTTACTTTCGGTCATCGTCCATCGCCTCGCTTTCTTGCTTTTTAGCATGGGCTGGTTCATGAAAAAAAAAGACAGAGATAAAGAAGGGTGCTTCTTTATCTCTGTCCGGGTACCTGAGAGTTTCCCTTTGCTGCCGACACGGTCAGCAAAGTTACCCCTTGGGTGGCCAATGGCACTCTCCAGAGATCTGTCAGATGGAAGTTCTTTTGCCTGAGAGATTCGCCCCTCCCGGGACTTGCTCCTTCGGCGCCGTCATCGCGTGACGGTCTCTCCTTCCATCGTCATCCAGAAATGTTTTTCAATTGTCTTCACCTACATTATATGGCACATGTTTCCCGGTTACAAGCGGAAGTTGGCTGACGGCCCGTTCACTTTTCACGATTCGTCGTCCATCCAACGCAGCCGGACCCCGTTTTGTTCCATGTGCCGCCGCAGTTCTTCCGCATGTACATGGGGCACAGCGTCCCATGATCTGCCAGCTTTATCATACCATAAGCTCCGGTACGGTTGGCCGGGAACGGGTCAAACACATGAAAAACAAGAAGAAGGACAAGCTAACAGTACCAACATCCGGAGGTTTTGACGCATGGGGGAAATGATGTCCCGCAATGACCAACTGCCCATCACCTTTGCCGATGACTGGCTGCCGGCGTTCGAAGAACGGGTCCGGTTCGACGGTCCCTGGGGCAGCTGGGAGATGTACCAGCTGGCGTACGAAGCGGCCTGTCACACGGCGGTCCGCTCGTTTGACGAACTGCAATGTCTCATCCGCCTGCCCCATCTGACCCCTTACCCCCATCAATTGGAGACGGCCAAAAAAGTATTGAACGACATGTGCGGCCGGGCCATTTTGGCCGACGAAGTAGGACTGGGCAAGACCATCGAAGCCGGGCTCATCTTAAAGGAATACATGGTCCGGGGACTGGTGAAAAAAGCCCTCATTCTCGTCCCCGCCTCCCTCGTGCTCCAGTGGACCCGGGAACTGAACCAAAAATTCCACATTCCCGCCGTCGCCTACAAAAAACCGTACATGTGGGACGCGGCCGACATCCTGGTCGTTTCCATGGACACGGCCAAACGTTCGCCCAACTGCGACAAAGTGCTGTCCACCGCCTACGACATGCTTATCGTCGACGAAGCCCACAAGCTGAAAAATCCGCGGACGAAATCGTACCAGTTCGTCCGCCAGATCAACAAGAAATATTGCCTGCTGCTCACCGCCACGCCGCTGCAAAACGACCTGAAAGAACTGTTTCACCTCATCACATTGCTCAAACCGGGCCAGTTGGGCACGCCGGGCAGCTTCGCCTCCCAGTTCATGGCCGGGGAACGGCAGCCGAAAAACGAAAAACAATTGCAGGCCAGGCTCTCCCACGTCATGATTCGCAACCGCCGGAGCGAAGAATCGCTGCCTTTTCCGGACCGCAAAGTGGAAAGCGTGTATTTGGATTTGTCGCCGGAAGAATGGGCGTTGTACGACGCCGTCACCCGGTTCGTCCGGGAGCAGGCGTCCCTGGAGGCAGGGCTGAGGCCCAGCATTTTCTCCCTCATCACCTTGCAGCGGGAAGTGTGCAGCAGCCGGGACGCGGTGTTCGTGACGCTGGTGAACATGTTCAAAAAGCTGCCGGAAGACTCGCCTCTCCGGGCCGAAATTTTCCGGCTGGTCGACGTGGCGAAACAAGTCAAGCAACACACCAAAGCGCAAAAAGCGCTGGAACTCATTGAGACAATCGACGACAAAGTGATCATTTTTACCGAATACCGGGCCACGCAAGAATTTCTCATGCGCATGCTTGCCGAACGGGGCATCCGTTCCGTCCCTTTCCGGGGCGGTTTCAACCGGGGCAAAAAAGACTGGATGAAAGATTTGTTCCAAAACCGGGCCCAAGTGCTGGTGGCGACGGAAGCCGGCGGCGAAGGCATCAACCTCCAGTTCTGCCACCACGTCATCAACTACGATCTGCCGTGGAATCCCATGCGCCTGGAACAGCGCATCGGCCGGGTACATCGCCTGGGGCAGCAACACACGGTCCACATTTACAACTTGACCACCAACGGGACCATCGAAGCCCACATCCTTCGCCTGCTGTACGAAAAAATCAACTTGTTTGAGTCCGTCATCGGCCGCCTGGACGACATCTTGGAGCGCCACCAATGGGCCAAAACCATCGAAAAAAAGGTGACGAACCTGTTCATCCGCTCCCACGACGAACAGTCGTTTGCGGAACAGTTGCAAAAACTGGGGAACCAACTGCACGAAACGGTCACCGCGCAACATCAGACAGTGGAACGTGATGCATGTGGATAAGGAGCAGTTGCAACAGTATGTATTCCGTTACTTCCAGGCCACCGGCAGCCACGTGCTGGAAGCAGGACCCGGGCATCTCCGGGTCAAGCTGTCGGAGCTGGCCGACAAAGATTTGACGAACCGCCCCCTGTACTGGGCTTTTGTGGAACGGTCCGGCATGACGCCGCAAACCATGACCTTGACGTTCATCTTTGACCGGGAACAGGCGCCGGACGGGACGGAAGGCGAAGACTTTGCCTTCGGATCCCCCCGCCTGCTGCAAATGTTTTCCTCCGCCGCCAAACACGGCCGTTGGACGCGGCTGTATGAAGAAACCGACGCAACGGAACGAGCCGTTGCCGCCGTCGTCCCTTGGCTCGGCCTCAACTGCAACGTCCAGTACATTTGCGACCGCAAGCGGGATGAAATCCATTCGTTGGGCGTCAACCTCGTCTCCGGCGAGGTGTCGCCCCATTTCATGGAACGGTTGCGACAATGCCGCCTGTCCCCCCGCATCCCGCCGCGGGTGCACACGGTGCCGGCGGCGATCTCGTTGGAACAGGCGAACAAGATCATCCAACAATGGCTCACGGCCCACGTGCAGGCGCAAGATGTCCGCTGGGCCCAGGAAGCCCGGGAACGGATGGCCGAAGAAATAGCCCGCCTGAAACAATTTTACGAGGAACATCCGGGTCGAACGGCCCATCGCCGGAACAACGGCAACCGCTCGGAGAACCATCCTGAAAATCATCAGAACGATCCTGATGAACAAACCCCGGTGGATGCGCCGGCGTCCGAAGCGGAAGACGAAACGTGGACCGCCACGTACCGGCGACAACTGAAGGAAGTCAAGTGGCAGTACGAGCCCCGGGTCCAGATCGACGTCATCAACGGAGGGCTGTTTTTCCTCCGCTCATAAGGCAAAAGGCCAGCAGGAAGGAACATCCGAAAAACAATGTTCCCGGCTGGCCCATCGTTTTTTCCTCCCAAACCGATCAGCGGGATTGCCGGAGGCGGCTAAACATCAATTTAAACGACAGAGGCAGCACCCCGAACCACCATTGCGGCCAAGGCTCTTTTTCCCGCCCTGCTGCCTCTTCTTCGCCGGCCGGTTCGGTTCCGGCCCAGCGCCGCATCCAGCGGGAGGACAAATAAAACAAATACTCATTCCAAGACAAGGCCGATCCCCTCTCTTCATGCCGTCGTTTCGTTTTGTAAGATCCATGATGGGCAAAAACGTCATCTTTATTCCATTGTTCCCGTTTCCGACTTGTGACATAATATGGTATGAATTTGTGACGACGGCGGCATGTCGGCATAACATATAGATTGGGTACACCTTACGGGAAGGGATTGATGGGGATGAAATGGGCAGAAATCCGCATTCATACATCCGCCGAAGCCACCGAAGCAGTGGCTAACATTTTTCACGAAGCCGGAGCCAACGGCGTCGTCATTGAAGATGCGGCCGTCATGCAGCAGCCTTGGCCCGAACGGTTCGGCGAGACGTTTCAGCTGGACCCGAAGGACTATCCCGAAGAAGGCGTCATCGTCAAAGCGTATTTGCCAGAAAACCCTTCCCTTCCGGAAAAGATCCGCACCATTCGAGAAAAAGTGAACGCCTTGGCCCAGCACGGCCTGTCCCTCGGCCCGAACCAGTTCAGTGTCGAAACGGTGGATGAGACCGATTGGGCCAACGAGTGGAAAAAGTATTATAAACCGTTGCACGTCACGGAACGGATTACCGTCAAACCGGTGTGGGAAACGTACACCCCCAGAACCGAGCAGGAACTGATCATCGAAATGGATCCGGGCATGGCCTTCGGCACGGGCACCCATCCCAGCACAAAGTTGGCCATGCAAGCCTTGGAAAAACACGTTCAGCCGGGGGACGCCGTAGCCGACGTCGGCTGCGGCAGCGGCATCCTCAGCATCCTGGCCGCCAAATTGGGGGCAAGCCGGGTGCTGGCCTTGGATCTCGATGAGGTGGCCGTGGACGCCACGCGTCAAAACGCCGCCATCAACGACATGACGGACCGCATCGATGTGCGGCAAAACCATTTGCTCGACGGCGTGACCGAGACCTTCGACGTCATCGTCGCCAACATCATTGCCGACGTGATCATCCGGATGGCTCCTGCCGTGCCCCATCACCTGAAACCGAACGGCTTGTTCATCGCTTCCGGCGTCATCGCCGCCCGACAAAAAGAGGTGCAGGAAGCGTTGCTACGGCACGGCCTGCACGTGCAGGAAACGATGCAGATGGAAGATTGGGTCGCCCTTTGTGCGCAACGGAAATAAACTTTTCGCAAATACGAAAAGGACCCGGTCGAGGTGAAACCGGGTCCGTTTCTTTTCGTCTGTTTTAGTAAAGAGACAAAGCGGTTCAAAGGAAGAGCAGTTCATGCATCGTCTTGCGTATTAGAACACGCGGCGGGCACCCACATAGGTGTTTTTCCAATAGGAGTTCACTTTCGTCACCGTGACGCCCGGTTTGGGCAACGCGTGCAACAATTGGTTGTTCCCCATGTAGATGGCCACGTGGTCAATCCGTCCGTTCCGTTTGGTGGAAAAAAACACGAGATCGGCTTTTTGCAATTGGCTGCTGGGGACATATTGACCCACTTTGGCTTGCTGACGGGACGTCCGCGGCAATTGGATGCCGTTGACGTAGTAGACGTACTGGGTAAAGGATGAACAGTCAAAGCGGCGCGTATCGCCTGAACGGGCACCGAAATAATACGGCGTTCCCAAATATTTGAGGCCGGTCTGCACGATGCGGTCGGCCAATACGCTGCGGCTGGTGGCCGCTTCCGCCGCCGGCACCGCCGCCGTGAAGAGCAGTCCGGTCACCAACAACGCCAGGCTCAACATCCATGCCGTCAATTTTTTGCCATATTTGCCTCTCATCCTATCCTCTTCCTTGATTTGTTATGACATGGTGATCTTAACATGATTCGTGCATCCGTTGGTTAGTAACTGAATGGGATGAAAGGCAATTCTTAACATAGCTAACAAATTTCACAAATGGCAGCAGTTTCCGTCAGGCGGTTTCCGGCGATACCCCCATGGCTTTGTGCAGCCGGCGGTTCACGTCGTCCCAATGGACGACGTTCCACCAGGCGTCCACATATTCGGCGCGGCGATTCCGGTACTGCAAGTAATAGGCGTGCTCCCACACATCCAGCACCAGCAAAGGCACCACATCCCATTGGCTGTTCATCTGATGTTTTTCCGCCTGCAAGATCTCCAGGCGCCGGGCCTGGGGCGACCAGACGAGAATCGCCCAGCCGACGCCTTCCACTCGGTTGGCCGCTTCCGTAAAGTGCTGCTTGAACGCCCGAAAGCTGCCGAAGCTTTCCACGATCATCTTCGCCAGCAACCCGTCCGGTTCTCCCCCGCCCTGGGGCGACATGTTCCGCCAAAAAATGGAATGCAAGTAATGGCCGGCCCCGTGAAAGGCCGCTTCCCGCTCCCAATGTTTCAGCAGGGCATAATCCCCGGTTTGGCGAGCCTGCTGCATCATCCGCTCCGCCTGGTTGAGGCCGTCCACATACCCTTGATGGTGGACGGTGTGGTGTAGCCGCATGATCTCCTCAGCGATGTACGGCTCCAACGCGTCATAGGCATACGGCAACGGCGGCAGGCGGTGCTGGCCGACGGGCACCATCACCCGAACGTGATCTTGGCGTCCCGCCGGCACTTCGCGGGTATCTGACGCGACAAACATCGGTTTACCGATACGGATTTTCGCTCTCATCGCCTTCCCCTTCCATCCATCAGTTGTCGCTAATGCAATATATGTGCCGCCGTGACAGTTGGCCCTCCGAATCGCCTATGGAGCCGTCCGATTCACTTCAAGCCGGGCCGCACCTCATGCCACAACCGCAGTTGGCCGTCGTTGTCCAGCCAGACTTGCACGGCGGCCGATGACTGGGTCGTCCAAGCGGTCACATACAATTCCTGCCTCTCGGCTGTCCGAGTCGTCACCTTGACCTCGATGCGACCGGCCGGAACGGTCAAATGACCCCCCGGCCATAAAGGGTCTTCAGCCAATCGGCGCGCCGCCCATGCGACTCCAGAATCCAACAAATACACACATTGGATATGTTCTTGATGCAATGCCAACGTCCGTTCATGTCCCAGCCAACTCGTCATCCAACCGCCCACCATCAGGAAAATCAGCGTGAAGAAGACGAGCGTCACCATAAGCACGCTCCCCTGTTCCCCGCGGCGTCGCATGCGCACGTCCCCCCAATCGCGGCACAACGGTCCAGGCAAAAGAATGAACCGCCTCGCCCAGTGCCGTCCGTCCGGCAAGCTGAAGACTGCCGTCCGCTTGAATTTCCATGTGCAACTGTTGAATGTGTTGCAACATGATGGTGTAGCCCTCGTAACTGCCCTGGCGCTGGATCCGGCGAACAAACCGGCCTTCCGTATCCAAATAGTATTGGTACGAAACCGTTGTCCAGGTCAACTTCGCCGGATCCGCCAATTCCGGAACCGTGGCATACAACATCCGGTTCCGCATCTCCAGCCGTTCAGCGGCCCGCAATTCCAGGGCTAAGTTGTGAAAGAACAGTAAACTTTCCGATTGCAACAACAGTTCATTTCGCCACCGGTTTTCCTGTTTTAAAAAGGATATGGTCCAATTGCTCACGCCCGCCACCACGATGGCGAGCAGCGTCAACGCCAACAAACTTTCCAACAAGGTAAAACCGTTCTGATGCCGCCATCTCCAACCGTTTCGACGGTACTCCGCTGATTCAAGGGGCAAACGTCGGTGAAATCGCGGGCACCAATTTGCCCAGTTCCACACTTCGCTCGCTCCTCCTTTTCCCGGATTGCCATGACACTGTGGCCCGGCACCACATCCAGTCGTCCATCAGAGTCTCCCTTTCCACGCGCACCCGGTAGCTGGACCACCGCCCCGACACCGGTTCTTCCCGGGGGCGGCACTGGTCAACGTCCACGGTTTCCATGACCCTTTGGGCGATCATGAGGGCTTCGACATGCCATTCCCGTTCTTGCCGGTTTTCCCGCATTTGTTCTGCCACAGTCCAAACACCGAACGCGCAGACAGCCAACACCAAAAGCGCCACCCACATTTCCGCCAACACAAAGCCGCCTTCTCCCGTCAGCCGCCGGCGGCTCATTCTTTTTCCACCCGGATGCGTCCGGTCACCAATTGGATGATCAACCGTCTCTTCTCATATTTTCCAGACAATGTAATGGTCCCTCCTTGATGAACATATCCCCGGTTGTCAAAGCGAACCCCATGCGGATAAGGCAAGCCTAAATTGGAGTCAACGCGAATGCGACGGTGATAAGAGACCTTTTTCACTGTTGTGTTTCTTAAACGGACCATGTAAAAATATTGTTCCGGGACAAACTGAATGGTCGCATGAACCCCTTGGCTAATGGCCAACGACTGGGCATAGGCGTAATCCGCCAAATAATTTCCCACCAATTCTTCCATCCATCTTCTTTCCATGCTGCGTTCCACATGCGGTACGAGCAAGAACAACACTGTGGACAAAAGCCATATACAAACCATCCCTTCCAGTAGCGTGAACCCGGGCGCGGGTTTACTGTTTTTCATCGGCGCCTCCCTCTTGTTCGGGTTCCAACCCCAGTTCGTTGTGAACGGTACAAGATACGGTCACATGATCGGTTCCATATTGAATGTCATAAGTGCCGCCGGCCGGGCATACCGGAACGGACTGCAAATAATGTTCCGCTTCCAACTGCTGCAAAATGGCATCAGAGGACCGAGATGATTGGTCTTGCAGCGGATACCGATACTGATGATCCATATAATAATTTTCCAGTTGCGTGCGGATGAGTCGCTGGTTAGCTTCACACGTCGTCAACTGGGCCTTCACACCGGCTTGGCGTAAATCGGGCAGCGCGATCATGAGAACGACACTGATCACGAACAACACCACGATCATTTCCACCATGGTGAAACCGGACTGCTTATAAAATATTGGTTTTATTGGTTTCAAGCCGCTTTCCTCCCCTCCACCATTCATCCGCTCGCCAGATGAAACATCGGCACGAGCAAGGAAATCATCATCAAACCCATCACGCCGCCGACGAGGACGATCAACATCGGCTCAAACACTTTGACCATCCATTGGTTTTCATGCACGAGCCGTTCCGCATACTGGTCCTGCAACACCGCCAACGTGTCCCCCAACTTCCCAGATTCTTCGGCGATGAGCAATAATTCCGGCAACAACGGGTCAAAAAAATGCCGATACTGAACCAGCGACCGACTGAACGGCTGTCCCCGTTCCAACGACTGCAACATCTGTTCCAACGCGGGCCGCACCGTACTCCAAGGACAATGACGGGCCAATGTGATCCAAGCGGTGTGCAAAGGAACACCGTTTTTTAACATCAATGCCAACTGCTGCACCAAGTAGTGGCTGTTGCGCAGTTGAAGCCATTTTCCAAAAACCGGAAAACGATACATCACCGCCCGTTGCAGCCGCAAGCCGGCAGCGGTCCGGAAAAAAGCCGCGCCGGTCAACAAAGCAGCCAACAAAAGCAACAGGAAGGCCATGCCAAACTGCTGAAACCATTGGCCGATTCGGAGTAAAAACGAGGTCCACCACGGCAATGTCACCTGCAACGTCTCATACAAGAGCACAAACTGGGGCAAGACGAAAAACAGCAAAAAGCCAAACGCAGCGACACTCAAACACAACACCAACAACGGGTAAATCGACGCCTGGCGGATTTGCGCCGACAAGTTGGCCTGTTGCCGATAATGCCGGGCTAATTCCCGCAACGCTTGGACATACCCTCCGTAATGTTCCGCCGCACGAATGAGGGAGACGAACAGCGGTGTAAAACCCGCTTTTTCCAACGAAAGGGAAAACGAGTTCCCTCTTTCTAAATGAAACAAAACCCGTTGAATCGCACTCCGGGGGAAACCGGTGCTGCGGCTCAACAACTTCAGGGCCTCCCGCAACGGCACTCCGCAACGCAACAACTCCGCCGTTTGTTCAGCAAACCACGCCCACCGACTGGCCGGCATTCGATGCCACCGATGGCGTCTCATGACGGGATCGCTCCCTTTTCCTGCTGTAGCGGTTTTAGGAAAAGGGGCTCTTCCTGTTCAAAGCGGGGCGACGTCGTCAACCAATGGCCGGCTTGCGCCCGTTCTCGAAACGAAATCAACGACGGTGCTTCCAGCAACATTTCTCGCAATGCGGGGGCCATGACCAGCAGTTGGAAGACACCGGTCCGACCGACGTAACCGCTTCCGTTACAACGGGCGCAAGCGGTCGTCAGTCCATGGCAGCTCGGGCATACATTTCGCACCAACTTCTGGGCCAGTACGGCATTGAGCCCCGCCGCCACGAGATACGGTTCAACCCCCATTTCCATCAACCGAAGCGGCGCTTGACACGCTTCCGCCGTATGTAACGTAGACAGCACCAAGTGACCGGTCATGGCCGCCCGCAGCGCCATGCGGGCCGTTTCCGGATCGCGGATTTCGCCGACGAAAATGACGTCCGGATCTTGCCGCATCACTGCCCGCAAACCGCCGGCAAAATCTAATCCCGACAAACGGTTAATCTGAATTTGATACACCCCGTCCAGCCGATATTCCACCGGCTCCTCCAGTGTCACGACATTCAGCTGCTCCAGCCGCAACTGTTGCAAAATGGTATACAACGTCGTCGTCTTGCCCGCCCCGGCGGCCCCCGTCACCAAGACAAGACCCGGACGATCTAACGCCCGCCGCAACAGCTGTTGCATGAAACCGCCCATCCCCAATGAGTCCAAATCACGAAAACGCCGCCCATCCAAAATGCGCAATACTAATTTTTCACCGGCCACCGTCGGGATGGTCGACACGCGAACAGGCACCTTTCGCCCAGCCCCTTCCCAGACGAAGGAACCGTCCTGCGGCAATCGCTTTTGCCCGATGTCCATTCCCGCCAACAGCTTGATGCGGGAAGACACCGACATACAAAACGCCTCGTCCTCTAGGGCATCCAATCGACGCAACAGCCCGTCTACCCGAACCCGGACTTGATACCCATTTTCTTCCGGTTCCCAATGCAAATCCGTCGCATGAAGTTGAAGACATTGCCGCAACAACTCGTCCACATAGGCTACCGGTTCGTGCGGAAACAACGCCCCTCCCCCTTCATCTGACAAATCTTTCATGATCAATTATTTCGACATCAACAGGCAAGTTCCTACCGGTTTTTCACCAAGAATCCCAACGATTTGCCAATCTTTTTCACTTGGAGTGCATCGGAACGCTCTTGTATAGTAGGAATATGATTTTACGGAGGGAGAGGAGTGGGATTCCGTGTTGTTGGGGCTTTTAGGGCTTTTCGGAACACTAGCTGTAGCGGGGCTCGTGTACCATGCCCACCGGGCCACGTATCGGCCCTATGTCAAGCAATTGACTTTGCCCATTCGACATGAAACAACGGCGGTCGACGACACGCGCCGTTTGCACATTTTGCATTTGTCCGACATGCACATGGAAAGAATTTCCATCACGCCGGAAAGATTACTGGAACAGATCCAAGATCACCCCGTGGATCTCATCGCCCTGACCGGCGATTACTTGGACAAGCGCGAATCGTTGGACAAGCTGCGGCCGTATTTGGCCGTGCTGAAAACGTTGAAACCGCCATTGGGCATTTACGCCGTGTTGGGAAACCACGATTACGTGCTACAAGGGGAAGATTTTGCCCGACTGTTGCGCCTGTTTGAGGAAATGGACATCGTTCTCTTGCGGAATGAGAACCGGCGCATCCAATGTGGGGAACACGTGTTGTCCATCATCGGCATCGACGATGCCTTTTCGGGCCATGACGACGTGGCACAAGCGTTTTCCGGCATTCAAGAGGGGGACGTCCGGCTCGTGTTGAGCCACGATCCGCACATCATTTTCAAAATGGCCCGGTTTCACTACGACTATTTGCTTTCCGGCCACTTCCACGGTGGACAAATCCACTGGCCCCGGGCCTATCACTTGAAACGGATGGGTCCGTTGCCGCGACTGGACATCATCAAAGGGCTGCACTATTATCGGCAACGACCCTTTTACATCAGCGAGGGGCTCGGTCAGACCGGCCTCAACATTCGTCTCCGTTCGCGGCCGGAAATCACCTTCCATCAGTTGCTCGGCATCGGCGTCTCCAACACGGGCAGCGCCAAGTAATCCAAAATGATGCCGGCGGCCTGCAACGACGCATACGGCTTCCCGGCCCGCGCCGCCGCCTCCCGCATCATCTGCAACAGCCCGGGACGGTGCAAGAGGTGTCGGACCAAGTCGGCCACCTCTTCCATCGTCTCCGCCTTCAAGGCGACCCGCTGCTGCACGAGGAAGCGGCTGTTTCGTTCTTCTTGTCCGGGGATGGGCTGCATGATGATCAACGGCAGCCCGCTGGCCAGCGCTTCGGACGCGCTCAAGCCCCCCGGTTTGGAAATCAACAAATCGGCGGCCAACATAAAATCTTCCATGTTGTCGACGTATCCGTACAGGCGCAGCGGATGCCGCAGGCGGGGTTTTTCATCCAGCAACTTCAGGTATAATTCGGTATTTTGTCCGGTGATGACGCCGAGGACGAACTCGTCTTCCAACGCGTCCAGCAGTTGAACCACTTGTTCCAGCGGCCCGTAGCCGCTGCCCCCGCCGGTAATCAGCAAAAACGGCTGTTGTTCGTCGATGCCCAGCCGTTTCCGGACCGCCGCCCGATCGCGCTGGCGAAAGAGGGGGGCAAACTTTAAATCGATGGGGATGCCGGTGACATAAATTTTGTACGCTTCGACATCAAACCGCCGGATGATTTTTTGTTTGAGCTGTTCGTTGCTGACGAGGTAAAAATCCACTCCGCCATGCACCCAAAAGCCGTTCAGATCAAAATCGGTGATGGCCGCCCCGAGGGTAAACGTCGCCTTTTTTCGCTTCATAAACGCGAAGGCGCCCAACGAAAACGCGTGGGTGCACACGACGACATCCGGCTTCTCGGCTTCCACCAATTCCTCCAACTTCAAAGCCACCGTCCGGGCCAGGGCTTCCTTAAACAGAACGCTGGTCACCCGTTCGCTCTCGTAAGCCCATCCCCACATTTTGGGCGCCACTTTCAACGTGTTCATATACAGTTTCCGCACCGTTTTTTCCAAGGCGGAACTGACCAACGGCATGGTGGTGACCAATTTGGTCTCCACCTCCGGTGCCACCAGTTGTAACGCCTGCTGGATCGCTTCTGCCGCGCGGAGATGGCCATGCCCGGCAATCGTCTCCGTGACGAGCAACACTTTTCCTGGCATCGCGCTCCTCCTGTAGGCCGCCGTATTTTTCGTACAATTGCTCCTTCGTCATAAACAACTGCCTGACAGTCAACTTTTCCGGGTTGCGCCGAAGCCGGCGCTTCCCTTCCGGATGGCAGATTCCCAACATCCACAGCAGGTAGCGATTTTTGAGCCAATTGAACACGGAAGGGGGCAATTCGGCCACCGTAAAACCGAGCTGGGTCGCCCCTCGGTACAAGATGGTCGTGCCGACGACTCCCTTGATGTACGGTTCCGCCGGATGGGTCCGAATGTAGTCGGCCAGCCCGGGCAGTGAACGGCGAATTTCCCGTAATGTCAACAGCCCCAATCGGTTTTGATGCGTAATACCCTGCAACTTGCGCATGAGCAAACAGTTATACAGATGAATTTTGCAAACGAGATCCCCGTTCTGAATCAACGCCCCATCCGGCGTTTGCAACAACGGCCCGTGATAGGGAACCACTTGCACGCGGAAAAGGTTTTCTCGTGCCGGATCCACCGGTTCCAGCTTCATGATGCGCTGATACGTTCGGTCAAAGAGTTGCCAGCACTTCAGCAACGTCCCGTTCATGACCATAACGCCCCTTCCTCTGTCCCAACAAATAGTATTGGACAGAAGAAGACGCTGCATGCATGCGGATGACGCTTTCGGCCATCCCGTTAAAAGTATTGAAATTCTTTTTTCGGCTGTCCGGGATAAAACCAGGTTGATTCGGTCCCTTCCACGGCCCGCTGAACCAGTTCTTCCACCGCCAAGTGCTTCTCCGCCGCTTCTGCCTCCTCCGGCCGAGGCCGGGTCTTGGGCGCTTTCGGCGTAAAAATGGTGCAGCAATCTTCATACGGGAGGATGGACGTCTCATACGTCCCGATCTGTTTCGCCAAGGCGATGATTTCCTGCTTGTCGTAAGCCACCAACGGCCGAAGCACCGGCAGGCGGGTCACCTGGTTGATGGTGAGCATGCTTTCCAGCGTCTGGCTCGCCACTTGCCCGAGGCTTTCGCCGGTAGCCAGGGCCAGGGCTTTATACCGTTCGGCCAGGCGCTCGGCAATGCGGAACATCATGCGCCTCATGATGGTAATGCCGAGGGATTCGGGGCACGCCTTGCGAATTTCCGTCTGGATCTCCGTAAACGGCACGACGTGCAGCCGGATTTTCCCGCCGTACTCGGTCAAAATTTGCACGAGATCTTCGACCTTTTTGCGGGATTGCTCACTGGTAAACGGATAGCTGTGAAAATGAACCGCTTCCAGGCGCACCCCTCTTTTCATCGTCAACCAGCCCGCCACCGGGCTGTCAATGCCGCCGGAGAGCAACAACATGGCCTTGCCGCTGGCGCCGACCGGCAGACCGCCGGCGCCGGGAATGGCATCGGCAAACAAAAAGGCCCCTTCTTGCCGAATTTCGATCTGCACCTCCACATCCGGCTGGGACAAATCCACTTGCACCGGTGCGTGGGCTTTGATGTACCCGCCGACGCGGCGGCTCACTTCCATGGACGTGAGCGGAAACCGTTTGTCCACCCGCCGTGTCTGCACGCGGAACGTCGCCGTCGGGGAAGAGCGTTCCGCCATCTGCCGCTGGACGAGTGACAACGCCGTCGCTTGGATGGCCGACAATTCCGGCAGCGCTTCCTCGACAAAACTGAAAGAGGAGATGCCGAACACGCGTTGCAGCCGGCGGGCCGCTTCGTCGGCGTCGGCTTCCGGGATCAACACGTACAGCCGGCCGTAGGCTTTCTCGATTTCCGCTTCCGCCAGCGGCTTTAACGCTTCCTTGATGTTTTGGACCAATTGGGCCTCAAAATCCCCGCGGTTTTTCCCCTTCAACGCCAATTCGCCATAGCGAACCATGATCCGTTTTTTCACGCTTACACCTCCACCCATTTGCGGAGCTGTCCGACCGTATCCTGCAAGATGCGCACCGCTGCTTCAATTTCTTCCTCGGTGTTGGCGTAACTGAGGCTCATGCGGATGGAAGTGGAGGCCCGCTCTTCCCCCAACCCCATGGCCAACAACACACGGCTCAATTGGTGTCGCCGGGCCGAACAGGCCGAAAGGGTCGACACGTACACCCCTTTTTGTTCCAAGGCGTGAATCAACACTTCCGGCTTGATGCCGGCAAAGGAAACGTTGAGAATGTGCGGCGCACCATCGGGTGGACTGTTGACCGTAGCCTCTGGTATTTGCTCAATGCCTTTTTGCAGCCGTTCCCGCAAACTCCGCAAACGGGCCGACTGCTGGTGGCGTTGTTGTTCCACCTTACCCATAGCCTGCACCATTCCGACAATGGCCGGCAAATTCTCGGTCCCGGAGCGTACGCCGCCTTCCTGGCCTCCGCCGGCCAACAGCGGCGTCAACATAACGCCTTTGCGGACGTACAGCAGTCCGGCTCCCCGCGGTCCGTGAAACTTATGGGCCGACAAACTGAGCAGATCGATGCCCCACGCTTTGATGTCCAGCGGCAACTTGCCGAACCCTTGCACCGCATCCACATGAAACAACACGCGGCGGTACCGCTTCAACAGCTGGCCCACTTGCGCCAACGGCTGCACCGACCCGGTCTCGTTGTTGACCCAGATGAGGCTGACGAGAATCGTATCGTCCCGAAGCGCCTGCTCCAGTTCCTTTAAGTTGATGTGGCCGTGGGCATCCACCGACAGGCGCGTCACTTCAAAACCGGCGGACTCCAGCTGGGCCATCGGCTGTTCCACCGACGGATGTTCCACGCTCGTGGTGATGATGTGTTTGCCCCGCCGGGCATATTGGAAGGCCGCTCCTTTGACGGCCAAATTGTTGCTTTCCGTCGCCGAAGAGGTAAACACAATTTCTTCCGCATCGACTTGCAAAATCCGGGCCGCCTGTAGACGGGCTTCCGACAAAAGCCGATGGGCCTTCTCGCCCAAATCGTGCAGGGATGACGGATTGGCAAAATGGCGCGTCATGACATCCTGCACCGTCTGGACGACCTCCGGATATGGCATCGTCGTGGCACTGTTGTCCAAATAGATCATGCTTGCGACTCCTTGTTCATTTCCGTAACCGTTTTTCTTTAACGTTTTTCTTTAATATATCATACACGTCCCGATGACGGGCGACCAGTTCCCCGCAACAGTTGTTTTCGCCGCCAGAAAGGCCGTCCAAACATGAAACGGGCTGTCCTTTCTTTGCGCGAAAGGACAGCCCGCAAAGGCTAACGGGTACGGTTGTGGTCCATCGGCTGAACCCGGTCCTGTCCCATCCAGTCGTGCCAGCGATTGCCCGTCCGCTTCAACCCGTCATCATCCCCGTACGGAAGGACCCCGTTGGCGTCGCCGTTGTCGGGGGCTATCAGGTCGTTGGGGTATTTGGTCCGGTCATTCATCTCATCGGCGGGCCGCTGAGCCGGCGTGCAAGCAGTCAACAACAAGGCCGAAAAACAGGTCACCATGAGGTAAACCGTCTTTTTCACCGCCGTATCGCCTCCTCGGTTTCATCGATCACAGGGACCCTTTCCTTCTAGTACCCCATGATAGTATGAAACCTGGCGGCTTCCCTTATGCCTCAGCGTCTTTTTCAAACAACTCCAACTGCTTGTCGATGGCGTACCAACAGATCATTTGGTACAACTCCTGCACCATTTCCTCATCCAGCCCGCATTCTTTGGCACATTTGCCCACGTGTTCCAAAATTTCTTTATGGCGCATGGAGGTCGCCAAGCTGGTCACCGCTTTGGGGTCCTCCTTCAACAGGGCAATCTGACGAATCAAGTCCATGCGCCGCTTCAACGCCTGTACAATCTCTTCGTCGATGCGGTCCACTTCCCGTCGCAACGCTTGAATTTTTTCCATCGTCTCCGGATCCAGATGAACCATGGCGGAACACCCTTTCACCGGCTTCACCGGATCATTATTGTCTTTACTTTCAAAAAAACACATCGGACCGCAAATGTCAACGAGTCCGGAAGAAAATTTGGTTTTTCTCCAAAAAAACGAGCGTTTTCGCCACAAAAAAACCCCATCTCGTGCCAGAGATGGGGTGATCTTGCCAAAACCTTTTTGTTCAACGCTTCTCCAACCGGTAAAACGTACCAGTGGATACGCTCAACAGCTCGCCATGTTCATTTTCGACCGTCGCCTCGGCAAACAGGACGCGCCGGCCTTCCCGCACGTAACGGGCCACCGCGATCAATTTGCCTCCGGTCGTCGACTTCAAATAAGATGTCTTCAGTTCCAACGTAACATACGGGGCCGTCTGATACCGAAAATTAAATGTCCGATGGCCGTGTCGGCAATATACGTGTATATTCCACCGTGAACCATCCCTAATGGGTTGTAGAGGACCGGCGTCACGGGACATTCAATCCGGCATTCTCGACGGGTATCGTCATACGTGAATTGAAATTGCAAAAAACGAAACAGGAAGACGCGTTCCGGCGTCAATGCTGCTTCTTCCCAAGCTTCTGCTGCCCGTCGCTGCAATGCTTCTTTCGTCCACTGGAATTCTTGTGCTTCCGTCAATGTCCGAACTCCTTTTACGCATGTTTAACGCATGGCGTAACGCATCCGATACAATTCGACGAGGTGGGAATATTTGCCTTTCCGGTGATCAATGGCTTCTTGCAGTTCGAAGACGACTTCCACCGGCAGCTGACAAATATCGGCAATATCCCAATACGTCAAATGAATTTTGGGGTTGACCAGGTAAGAAATCGCTTTCAATTCTTTTTCGTTCCCGTTGGCCAACTGCTCTTTGCACGCCCGGATAAACTCCCGCACTCTGTCCTCCAGCATGTTGTCTCCCCCTTCAAACAATATCCATTTTTTGGAAATCAGTAAGCGTTTACAATTCCTTGAACCCATCCCACCCTCGTCATAGGCACACTGGGGCCTTGGATCTCTATTTCTGCTACCCATTACATATCATTTTTCTCAGGAATCTGTCAATCATGCCGCCATGATTGAAAAAAAGGGGATTCCGCCTTCGAACCGACGGAACCCCATCTCGTCATTTTTGCAAAACGTCGTGGTCGACGTACCGTTCCCCGTTCATTTCACTGAGCAAATTGATGGCTACCTTGGCACCGTCGCCGGCGGTGATAATCGTGTGGACACTCACCCCGGCACACGTGCCGGCCGCCCAAATGCCCGGGATGTTGGTCCGACCGTCCGGGTCGGTTTTGACCACGGTCTTGATCCGGGGTTCGGTACCCGGCACCGTCTCCACTCCGGCCGCCTGAGCCAGTTCCACCGAGGCCCCGGTGGCCAAGATGACATAACGGGCCTCATACGTTCCCGTATCGGTCGCCAGTTCAAACCCTTCGCCTTTCCGTTGGATGCCGGTGACTTTCGTTTTCACCAACTGGGCCCCAAAACGGGTCGCCTGCCGGTGTCCGAGATCGACCAAATCGCTGCCGGAAATTTTCTCGACGCCATAGTGGTTTTCCACCCAAGCCCGCCGGGTCAATCCTTGATCGTTGTCCAGCAACACCACTTTTTTCCCGGCTTTGGCGATAAACAACGCCGCGCTGGCCCCCGCCGGCCCGGCGCCGACAACGGCGACGTCGTACATGGTCCCACTCCTTTCGTTTTTTTGACAATCGTCCCATTTCATAGTAAAGGATTTCGAATCAAAAACAAAGCATCGTCGACGGCCGCAATGTGCTATTGCCAAAACGGGACAAAGGTGATACAAACAAAGGAAAACGAGGTCGAATACGATGTGTAGGGGGCGCCATGCAACGCTATTTCGTATCACCGGAACAGATGACCGACACGACGGTCTGCATTGAAGGAGAAGATGTCCATCATCTCGTCCGCGTCATGCGCTGCAAGCCGGGCGACCGCATCATCTGCAGCAACGGTTGCGGCCGGGATGTGTTGGCCGTCATTGCCGCGATTCAGGAATCATCGGTCACGGCCAATATCATCCAGGAATTAGAAGAACACCGGGAACTACCGGTGGAGGTCACCGTCGCTCAAGGCTTGCCCAAAGGGGACAAAATGGACTGGGTGGTGCAAAAGTGTACCGAAATGGGGGTCCGCCGCATCATCCCCTTTACCTCGTCGCGCACCGTCGTCCTGTTGAATGAAGAAAAAGGGGCGCGCCGCCGGAATCGGTGGCAAAAGATCGCAAAAGAAGCGGCTGAACAAGCCCAGCGGAGCGTGATTCCGGTCATCGAACCGCCCGTCTCCTGGCTCCAGCTGTTGGCCTTGGAAGAGCAGTTCGACGCGGCGCTTTTGGCGTACGAAGGAGAAGGAACCATATCGTTGAAACGGGCGCTTGAGCCGACTAAACCGGGAAGCCGCATCTTGCTGGTCATCGGTCCGGAAGGCGGTTTTGACCCGTCGGAAGTGGAACAAGCCGTCGCCCAAGGCATGATTCCCATATCCCTCGGCAAAAGAATCTTGCGCACAGAAACGGCCGCTTTATATGCGTTGGCCGCCATTTCCTACGAATACGAATCGGGCCACTTTACGGAACAAGGAATGTATAAGGAAACCACTTCCACCGCCCGGTGAGAAGTGGTTTGGAACGTCACCGCACAAAATACGGCGAAAACAGCAGGGCACCCAGCACGGCCAAACCGCCCAACACCATGGCCCAAATGCCCAACGTATGGGCGCCTTGTCGATAACTGAAATAGCCAAAGGCGACGCCTGCAATGCCTAAAATGACGGGAAACATGAAAAAAGCCAATATGGACAAGACAATGCCGGTCCATCCCAGCCCTTGTCCACCCAGCCCGTCGTCGGCGCGCCTCCTTTCGTCCGCCGCATTCCTTTCGCCATGTGGCCACGGTGGCGCCACTTCCTGGGCCAGTTCGGCATCGAACGCGCTCTCTTCTCGTGCCAGTTTCGCTTCCGGCGATTCAGGAACATCGTCGTGGACACCGGCTCCGGCGGACGAATCCTCACTCGCCGTGGTGCCGATGACTTTTTCCAAAGGATGTTCCGCCCGGTTTTGCAGCGGTTGTCGATCTTCCTGTTGTTCTTGGGTCATGTCACACCCCCCTTTCGTCGGGTCGGGCATCCTGCCCACTGTTTAGTATGGGATGCCGGGGGGTGCTTTATGGTTTGACAAATTTGTCATGAGTACCGGCAAACGCATAATCCCGAAAATACATGGATACAATGAGCCGAGGAGACGTGTTCTTGACAGATTGTGTCGTTTTTCCTTAGTATGTAAGAGGAGAATTTGCGTGGGCGCAGGCATTTTATAGAAGGACTTTGGCGTTCCCAACCGAATAGGAGTTATTGAGAACATCAAAGGGGGAAATATTCATGGCATTTGTCATTACATCGGCCTGCATCGGGGTCAAAGAGGCAGCATGCGTGGAAGTATGTCCCGTGGACGCCATTCATGAAGGTGAAGATCAGTATTACATCAACCCCGAAGTGTGCATCGACTGCGGCGCTTGCGAAGTCGAATGCCCGGTCAACGCCATTTACATGGAAGACTTTGTTCCCGAGGAAGAAAAAGAATTCATCAAGAAAAACGCCGATTTCTTTAAAAATCGATAAGCGGGGGCCAACGCAGCGAAAAAAGCCGGCTCATGTCCGGCTTTTTTCATGCGTTCCAGCCCTCTTCATCTAACAGGTTGCGCATTCGGCCACTGCTTCATGCAGTGGCCGATTTGCGTCCTTTCGGCGACGGTCACACCAATTCGACGATGGCGGTGATGCCTTGTCCGCCGCCGATGCACAACGCAGCCAGCCCCCGTTTTCCTTGCCGCCGTTTCAGCTCGTACAGCAAGGTCAACAAGATCCGTGCCCCGCTGGCGCCCACCGGGTGCCCCAAGGCAATGGCACCGCCGTTGACGTTCGTTTTGTTCCGGTCCAAGCCGAGTTCTTTTTCGACAGCCAAGTACTGGGCGGCAAACGCCTCATTGATCTCCACCAAATCCAAATCTTCCAGCCGCAAACCGGCCCGCTCCAACGCGATTTTGGATGACGCCACCGGGCCAATGCCCATGATCTCCGGTTCCACCCCCGCCACCGCCCAGGACACCAAGCGGGCCAATGGCTTTAAGCCGTGGCGGACGACAGCGGACTCGCTGGCCAGCACCAACGCCGCTGCACCGTCGTTGATGCCGCTGGCATTGCCGGCGGTCACCGTACCGTCGCTCAAAAAGACCGGTTTCAATTTCGCCAGCTTTTCCAAAGTCGTATCGGGACGAATGTGTTCGTCTTCCGTCACCACCGTCTCTCTACCTTTGCGATCCCGAACTGTCACCGGCACGATTTCCTCCGCCAGTTTGCCGGCTTCCCGGGCCCGGGCGGCCCGCATGTGGCTTTCGTAGGCGAATTGGTCTTGTTCTTCCCGGCTGATGTTGTACTTTTTCGCCAAGTTTTCCGCGGTGATCCCCATGCCGATGCCGCAATACTCGTCCGTTAGTGACGCCGTGAGCATGTCGTCCATTTTCGGCCCGCCGCCGAACCGGACATTGCGCAACATGTAGGGCGCCTGGCTCATGCTCTCGGTCCCGCCGACGAGGGAAAGATGCGACTCTCCTAAGCGGATGCTTTGCGCCGCCGATACGACCGCCTGCAAACCGGAACCGCACAGCCGGTTGACCGTCAGGGCCGGCGCATGAATGGGGACCCCGGCATGCAGTGCGATGTGACGGCTCAAATACGCCGCGTTGGGCGCTGTATGAATGACGTTGCCAAAGACAACGTTGTCGACCTGTTCCGGTTGCACTTGGGCCCGTTCCATGGCCCCTTTGCTGGCGACAATGGCCAAGTCCATGGCCGAGACGTCTTTCAGCGAACCCCCGTACGAACCAAAGGGGGTACGGGCTCCTTCGACGATCAAAATCTCTTCCATTTTATAGCTCCTTCCATCCAGTAGTCGCTTCGTGCCAAAACAGTAGAAATAATAAAACGGCAAAATAAATGAAAAAACCTCCTGTGACAGGAGGTTTCGTCCGCGCATTCCCACCATGCCGTCGTCTCAGTTGTTTCACGAACCCGCTCTCGCAGGTGGGTATCCGCAAGGCTGCTTCTGACGTCCTGTCGAGCAGGCTTGCCATCCACAGCCTGATGTAGGATTCCCTCATGTCATGGTACGGTTCGAAACCAAATGAGACTGACGCGCATCGCAGGACTTTCTTGTACTTGTATTGTAACGCATCGGCGCCATTTTGACAATGGGGAACCGTTTCCATCACGCGGCATCCAACCGAACGTGCAACGTGTGGGGCGGCCATTGATCCAATCGCCGTTTTTCTTGCAGCAGCGCGCGCTCAGCCGCCGGAACCCGCCGATACGGGATGGATACGTCAAACGGCTTCACAAACGGAAACGGCGCGAAAACGAGCCGGTCTTCCCCCGCCCAGCGAACCGCCACCGGCCTCATCTTCCCAGGAGCCGCCGGCATCCAAATTTCTCCTTGCCCAAACCACGCTCCCCGCGTTTCCGGTGAACTGCCCGGCCGGGTCATGCACAGGAGAAGGGAAAGCAAATCCCACAACCGCAACAAATGAAAATGATGCATCGTTCGTTCGTCCAACCGGCCGTCGTTGGCGATGTGCACAGGCGTTGACGAATCGGCCAATTGGGCCGCCAAGCGGTGCCGCCGCTCGGATTCTGCGGTCAAATACCGGTTCACCATGTGCTCAGCATCGCCGGTCAAGCCGCCCATGCCTTGGACAAACCCGCTGTAATGCAAGCTGCACAACACGGCCGCATACGCGTCCTTTCCCTCCACCGCATCGACCCCCTGGCGGTACAGCTTCAGCCGGTCTGCCAGCGGATACGTGGTAAAATCGTGCAAGCGGCCGTCGTCCCCGACCTTCAGGACCTCGTCCGCTTCCCGCCAACCGCAGTCGTGCATGGCCGCCGCCGTCTCTACCGATGCCCGATACGCTTTTTCTACCGGTAAAAATTCGCCGTTCCCCCAATGGACCGCCATTTGTCCCGACACTTGCCCGTGATCATCCTGGGCAAACAGCACAACGCCATCGGATTCATACCGGACGATCATCCCACCACCCGCTTTCGTCTGTGCCCCGGGCCGTCAACATTTTGTCATGTGCAATCATTTTACATGAAATACGGTACATGGTAAATTGGATGCAAGAAGAAGTTTTGCGGTGACAAAGGAGTGTTACCCATGAAAACCCGGCAACGCATCATCATTGCGCTGCTCCTCGTGATCGGCGGGGGGTTGCTGGCGTATCAATTTCTCTTCGGGGAGGCATTCACCGGCGCGGAAACCCGCCTGCCCCTGGAAGGTCATGTCGCACCGGAATTTTCCTTGCGGGACGCTTCCGGGAATCGCGTCACGCTGAATGATTTGCTCGGTCAGCCGGTCTTTCTCAACTTTTGGGCTTCTTGGTGCGGACCGTGTCACGAGGAAATGCCCGAACTGGTGGAAGCGGAAAAGCGATTCGGCCATCAAGTCCGCTTTGTCGGCATCAATTTGACGACGGAAGAAAAACAACGGGAACGCGCCGAACAGTTTATCCAACAATATCAGGTGACGTACTTGAACTTGTTCGATGAAAAAGGAAAAGCGAAAAAGGCGTATCAAATTACCGGCATCCCCACCAGCTTTTTGCTAGACGAAAACGGGCGCATCGTCTACCGGCATCTGGGGCCGATCACGGTGAAACAATTGGAACAAGCCATCGGCAAGTTGAGCGGCCACAGCGCTTCATAAAAAATCGATTCATCATCAAAAATAACAATCGAGAAAAAAGTCTGCCGCCGGGCTCGGTTGAGCTTGGCGGCAGACTTTTCGTTTTCCGGGCAATTCAATGGAGCCGGGGCATTTCGGTTTCTTCCGTGTACACTTCGGCGGGCGGCGTAAAAGGCGGCACCTCGGTCGGACGACGCCACGCTTCGAAAAACGACTGCTGTTCGTCGCGGGCCACATACGCCAAATCCACGCCGGTGGCCTGGGCCAAAAACGGATCCAACGTGCACAAGTCGGAACGGGTCACCTCGTTCAGGCTCGTCTTTCCTAAAGACAGGCATACCAATTCCATTTCGCGCACCGTCGCGTTCAGGAAGCGGAATAAGTTGCGGGCACTCCGTTCCACGTCCAATTTGGCCGTCGCCTTGGCATTGTACACGATCAGACTGGTAGGTGGTTCAAAGGGCATGGCTTTCGCCGCCTGATCCCCGACCATGGCCATCACCGCCACCGTTCCCAAATAGACAGCATCGGCCCCCAAGGCCAACGCTTTCAAACAGTCACCGGGCGTTCTCAAGCCCCCAGTGGCGATGAGGCTCACTTTTCCGACCGCTTTTTGTTTCCACAAATATTTGGCTGCCCGGGTGACGGCAAACAGCGTCGGCAAGCCCAGGTCGTCCTCCAGGGTGGGCGCCGCCGCATGGGTTCCCCCTTCCGCACCATCCACGGTGATGAAATCGACGCCGGCGGCGAGGGCAATTTGAAGTTCTTGTTCCAGGTGATGGGTGGCGGCGATTTTCAGCCCGACCGGCACGCCGGTTTCTTCCCGCAACTGCCGGACGAGGGCCATGAAGTCCTCTTTCGTGTTCACCCCGGGCAATCGGGAACGGATCTGGGCAGAGGCGCCTTCGGGCAATTCGAACGTATCCCGAAAATCGGGGCCGATGTTTTTCGCCGACGTCCGCTGCGGCGTCGACCCTTGGGCTCCTTGGCCCAACTGGATTTCAATGGCATCCAGTTGGCGGTATTTTTCCGGTGTGTTCAACCATCCGCCCCGGTTGTATTGGCCGATGAGCAGGCGGGCGGCTTCCCGTTCTTCTTTGAGCAAGCCCGCCTCCCCCGTGTTGGTGGCCGTGCCGATCATGGAAGCCCCTTTGGCCAGGGCAATTTTGGCGCTTTTGCTCAAGGCGCCGCCGAAGGACATGGCGGCGACCATGATGGGAATGGCAATCGTCAACGGCTTTTTGGCCCGCGGGCCGATGGTGACGGCGGTGTCCACCATAACGTCTTCCGGCGTGGGAAAACGGAACAGATGCACCGGGTTGAACAAAAACTGTTCCCACGGCGAAAAGTGCCGATAACTGCCCAACGGGCGGGCCGGCGGTAGGCCCAAATTGGCCCGCATGACCGTCTCCATCAAGTTGACCGGGCCGACTTTGCGGGCGACCGGGACCAGTTCGAACAAATTTTCTGTATATTGGTCCCGAGCCATTCGCTCGACGGCCTTGTCGGCCACTTCATTCATCAAGCTGCGGGTCAAATTGGCGAGCCACTTCCACATGGCCCATCACCGGGTGTCCGCCGACGCCGCCGGGAATTCGGACAGCTCGTCCAGCGTCTGCAGCAATGCCAGGCAAATTTGTTTCACTTGCCCCAGTTGCCGGGCGGCGCTTTGTTCTTCCAGGGCCATCTGGTGCAGACGGGCGTCGGCCATGTCCATCAAATCTTGAAAATGTTGCTGTTCTATGCTGGCTAACGTGCCGGCGATGGTCTGAATCCGGTTCAGTTCCGAACGGACGTACGCCAACTGTTGTGTCGGCCATTGGTTCGTTTCCACCGTGCAACCCCCTTGCGTTTCATGATTCTGCCATCCGGTTCACACCATAGGATCACACGATGGAAACAGTTCATACATGCACTTTTTGCCATCCCTAAGACATGCATCCCATTACAAGTATTTTTTTAACATTTGTTGAATCGTCTCTTCTTCCTCCTCATCGGCGGCCCTTTTAAGGTTCACCGCCATGGCCGCGCTCCGGCGACGGCGGTGGAATAGCCAGCCGGCCAGGGCCACCGCGGCCGTCCCCATCACGACATACGGCATGGACCAGACGACCAGTCCCCAGCCTTTCCGTTCCGGCGCTCCTAGAATGCCCTTCCCGTATTTGTCCACCAACGCTTGGATGATCTCCTCTTTTTCCATGCCTTGGGCCAACATCTCGGCAATCTCTTCCCGGATTTTAAACGCCGTGGGCAGCGTGCATTCGGCCAACGTCAAGGAAGGACATCCGCCCGGCGTCACCAGCTCTTTCGCGATATCCAACACTTGTTCCCGCGTCACCGGTTGCGCCGCATCGGCCGTCACCCCGCCGACGACGGCCATCCAGACAAAAACGGCCACGAGCGCCGTCCACACGGTCCGCATCGACATCGTCATCCGTCCTCCGTCCTCTGTCATCCGCGGCCATTTCGAATTTCCCTTGGCCGCCGGTCATCCTGTTTCGCTGTTCTCATTATAGCACACCGATTCTGCTATAATGGTGACGAGAAAGGGAAAGGAGCGGCTTGTAATGCATCGCGACCCCATCCGTGCAGCAGACTTCTTGCCACCGTTGAGCGAAGTAGAAAAAGAGCGCTACTCTCGGCAAATCCGGTTTGCCCCCATCGGCGAAGAGGGACAGCGCCGCTTGCGCCAGGCCCGCGTCGCCATCGTAGGCGTAGGCGCCCTCGGGGCCGCTTTGGCCAATCATATGGCCCGCGCCGGCGTCGGGTACATCCGGCTCATCGACGGCGACATCGTCGATGTCAGCAATTTGCCGCGGCAAATGTTGTTCGATGAGGAAGACGCCCGAAAGGGCAACCCGAAAGCGGCGGCGGCCGCAGAGAAGCTTTCCGCCGTCAACTCCGCCGTTGAAATCGAACCCCATGTCACCGAAGTGACGTGGCAAAACGCTGACCAACTGCTCTCGGACGTCCATCTGTTGCTGGACGGCACCGACAATTTCGCAACCCGCTATCTGCTGAACGACGTCAGCGTCAAATACGGCATTCCGTATGTGTATGGCGGAATTATTGCGGCCAGCGGCAGCAGCGCTTTTTTTTGGCCGGGAAAAACGCCCTGCCTGGCCTGCCTGTATCCGGAGCCGCCCCAACCGGGCAGCACCGACACGTGCGAGACGGCCGGCATCATCGGACCCGTCGTCCATTTCATCACCGCTTATCAGGCGACGGAAGCGCTGAAATATTTGACCGGGAACTACGGCCAATTGTGGCACTGGCTGCTTTCCGTCGATTTGTGGCACAACCAGTTGAGCCGACTGCCATTGGACGGCAAACGCCGTCCCGACTGCCCCGTCTGCGCCCACCGGCGCTTCCGTTTTCTCGAGGAGCAACAAACCGTCATCCAAGAGACGGTGCTTTGCGGCAAAAACACGGTGCAAATCCGGCCCGCCCAACCGGTCCGCCACGACCTGCAAGCCTTGGCGCAACGCCTTTCCAGCTACGGCCGGGTGGAACAAAACCGTTTCCTTGTCCGCCTGCACCTCAAACAGCATGCGCTCACCTTCTTTCAAGACGGCCGCGTGCTGGTGCAAGGGACCGACGATGTCGCCACGGCCCGCCGGCTGTACGCCCAATACTTGGGCATGTAGGAAAACCGCCCGAAGTTCATCGTTTGAAACGGCTTCGGGCGGTTTTTTATTGCGCTCTTGGATAAATTGGCCATTATGGGAACAACCTAAGTACAGAGTCGCAAGAAGGAGGGACCGACATGGGTGCACCGATGCGCACACCGGAACAAGAACACGATCTCCAGGAAGAATCCATTTCGTACCGGGGAACGCTGTTTTTGTCGCTGTTGCTGGGACTGCTTATCGTCGTGACCTGGGCCCTTTCCTTTTGGGCATTTGTGCTACGCACGTAACACGCCATGAGAAACAACGGTTTTCCGTGAAGGGGTGAGAGGACATTGCACGTACATAAGTATGAACGCATTTGGCTCACGATAGGCGCGCTGATCCTCATCGCTTTTTTCGTCATTTTGGGCATCTACGGTTTTATTGGCGGTTTCACGCCGCCCAGCCACATGGAAATCGTCGACGCCCAGACGGTGCGCACCACACCCCCTTTTGACAAGCCGGGGCTGTACAAGGTGGGAGAAAAAGAGTACGAAGCCGTCATGCTCGGTTTTTCGTTCGGTTTTACCCCGAACGAACTCCGCGTGCCCAAGGGTTCGACGGTGCATTTCATCGTGACGACGCCCGACGTGGTGCACGGCATGTTCATTCCCCACACCAATGTCAACATGATGCTGATACCCGGCCACGTGAGCCGTTACTCTCATACGTTTGACAAGCCGGACGAATATCTCATCTTGTGCCACGAATATTGCGGCGTCGGGCACCAGGCCATGTTCGCCACACTGACGGTCACCGACGACACGACGACTTAATTTTCGAGGAGGTTGGACGATGGCAGAGCAAGTGACAACTATGGGCTCCCGAAACCAAGATTCGGCCGTCTATGACTTTTCCCGCCAAGATCGGACCCTCATCAGCGCGCTCTTGATAGTCGGATACATCATGATTTTGCTCGGCATCATCGCCGGTTTGCTGCAAGTGTTGGACCGGGCCGGACTGTTGAACGTCATGCCCGTCGTCTACTACCAGCTGTTGACCGCCCACGGCATCGTGTTGGCCCTGGTGTTCACCACGTATTTCATCGTCGCCTACACCTTAGCCGGCGTGGCCAAGACGTTGGGCGGCAGCTTGTTGCCGTCCGTCCGCACGCTCGGTTGGGCCAGTTTTTACACGATGACGGCCGGCGTCGTCATTGCCATCGTTGAAGTCATCAGCAACCGGGCCACGGTGCTGTACACGTTTTACGCGCCCATGGGCGCTTCGGCCGCCTTTTATATCGGCTTGGCCTTGCTGGTCGTCGGAAGCTGGCTGGGGGGCATCGCCGTCATCACCCAATACGCCCGCTGGCGGAAAGAACACCCGGGACAACGGTCGCCCCTGTTCGCCTTCATGGCGGTAGCCACGTTTATCCTCTGGTTTACGGCCACCCTCGGCGTGGCGGTGGAAGTCGTCTTTTTGCTCATCCCCTGGGCTTTGGGATGGACGGAGACGGTCAACGTCATGCTGTCGCGGACGCTGTTTTGGTACTTTGGACACCCGTTGGTCTACTTTTGGCTCCTGCCCACGTACATCATCTGGTACATCAGTTTGCCGAAAATCATCGGCAGCCACATTTTCAGCGATTCGCTGGCCCGTCTGGCGTTCATATTGCTGCTCATCTTCTCGTTTCCCGTCGGGTTTCACCACGAACTGACGGAACCCGGCATTTCCGAAGGGTGGAAATATTTGCAGGTCGGCTTGACGCTGGCCGTCGTCTTTCCGTCCATGATGACCGCCTTCGCCGTCGTCGGCACGTTGGAACAGGCCGGCCGGAAAAAAGGCGGCAAGGGGCTGCTGGCCTGGATGGGCAAACTGCCGTGGGGAGACGCGCGGTTTCTCAGCATGTTCATCGCCATGCTGGCCTTTATCCCGGTCGGAGCCACCGGCATCATCAACGCCAGCTTCCAGCTCAACCAGGTCGTCCACAACACGCTGTTCGTCGTCGGCCACTTCCATCTGGCCATCGCCACGACGGTGGTCCTGACGTTTTTCGCCGCCTCGTACTACCTCATCCCGACGTTGACCGGCCGCGTCTGGACCGCCGCCATGAACCGGCTGGGCGTGGCGCAAGGGCTCCTCTGGGGCGGAGGCATGATCATCATGGCCATCGCCATGTACTTCAGCGGCCTGTTGGGCAACCCGCGGCGCACGAGTTTCACCACCTATATGGACCACCCGGTGCAGGAGCCGTGGAACGCCTACCACATTGCCATGAGCATCGGCGGTTCGCTGGCCTTTCTCGGAGGGTTGCTCTTCTTGGTCATCGTCGCCAACCTGTTCTTCTTTGCGCCGAAAGCGAAGGAAAAAGTGGAATTTCCCATTGCCGACACCGTGGAAGACGTCCAGGCCACGCCGGCCATCCTGGAACGGTGGAGCGTCTGGATCCCCGTCATGATCGGGCTCGTCTTGGTGGCCTACGTGGTGCCGACGTGGAACATCATCGTCAACGCTCCCCCCGGCATGCCCCCCATCCAGACGTGGTAGTAGAAACAAAACGGGACGGTTCGCCCGTCCCGTTTCTTT